>JABDKG010000018.1 GCA_013002305.1 Hellea sp.
AATTAATCCGATGCCCGGTCCGCAACATATCTATCGTCTCTCGTTCAGCGCGCGGAGTGACTGTGATACGGACCAAAGAAGACGAACGTGTCGTTTCTGTCGAACGCATTGAAGAAAGCGACGACGACACTGATGAGGATATCGTAGAAGAGGGCGGAGAGGCGGAATAATGCCAGCTCTCCCGGCATTGCGGGAACGCCAGATCAAAGCTGCCGGGCATCTTAATGCCGCGATGTCATCGATCCGAATTTTAGGCTCTTTAATATGGGATGAAGACCATAAGAAAGCGTTTTTAAAATCCGGTTCTTTACCTAAACCGCAATATGAAGCAGTTGATTTGAAGGCATGTTTTGAGCACGTAAAAGATGCTCGTCAACTCATTGAAAACAAAGGAGTTGTTGGGGAGTGGCTCACCCGCGCAGCCGAATCAATAGAGACGACCGCTCTCATGCTAGGCGCTCGCGGTACGGCTGAGTTTTTTACCCATTCTTCCAAATTATACGGCGTTCCGACTGAGACTTTAATTGACCGGAAAACGCGCGTTATAGATTTGGCTCGGCACATGGATGACACGTTGAACGGTTTAGATGTGACAAATCTTGTGATCGACGGTTACGAAAAATTTATCGATGCAAAAGAATTCGCAGAGCGCCTGAGAATTCAGCTCGATTATCATTTTGATGACGCCCGGCCGGCCATAAAACTGGTCTCGGATATCCCGTCCAAAGCTCTCGCTGGATCTAAGCGGATTCGAATAAATAAGGACGCAAAGTTCACGCTACGGGATGTTGATCAGCTGTTGCAACATGAGGCCCTCATTCATGTTGCAACGACATTGAATGGCAAAAGGCAGTCCAATTTTCCGCTTTTGGGGCGAGCGCATGCACGTGTGACAGAAATCCAAGAAGGGCTGGCTGTTTTTGCAGAGATTATCAGCGGCGCGATGGACCCGCGAAGATTTCGCCGGCTTGCAGATCGAGTTATCGCTATTCAAATGTCAATTGACGGGGCGGACTTTAAAGAAGTTTTCGACTATTATCGTGATTGTAACAATGATCCGGAGGTCGCTTATGACAATACGCGGCGAATTTTTAGGGGTGGTGTAATTTCTGGAGGCGCACCCTTCACTAAAGATATGGTATACCTAAACGGGCTCCTACGGGTGCATAACTTCATGAGAACTGTGGTCAAGTTGGGGCGCGCCGATCTAATCCGGCTAATTTTTGTTGGGAAATTGGATCTCGAAGATATCCCGGCCCTCGCAAATCTTGTTTCAGAAGGCCTGGTTGAACGCCCAAAATATATGCCGCCATGGGCAAAGGATCTCAGATTTTTAGTATCCTATATGAGCTATTCCGGATTTCTCAATCAGGTCAAACTTCCTGGGTTTCAGGCTTATTATGAAAACGCGATTTCCGATGTTCCTGAATTGTGGGGCGCGTTGGGGTAGAAACTTTACCCATCATAAACCACGTACGATAACTGCATTTTCAATCTTTTTTGTTACTTTTTTCGCTGATTTGTTGAAAGGAACGGCTAGCAAGTGGGAAAGTTGGGATGAAAAGGTTACTCAAAACGTTTTGGCGCGATACGTCAGGCAACTTTGCAATGATGTTTGCGCTGGCCTCGGTTCCGCTTCTCGTTGCAACTGGTATGGCGATTGATATTAATCGACTCCAATCTTTTGATTCTAAGCTACAGGATGCCGTGGATGCCGCTGCACTCTACGGAACGACAATACCTGAAGATACAAATGATGATGACGATGACGATGACGATGACGATGACGATGACGATGATGATTTTGAAGAACGGGTTTTAGCGTATTTACTTGCGAACTTGAATGTACCGAGCGCTGAAATTACTCATTTCGAGGCGACGCCTAATTCTGACGGATCGGTTAATGTGGAAGCCATCGGAATGATTTCCGCATCATTTCCGCAGATTTCGGGCTTTCCTAATATGACGGCCGCCGCAACAACCGAGGCGGATGCCGATTTAGGTGAGGATCTTGAACTGGTAATTGCGTTTGATACGACAAATTCCATGGGTTTTGGCAGTAGTTGGACGACTGCGATGGGCACGCTCAACAATGTCCTCGTTGAGCTTGATCAATTCACCGGAAATGACAATTTTTATGTGACGTTGCTACCATATTCTGATCGCGTGAATATCGGCACGACGAATGACGCTTGGCTATCGGCGCCAGCTCCCTTAAATTGGAACGGGTGTGTCGAACCGCGAGAAGAGAACGATGGCACCGTGACATGGGCGCTCGATGACGATAAGCCCAATGGATCAGGAAAATTTGAAGCCTCTATAAAAGGCGTCACCGGCGGCCTTGTTGGATTTGGTGGGAACTATCCATATTGCCCTAGTGTGCCGATCACGGGACCTACGTCCG
>JABDKG010000021.1 GCA_013002305.1 Hellea sp.
CCCCTATCGCGAGTGACTCGAGAGCCCACATATGGGCAATCATTCTCATTGCCGTCTTCTTATCAGCGCCATTTATAATCGATGGCCAGAACGGTATACGGATATCAGAATTTTTGGGCGCAGGCGCAATCGTATTCTTAGCCATTGCACTTCTTATCCCTGTGGAAAGTTATCTAGTTGTACTTAGTCATGACCGGGGTTTTCCAATAATTGGCACACTAATTTGTCCCTTGTGAACGATTTCCAAGTGATTGATTTGGCTTAGAGTTATAGGGCTCGACGGTATTTTTGATTGCAGGTTTTTGGCGGAATGGGGTGCAAAATCTTGCAATTTGTGATTCCCTTTTGAGAGTGATTTGAACCTTGAAAGGGTGGACAATGCATCCCAAAGATCGAGGCGATAACGGCGAGGATTTGTTCCGCAGCCGGTTGGACAACATCATCAATCCGCGTCATGAGCTTGTGAAGCTCGGGGCTGCGATCGACTGGCCGCGGTTCGACGAGTCGTTCGGTGCGGTTTACACAGACAGGGGCCGTCCGGCTTTGCCGACCCGGCTGATGGCGGGGCTCAATATCCTCAAATACATGTACGGCCTGTCGGATCCCGAGGTCTGTGCCCGCTGGGTGGAGAATCCCTATTACCAGCACTTTTGCGGCGAGATTTACTTCTGCCACGAGGCGCCGTTTGAGCGGTCGTCCCTGACCCGCTGGCGACAGCGGCTGGGCGAGGACAAGCTTTCAGAATTGATCAAGGAAAGCCTGGCGGCGGCTCACAGGGAAGGCGCCTTGCGGCTCGGGCATGTGAAGCGGGTGACGGTTGACACCACCGTCCAGCCCAAGAATATTGCTTTTCCGACCGATGCCAAACTTCTCTATACGGCGATTGTCCGGCTTGGCCGCCTGTGCCGCCGTCACGGCATCCGTCTGCGTCAGACCTATGTGAGGGTGGGTAAGCTGGCGCTCATCAAAGCCCAGCGCTATGCCCATGCCAAACAATTCAAGCGCCACAGGCGTGAGGTTAAATTCCTGAATATCCGTCTTGGACGGATGATCCGGGATATCCACCGCAAGATCGCAACCGATGCGTCTCTCAGGGACCTTTTTGAGCCTGAGCTTTCCCTTGCCGGCCGCCTGCGCCGTCAAAAGAAGCGCCAGGACAACCCCAAGGTCTATTCCCTGCATGCGCCCGAGACCGAATGTATCGGCAAGGGCAAGGCCCATAAACCTTACGAGTTCGGCTGCAAGGTCTCAATTGCCACCACGAATGCCAGAAGCCCCGGTGGGGTCTTCATCCTCCATGCCAAGGCGTTGCACGGCAGCCCCTATGACGGGCATACGCTCAAGGCTGTTATCGAGGAACTGACCGAGTGGATCGGGACCGCTCCTGAACGCATTTACGTGGACAAAGGCTATCGCGGCCATGACGCGCCCAAGCCCCTGGCGGTCTTCCGCTCGGGGCAAAAGCGCGGCGTCCACGGGCAGATCAAGCGGGAACTCAGGCGCCGCTCCGCCGTCGAACCGGTCATCGGACATCTTAAGGAAGAGCACCGACTGGGCCGAAACTATCTCAAAGGCCGCGACGGCGACCGCACAAATGCAGTGCTCGCCGCCGCCGGCTTGAACTTCCGGCGTCTCGCTCAATGGCTGAAGATTCTTTTGCTCAAAATCCTCGCCGCCCTCAGCCACGCAAAAACACCTCAACCCGCCTGAAAATCATTCTTCACAGGGGACTAAATACTTCACGTTTTGCTGGCGCATCTAGGCCCTGCGCCAACTTACCTTGGATCGACGCCAATGCGAAAGGGGCCGACGCATTAACTAATCCTCGTCAGCCTACATATATATAGGATGTTATTGATAAGGTCGTGGACCCGATCCTGAGCTGCGATTGATTACACCACCCGGATCGGGTCAAAGCATCGCTAAAGCAGTTGTAAGTTTACCGCTTTTGGACCTCGGTTGTCAGGCTGGACCTCAAACGAGACCTTTGCGCCTTCCCTTAGGTCCTGAATTCCCGATTGTTGTACGGCAGATATATGTACAAAGACATCCTTGGAGCCGTCTTCTGGAGTGATAAAGCCGAAGCCTTTGGTGGTGTTAAAAAATTTCACAGTGCCGGTGGTCATTTAATTAAAGCCTTTAGTCGTATGCAGAAAGTCGCATTCATTTAGTCAATATTTAGCTCAATCGCTGCTTGTTCCTAATTGGTCTCAAATCAAAGGCTCAAACTAGGCCAATCCTCGACCATTTTCGAAACAGTTTCATGGAAAACAAAAATTCTCAAACAATTGTTTGAGTAAAAATGTTCCTCTGTTCACCGCTTCGCATCATGAGCACAGAATTCATTTTTTAAATTCAAAAGCCCATTTTAGCGAAGGCAACGAAATCCCATTTACCCCTTCATGC
>JABDKG010000031.1 GCA_013002305.1 Hellea sp.
CAAAGTCCCGAGCGGCGGAACCCCGGGCGATGCCGAAGACTGGATTGTCAAAGAGCTTCAAACCCGCATTCCGGCGCTGATTAAATATTATGAGACCCGCGAATTCCGCAAGGCCATGGCAGAGACCCGCGCGATCTGGGCGGCGGGTAATGAATATCTCACACAGGCCGCGCCCTGGACCCATTATAAAACGGATATTGATCAAGCGGCCGTCGGGGTTCGAACAGGGCTCAATCTTGTGGCTTTGTTCGGGATAATTGCGCAGCCGATCATTCCGGATGCCGCCGCTAAAATATTGGATGCCATCGGCGTTCCGGCCGAGAACCGGACGTGGAGTTTTGGCGATTATTCCGGCATTCCGGCGCTGATTGATGCCCTGCCGATTGGCCTCGAGGTTAGCGCGCCGGAGCTTCTTTTCACCAAAATCGAAGATGACGATGTCGCGAAATGGACGGAACAGTTCGGTGGTTCCGATTAATGAAACTCTATGATTATCTCCCGTCCGGAAACTCTTACAAGGTCCGGCTAATCCTGAGCTATCTCGGGATAAAATATGAGCATATATTGCTCGATATTCATAAGGGCGAAACCCGGTCAGAGGCGTTTAAAGACAAAAATCCGGTCGGGCAAATTCCGTTGCTGGAACTGTCTGATGGTCGGCGCATCGCCGAAAGCAATGCGATCCTGTATTTTCTGGCTGAAGGGACGCCATACTGGCCGATGAACAGCTATGATCAGGCCAAAGCGCTGCAGTGGATGTTTTTCGAGCAGTATAAACACGAACCAGCGATCGCGGTGGCCCGGTTTATCCGCATCTATGCGATGGAGAGCCGGGCGGGCGAGCTTGAAACCCTGATGCCGCGCGGCGAGGCGGCGCTGGCGGTGATGGAAGGCCATTTGGCCGACAATCTCTGGTTTGTCGGATCAGGCCCTACGGTCGCGGACATCGCGCTTTATGCCTATACACACGTCGCAGGTGAGGGCGGGTTCGAGCTTACAAACTATCCCAATATCATAGCCTGGCTCGACCGGTTTTCCGATCACCCGAAACATATTCGCATCACCGATCAGCCGATGTCGTAAAATTTATATTGCCTAGGTTTTCGACCGTAGACTATCAATGTTTTTTTCCCAGTTCTGCCCATCAAATTCGATCGTTTCGGACGCCGTGATGGTGTCCCCGACAACGCATCGGAGATTGACGGAATAGTCCTCGGGGTGGGACTTGGGAATGTAGAACGGCTTGGTCCCGCAAATTTTGCAAAAATAATGTTTCGCGGCGCCTGTGCCAAATGTGTAGAGCGAGAGATTTTCTTTGCCCGAAATGATGGCGCCAGACTGGGGCACGAATATGTGCTGATGGCCGGTCTTTTTGCAAATAGAGCAGTTGCATATTGTCACGCTCATGTGGGCGGGCGCTTCAAAGTCCAGAGAGACAGCGCCGCAGTGGCAGGAAGCTTTGTGCCGGGCCATCAGGCAGCCTTTAAGTAATATTCTGTTTTGATCCCGTCTTTCCCGTCGGCCGTGACGCGGCCAATTTCGCGCAACCGAATGAGATGTGCCAGAACGCTGTGGGCCGCTGCAGGATATAGTCTTTTGTCGATATCCGTATAGATGGTGGTAACCATATCGGTGATGGTGTGAAGGCCTTGATCAATAGCGGCGCAAATTTGGCGCTCTCGCTCAAGCCGGTGGTCAATATAGGCGCTGACAAATTCCTGCGGCTTCTCGATCACCGGGCCATGGGTCGGGATGATCCGGGTAAACTCGCGGGCCAAAATCCGCTTTAGACTGTCCAGATAATCGCCCATATGGCCATCAGGCGGGCTGACGACGCTGGTCGACCACCCCATAATATGATCGCCTGAAAACAGAACATTCTCTTCGTGCAGCGCATAGCACATATGATTGGACGTATGGCCAGGCGTATGAATGGCTTCGATGGTCCAGCCATCCCCGTTTATTTTCAGGCCGTTACAAATTTCGACATCCGGTTTGAAGCTGAGATCATCGCCGGCTTCGAGGCGAACTTCGCCGTCTGCGGGTGGGCGGGCTTGCAGGCCGAAGCCGTAAACCTGACAGCCATGTTCCTTGGCAAGCGGCGCCGCCATCGGACTATGATCAATGTGGTGATGGGTCACCAGCACATGCGTCACCCTTCGGCCCTTCAGCGCTTTTTTTAGCGCAGCTTTGTGATTTTCGGTCGCCGGGCCGGGATCTATGACAGCCACATTTTTGTCGCCGATAATATAGACACCCGTGCCGGTAAATGTGAACGGTCCGGGATTATCGGCGACAAGGCGTTCTATGAGCGGGCTGATTGGCTTGCTGACGCCATACTCAAAATCAAATTCCCTGACGAACGGAATAGTCATTTACACTGTATCCTGCTTAGTGTTGATCAATTCTTCGGAAAAAGCTTCAGCCATAATATCGACTGATTTTAACTTAGCTTTCAAAGACATAGACATTGGCGGTCCCATATCGGTTTTATTGACGTCGACAATATAAATTTGCCCTGATTCCTTATCGCGTAATATATCTATACCGCCGAAATCCAGCTTCATCATCTTACAAAATTGTGAGACTTTTGTGAGTTCGTCAGCGCTGAAATAATCTTTCGGATCGGCCAGCCTAACGCGGGCGTTACAATTTTTAAACCGGTCTTCGGTTTTGCGCTCTTTGATAAATATAAGCAATGGTTTGCCAAATAACATCGGGCAGCGATAATCGCGGACATGGCCATCGTCAGTTTCATTGTTGACGACGCGTTGATAGACCATATCGGGTTCGACCTTTGTCGGTCCTTGGACAATTTTTCCGTCATGCGCACCATTATCTTCCGACTTAACGACCATTTTGCCGCTATGTTGGCTGGGCTCCACGCTGAGATCATATCCGAATACATGCTTGAACGTCCGAGCGACGGTGGATTTTCGGATATCAATACAGTCAAAATTCACGGTTTTGGCCGCATTATTTGGCGGCTTTGGAGGGCGTGTCTGTGTGTTGTCGAAAAAATGTAACGCCAAAGACGCTTTGTCAGCGCGCTCCGGCCCAACCATATTGATACCACAGCGCTTGAAGATTGACCAAATCATGTACCAGGACCGGACTTTTTTAGGATAACAGACGATAGTTGCGCTTTTCGATCGGAAAAAATTGCGGATAATGACAGCGCTGGAGAACACGCCCCAACGATAAATATCGTAGAACAGGCCGGGGGTGAAATCGATTTGCGCCCCGGTCTCTTTGTGAACGACGCCGCGCCACGACCACTTTAAGTCTTTCCGCCATGACGTCATGATTATTTGACGCGTTTGACCCGGATTTGTTTGCCTTCGCCATTAATTCTCAACATGAAACTTCCGAGCGCGGCTTTTCGGATGACAGCCATGTTATTGCCATTTTTAGTGCTGGGGATGCGGACTTTGTCGGTCGTTACCTGTTCCCATATCTGGCCGTTTGTCATGATAAAACGGGTCTTTTTGTAGCCAAAGGTCGTGGTTTTCTCGATTTCAAGTTCGACTTCATCAACATTGCCCGGAATTTCCGGATCATCGCTGGATTTAAAAATTCCGCCAAGGCCCGATAAAGATGGTAAATTTAGTCCGAATCCTTCTTTTTTGGCATCTTGAAGAGAGGAAGGGTCCATAACCAGAATATTGCCTTCATCGACAGCCTTGGAAAACGAACTGAATTCCAAATCAAAGCAGGCCAGGCGATCGCTATCTGATTGGATTGCTGCGCATTTTTCTAAAGATGACACGATTGTTTCGGCATCAGATTCTTGAGAATGAGCGGTAATTCCAGCCACAGAAATCAGGCCGACAATCGCTGATAAACGGAATATAATTTGCATCTAAAACCCTTTGGACAACCCTGCTTCAAATCTAGCTATTACGATTAGCCCGTTCTCGCAAGGTTGCAAAAATGCAACGGTTTAGAAAAAAGAGCACGATATAGTTGCCTTTTTAGGCTCTTGGGCTTGAGCTTTGTTGCGAAATGGTAATAGAAGGGCGGGATTCCGTCCACCATGACGGGGATTCTTCGATCTTTGAGCTCTCCTAGCTTAAGGTCGGGGTAACACAAACCAAGGCGGCGGAGCCGTCTTTACAACCATTAAGGGGTTAATTGTGAATTCACACATAAAAAAATATTTGCTTCAGTCGACCATGTTGGTCGGTGCACTGACAGCTGGTTTTGCGACCGGCGCAGTGGCGCAAGACTCAGAAGATGACGAAATTGTTGTCACTGGCTCACGGATTGTTCGTGCTGACCTGGATAGTGCCAGCCCGATTACGGTCGTTGATCGTCAAGATCTGGTTATATCCGGTATCTCAGACGTTGGTGATCTGATTCAAACAATGCCATCGATGGCCGGTTCACCGATTGGTACAACAACCAACAATGGCGGTAACGGCTCTGTTCGTGTCGACCTGCGTGGCTTCGGCACTGCCCGGACACTGACACTGGTTGATGGCAAGCGTATGGTTGACCAAGGTGACTTCCAAACCGTCCCAGGTCTGATGATCGAACGTGTTGATATCCTGAAAGACGGTGCTTCAGCCATTTATGGTGCTGACGCGGTCTCTGGTGTTGTTAACGTCATCACCCGGAAAGACTTTGAAGGCGTTGAGCTGGTTGGTCAGTACAATATGTGGGACAAGACCAATAATGGCGAACAATACACACTCGGCGCCTTGGCCGGTACAACATTTGACCGCGGTAGTGTTTCTGTTGGTGTCGAATATGTCGACCAGCAGGAAGTCTATCAGCGTGATGTGCCATGGGATTTCTTCCAGGACTCATTCTATATCTATCCTGAAGGATGTGAAAACCAGCTCTTAGAGCCTTGGGGTTTCAACACTGATGCCGGTTGTTTCCGGATCGGTTCATCCCGTATTCCTGAAAGCCGTTTGGGCTTCATGAATCCAGATGGTTCAAATGGTTCTACATTCCTGATCGGAACGCCAGCTACTCAGCCTTATGAAGTTGGTCTGATGATCCCTCACGATGGTCGTAACTATAATTACGCACCCGTGAACTATATGCAGACTCCTTATCAGAAGCTGAACATCTTTGCGAATACGCAAATGGATCTCGGCGATGATATTAATCTGGATGTATCCCTGCGGACCAATAAGCGGACGTCTGCTCAAGAGTTAGCGCCTATGCCGTTCAACTCACCGACCGACCCCGCGCACTCTGGCGTCTTTAATGGCGTAGCTTATAACGGTATCCACCAGGATAACTATTATCTGCGTCAGGCAATTGATGCCTATAATGCAGCCAATGGTACTGCGCTACCTTACACACCCGTTCGTGATGCGCGTCGTCGTATGATCGAAACAACCCGCCGATTCACTCAGGATGTGACGCAAACGCAACTCGTTGCCAGCCTGGACGGTGAAATTGATGACATTAAGTGGGAAGTCTTTGCGAACCACGGTTATCGTAACGTCGAATCTCGCGATTTCGGTCAGTTTAATGGACCAAACCTGTTTAACGCACTTGGGCCATCAGCTGACCTTGATGGTGACGGACAGCCGGAATGTTATGGCGACATTAACGACCCATCGACTTTGATCGCAGGTTGTGTGCCGTTTAACTTCTTTGGCGGCGGTTCTGTTGTTCGCGAAACCGGTGAAATCACTGCGTCGACGCTGACACAAGACATGATCGATTATGTCTCAGCTAACCTTATTGACCGTCAAAAAGACGAGTTCTCTGAAATTGGTGTTGGTCTGACTGGTGATATGTTTGAGCTTCCAAACGGACCCCTTGGTTGGGCCGTTGGTGCCGGTTACTGGGAACGTGAACTTTCCAATGATCCGGATTCAGCCAAGCAAGCTGGTCAGGTAACGGGTAACACCGGTGCCGCGACACAGGGATCTCTTGAGAACTACAATGCCTATATGGAATTGTTTGCACCGGTTTGGGGCAATGGTACTCAAAGACTCGATCTTAAAGCCGGCGTTCGCTACGATGACTTCACCGGGATCGGTGATGACATTACGTGGCAAGTTGGTGCCGAGCTTCAAGCACTGGATAGCCTGAAACTTCGCGGTACAGCCGGTACAGTTTTCCGGGTTCCGACGATCTTTAACCTGTTCGGCGGCGTTGTAGACAGCTTCCCGACTTACTCAGATCCATGTGCTCAGACTCCGCTTCCAGCGGGCTGTGCTCAAACGGCTCCACAACTTGATACGCAGGTTCTGGCCAAAGTCGGTGGTAACCCTAACCTTCGTCCGGAGACTGGCGATTCACTTACACTCGGTGCTGTATTTACACCGGATGTTGGTGATCTCGATATGTCAGTTACAGTCGACTATTTCGACATCTCACTGGATGACGGTATCGGAACGCTGGGTGTCAACAACATCCTGAGACAGTGTCACTTGGAAGGTAGTGCCGACGCTTGTGCGTTGATCACACGCCGCCCGGATTACTCTGTTGCTCAAATTGTTGACGCTCCGTTGAACGTTGCCGCTTTGGGTGTTGAAGGTATCGATACTGAAGTTCGGATGGACTATCCGGCGAGCTTTGGTGATATCAGCGGTTCATTCATCTGGACACACCTTCTGGATCGTTCGCGTATTTCGTTCCCGGGTCAGCCTCTTGAGGATCTGGCCGGTCGTTATGACGGCGGAACATCCGGTGCTGCATATGCCAAAGACAAGTTTAACTACAGCTTGGGCTGGGCAAAAGACGGCATGAATATTACTTACCGCGGTGAGTATATTGGTGGTGTTGATGCGGACACATTCTGTAATTGTGACCCATTGGGTGAGAACCTCGGTTATACGGACGTATTCGGTAATTATCGTTACGACCAGGAAATCGACTCTCAGCTCTACCACGACATTATCCTTGGATATGACTGGGAAGATAAAGGTCTGGTTCTGACAGGTGGCGTGACAAACGTTACCAACGAAGAGCCTCCGTTTATTGAAACAGGGTTTAACGCCGGCACCGAGCCAGCGGTATATCGTGTCTTTGGTCGCGGCTTCTATGTTCGCGCTCAGAAAACATTTTAATCTTAAGAGATTAATTGATAGGAAGGGCCACTTCGGTGGCCCTTTTTTTGTGAGTTAAATTGACTCAAACGACAGATATAGCCTCTCTGACGCATATGGCGCGTCAAGCCATGAGCCAGAGGGATTGGAATGCCGTTGCGAGGCTGTCTGATGCCATATTGCAACAAGATCCAGGCTCTGATGACGGCTTGTTTATAAAGGGCGTTTTGGCCCGGCTTGGCCGTAATCTGGAAGCATCTCAGGATTTCTTCCGCCGGGCATTGGCGGCAAATGGCCAACGTCATGATGCGGCAATCGAATTGGCAAATATCTATTCCCGATTACGACGCAATGGAGATGCGGCGGCTCTGATCCGAAAATATTCCCCGCTCATACAAAACAGTCCAAAATATTTAGACCTTGCCGGCACGATCAGCGTTGAAATCGGGATGCCGGAAACAGCTTGGCCGCTCTATAAACGGGCCAATATATTACAGCCGGATGCGCCGCTTTTGATGGCTAATCTTGCGAATTGCGCCACCTATATGGGCGAAACCGGCCTCGCAGCAGAACTTTATGAAAAACTGATCGCCGGCAATCCGAAACACCGGCAAAATCACTACCACTATTCTCGCGTTCGCAAGGCCAATTCCGAAGACCATATTGTCCAGATGAAAGCTCTACTTGAAGATAAAACGGTCCCGGACAATCGCAATACGCCGATCTTATATTCCATCGCTAAAGAATATGAAGACCTTAAAAAATGGGATCAGGCGTTTGAGTTTTACGCTAAGGCCAACAGCTCAGTCTCTGCCCAGCTCAACTACAATCCCGGGCCAGACATAGAACTTTTAGATCATATACAGAAAAAATGTGATCAGACATGGCTCAGCAACGGCGATGCGAAATCAAACCAACCTCCCGTGCCCATATTTATTGCGGGTTTGCCGCGGACCGGAACGACGCTGGTCGAGCGGATCATTGGCAGTCATTCTCAAGTTAGCTCGCTCGGCGAAACCATGTTTGTTCAGCAGTCGGCCAGGCAGATAAGTCCGGACCAACCGAACCTTTTTACGCCGGAGGGCTTTGATGGCTTTGCCGACAATTGCGAAGATCTTCCAAATAAATATCTTGCAATGGCGGATTATAGATTGGCAGCCACGCCGCATTTTATCGAAAAACTTCCGCTTAATTTTATGTTTCTCGGGCCGATTGCCAAAGCCTGGCCGTCCGCTAAAATTGTCGTGCTAAAACGCGGCGCCATGGATACGTGCTTTTCAATGTATAAGCAGGTTTTCACCTGGGCGTATAAATTTTCCTATGATCTGGAACATATTGGCCGCTATTATGTTGCCTATGATAATTTGATGAAACATTGGAAAGCGCTGCTCGGGGACCGGGTCGTAGACGTTGACTATGAAACACTTGCGCGAAACCCCGGACAGGAAATTCCAAAACTCATTGAAAGTCTGGGGCTTGGTTTTGAAGAGGCCTGCCTGAATTTTCATCTCAATGAACGGGCCAGTACGTCTGCGAGCTCCGTGCAGGTCCGCTCAAAAATCAACACGGGTTCCATTGGGCGCTGGCGACATTTCGAAGATCAGCTACAGCCGCTGCAGATGATATTGCAAAATGCCGGGATCGCGATCTGATTATGGATGGCCTTCCGACGCGTGAACAAGTCTCGGCAGCGATGCAGCAAAAAAACTGGCCGAAACTTTTGCAAATGGGCCAGAGACTGACGCGCTCTGATGCGGATGATGATGGCCATTTTATTAGCGCAATTGCCTATAGAGGGATGGGGCAATTTGAAAATGCGCTTAAGTCTTTTCGAAAATGCGCCAAAGCCAAGTCTTCCAGAGTTGACGCGCGCATAGAAGCCGCCGAGCTTGAGCAGCGGCTGGGACGGCAAGCGGCCGCCGTCAAAGCCGTTAAATCGACATTACCGAAAATAGACTCCAATCCACATTACCTTAATAAAGCTGGCAGCATTTTTATGCGCGCCGGACTTTACGGGCTGGCATTGGCGCCGCTACAGCAGGCTCGGGATCAATCGCCGGGCCAGCTGAAATTTGAAATCGATCTCGCAGATTGCCTCGGTAAAAATGGGGACCTGAAGCAGGCTGAAAAACTTTTGACCGGATTGGTGCAGAAACTACCCAAACATCAAAGACTACATTATGATCTGGCGAAAGTTCGCAGAGCGACGGACCGGACTCATGTCGATATGCTCGAACGTCTCATCGGCCCGGACAGTGATCAAGACCGCGAAAATATTTTCGCGCTGTTTTCTCTAGGTAAAGAGCTTGAAGATTTGAGCCATTGGTCAGAGTCTTTTAAATATTACAAGCGCGGAAATGATGCCGCCGGCGCGATCGCAAAAATGCAAGGCTATGATTTGCAGACGGACATTAAAGCTCTGGAAGCAACGGTGAAAAGTTTTACCTCGCAAGCCATAGAACCGGCGGGGAAAGGGATCAGGCCAAATGCGGTGCCCGTTTTTATAATGGGTTTGCCGCGCAGCGGAACAACTTTGCTCGAAAAAATCGTGACAGGTCATCCTGATATTGAGAGCATTGACGAGACTTACTTTCTCGAAAATGCCGCTAAATCATTTTGCGGGCTTTCCCCCCGGGAAATTTTACGCGCCGAACATATTGAGATGCTCGCCAGCGCGCCAGGCAGCGCCCGTATCATTCAGACCTATCTGGATCAGGTAGATTATCGCCGTTCGGGCCGGTCAATGTTTATCGAAAAATATCCAATGAATTTCATCTTTGCTGGCCTCATCTGCCGACATCTTCCTCAGGCCAAAATTCTGTATATGCGCCGCAATGCTCTGGATGTTTGTTTTGCGCTGTATAAACAACCGCATTTCCGCTACTCATTCGATCTTGAAGGCTTGGCAGATTATTACGCCGCTTACCTCAAGCTTGAGCAGCACTGGGCCGGCATCGCAGGCGAGCGCATTCACTTTGTCGACTATGAAGATTTGGTGGCCGCACCGCAGCAAACCGTCAAACCCATTATGGCCTATCTCGGCAAAGCGTTTAGCGCTGATCTTCTGGATTTCCACAAACGCAAAGAACCAAGCGCGAGTGCAAGCTCAGCTCAAATCCGGGAAAAAATCTATACGCGATCCGTAGAGAAATGGCGCAATTGGGAAAATGACCTAACCCCTTTGGTCAATCGTCTCCGGGATCACGGTCTGGTTTAGCCTATTGAATTTTTGGAAGAACCGCTTCGAGCTCGCGGTTTTGGTCGATCCGGGCTTTGGCGTCTAATAAGGCTTGAATTTCATCCGACGCCATAATCTCCCGCATTGCCGCGATATCGCTTTGAACCTGAACCATTTGGTCGAGCAGCTCAGCGATTTGTTCTTGCTGGGATTTCGGCCGCGGGAAGGGGACGAGGCGCACGGTTTCAGCCGCGTCTATATTGGCTTCCGCCTTGGCAAGCTTAATGGCGGTTCTAAGCCCGCCCAACTCATCGACGAGGCCGTGACCGATCGCCTGTTCACCGGTCCAGACCCGGCCTTTGGCAATTTCCAAAACGGTTTCAATAGGAATGCCCCGGCCGTCCGCAACTCTTTGCGTGAAGTCCTTATAAATGTCTTCAAGTTGTCCGCGGTAAGCGGCGCGCTGAGATTGTGTGAACGGCTCATCGCCGGAATAGGCGCCGACATATTCGCCGCCAACATCGATTGCCTCTACATTATATCCTATTTTTGCATAAGTATCCCGCAAGGCTATTTTACCGCCAAGCACGCCGATAGATCCGGTAATTGTTGACGGCATCGCTACAATTTTATCGGCGTGAGTTGATACGTAATATCCGCCGGATGCCGCATATTGGCCCATGCTCACAATGACGGGTTTGCCGGCCTCTTTCGCGCGTAGAGTTGCGTTTTGAATTTGATCCGATGCGGTCGGCGATCCGCCTGGCGTGCTAACCCGGAAAATAATTGCTTTTACGCGCTTATCTTTGATCGCCCGTTCGAAAGCTGCCGACACAGTGTCGCCGCCCATGGTTATTTCACTCATAAAGGGCGTGCCGCCATTTGAAGATTGCCCCATGACAACAGGTCCTTGCCCGCCGATCAGCGCGATTACCGGACCAGATTGAGACCGATTTTTTGCATAATTTGTGACGCTTTGCATCTCGGTATCTTCGCCGCCGGCTTTCTCTTTGACATATTCAACAGCTTCGATCCTGTGGCCCAAGCGATCGATTAATCCGGCCTCGAGCGCGGCCTCGGCACTGTGCGGAGAGCTTTCAAATATGGACCTTAGTTTTGCTTCAGAAAGGTCGCGATCAATCGCGATTTGACTAACCGCATTGTCGTAAAGCGAGGTTAACAAACTCGTTGTGGCTTCCCGGTGGGCTTCGGTAAAATCAGTTTGTGTATAGACGTTAGCAGCGTTTTTATACTCGTAGAACTGCTCCATCTGGACCTGGGCGTCAAACTTATCTGCGACGCCGCCGTAAAAGGGCATCTCGGAACGCAGGCCCGAAACGGCAAATCCAGTCGTGTCCTGCTGCCAGATTTCGCTGGCCGACGAAACGGCATGATATCCTAAAATCGACGTGCCTTCAAAACCCTGAGCGTGCGCGACCGCAAATTTCCCGCTGGATGTAAAGTCTTTAATCGCGAGACGTATTTCTTCCGCGCTGGCCGGTGCCATCCCCATCGGGCTCACGTGAATATAAAGACCTTTGACATCATCATCGGTTTTCGCCGCTTGCAAACCTTGAACGATATCCACAACATTTATAGGACTTGATCCGAATAATGACGACCCGGCTGCATGGTCAATCACCCCTCCGCGCAAATCCAGCGACAGAACAATTTGATCCGGTTTACTTTCTTTCCCGCCCGATAGAACAAACACCATCAGAAAAATGAAAGTCAAGATTAGGAAGATTATGATCCCGACGATGGTGCCGATAACAGTCAGCAAGAAATGGCGCATTTTAACCTCAATCCAGTTTTTTACTCTATACACACTATTTCCAGCAATTTGGAAAGAAATTTCTCGTTTATCGATAAGAAAATTGCAGTTTCACTCAGTTGGAATCTATGAGAATTAGATGCTGAAAAATTGTCGATTTTTTATTGCATTTGCGCGCAAAGCTTTATAGAAGGCGCGCGCCGTCATAGACGGCTTATCTTGAATGCTGGGGTATGGCCAAGTGGTAAGGCAGCGGTTTTTGGTATCGCCATCCCTGGTTCGAATCCAGGTACCCCAGCCATTCAATTGCCCTAAAATAATCCATAAATATTGCCGCTAAATTTTTTTTAAAAAAAATCACGTTTTGTAACACCCTAACGATTGATTAAATTTTTATTACCGTGTAGCGTCCAAAAAAAATGACAATAAAGCATGTTGTAAAGCATGCGCAAGTTTAGGAGGACGTGAGTGGTAAAACTACCTACCGCACATTATCGCATTTCAAAAATGCTGATTGGATCTGTTTTAGCGATAGCTATTTCGGGGTCCGCCTTGGCACAGGAAGAGTCCGAGGGGCAGACCTATGCCGAATTACTTCAACAGAATGCAGACTTGGCGCTCACGGTTGCTCATGCCGAAGTCACTCTTCAAACTCAGGAAGAAAAAATCGCCGATCTTGAAGCGCAGCTCTCACGCGTCGAGGAATTAACTTCGTCCGTCAATCCATTGGTTGCCGCTATGCTGGCCAGCTATGAAGCGGAGATGATGCTCGATGCACCATATAATGCATCCGAGCGATTTGCCCGGGCCACCCGTATCAGGGATATGATGGAAAATCCCAACGCCAGGGATGCCGATATGCTGAAAGAAGCGCTCACTATGTATGAAGCTGAAGTTAATTACGGCGTCGAAGTTGACGAGTATGCGGGTGACAATCCCAATGAAGAAAAAGCCGGATGGCGCCTGAAGGCCTGTCAGGAAAATATTCAATCGGAAGCTTGTGGCGCAACGACTGAAATGCGTGAGGCTATTAACGAACGCACCGGCAAATCTCTAGACCAGCTCGATCTTAATAATGAAGAGGACGCGGCCAACGTGGCAGCGCTTCTGCAGACGTTTGAACGTGAAGAAAAATTGCGCGATGGAAACTTTCTCCGGGTTGGCCGTTTGGCGTTTATCTATGCCGACATTGATGGTCAGGACGTTCAGATTTACAATATAGGCGCAAAACGTGCCGCTGCCGCTGGCGGAGATCCGCTGCTCGCTGATAATGAGTGGATAGCCGTGGAAGGCACGCAACAAATAAAACTGTTTCAAGCTGTTAAGATGGCCAAAGGGGAAGCTGCCGTGGAAGTTATGCAGATCCCTGTTCTGGTCAACGAGTAGAAGCAGACAAAGAATTTTGCAAGCCGTATGGGTTGCAAAAATGGCGAGTAAAGCCGCCCATACGAGCCGCTCTTTTGGGGAGCAATTGAATTGAAAACGAAACTAAGTTGGAAGGAAGTCATGTCGAACTTAAAAAATGCAAAATGCGTGATGATGGTCGGAGTTGCCACATTAGCATTTGCGATCCCGGCCGTAGCGCAAAGCTCAGGTCAGCTGGATGATGCGATGCGACGCGCTAAAAATTCAACCGCCGCAAGTGCAGCGTCACAGGAGCGGGTCGAAAATTTAGATGATCAGGCTGATGCCGCCGCGCGTGAATATAGCGCGTTGTTGCAACAGGTCGACAATCTGGAATTGTTCGTTGCGCGTCAGGATCTTTATCTTGAGTCTCAACTCTCCGAGATGCGCTCACTTGAGCGTCAGCTATCTACCATTGAAAGCACCAAGCAAAATATGGTGCCGATGATGCTTAAGATGGCCTACAAGCTCGAAGATGAAATAAGGGCTGATTATCCTTTTAATCTGGATGAGCGCCTGCATGAGCTTGAGGTTGCGTTGATGACATTGTCTGATCCGGCCAAGTCGCCAGATGATCAGTATGACCAGCTTTTAAAAGTATATCGGAATGAGGTTGTGCGGGGACGCGATTTGGCGGCCTATGAAGGACCACATCCAGATGATGCCAATCAAACCGTTGATTTCGTAAATTACGGACGCGTTGCATTTCTATTTATGTCCAAGGACGAAAAGGAAATTCAGCGGTATGATTTGGCGACTGAAACTTGGCAGCCCGTTGAGGAAAACCTGGTTTTAGAAATGCGGAACGCCATTCGAATGGCACTTGGGGAAACAGGCGATTCTCTGGCCCTCGTACCCGTCAAGGTTACGAATTAAGGCTTGAGGGAGAAATATAATGAGTAAATCCATGAAATTATTAACTAAAATGGCAACCGTTGTTCTAGCAACGACTGCGTTACTGGTGACTGCTCCGGCACAGGCTCAGTCCATCCAATCTATTTCCGACCTTCTTAATGATATTCGGAATAATTCTGCTGAAGTCGACGCGCAAAACCGCGAGCGCGAAGCAAAGTTCCAAGCGCAAGCTAATCAGCGCTCATCTCTTTTGGCGGAAGCCCGTCAGCAGCAGCGTCAACTGGAAAGCAGAGCCAATGCCGTTCGCGGACAGCTTGCTGCCAATGATAATAGAATCGCGGAGCTAAACAGCGAGCTTGAGGCTGCGACAGGCGAATTTAAGGATGTCTTCGGGATTTCCCGGAACAAGGCAACTGAGTTTAAGTCGCTTTTGGACAATTCAATTATTACAGCCGAATATCCGAACCGGATTGCCCTGCTGGATGACATTGCAACGTCTCCGGGTCTACCAACACCTGCAAAGCTTAACGGTTTTTACGAGTTGCTTCTTGACGAAATTCGGGCGCAACGTGAAGTCAAAACCTTTTCAGCTAAAGTTGCCAATATGAATGGCGGCGAACCCACAGATGTTGTGAGAGTCGGCGCATTTGCGATCTTTACAGAAGATGGCGGTCAGTTCTTGAACTACACCCCGACATCGAAGCGTAAGGGCCAGCTTGCCCTGTCACCGCCTAAGCGTCCTTTGGGCGGCGCGCCTGCTAAGGCTGCAAAAAATGTAGCGAATGCGAGCCCTGGTGAAGTGGTTGTCGCGCCGATTGACCCCACACGGGGAACTTTGGTTGCAACATTTGACCGTTACCCAACGATGCGCGAACGCGTAAACCAAGGTGGCTGGATCGGGATGTTGATTATCATTCTTCTCGCGGTCGGTGTTATCTTCGGTATTCTGAACATTCTGCGTCTGTTCGCGGTGTCCTCTTCGGTTCGTGCTCAAAAGCGTAAGTCAACGCCCGGCAAGAACCCGCTTGGACGGATCATGGCGGCTTATGAAAAAGTCAAAAACCGTGACGGCGAAGTTGTCGAACTGGCTCTGGACGAAGCGATTCTCAAAGAATCGCCGAAGCTTGAGCGCGGCCTTAGCCTGCTGAAGCTGGGTGCAGGTATTGCGCCTCTGATGGGTCTTTTGGGTACTGTTACAGGTATGATCAAAACCTTCCAGGCTATGACAATCTTCGGAACGGGCGATGCGCAGAAAATGGCCTCCGGTATTTCGGAAGCACTTGTCACGACCATGCTCGGTCTGATCGCCGCTATTCCGCTACTGATCCTGCACAGCTTCTGTGCGTCTCTGGCCCGCGGTGTCCAAAGCACGCTGGAAGAGCAGTCTGCCGGTATTGTGGCTCGTCACGTTGAAGAAGGTCGCGGCGCTTAAGCGTTGCGACCCCTTAAGGGGAAGAACCTATGGAGTTTCTAAACCCAGTCACAGCTTGGAGTAGCCTCCAGCAGTTTTTATCAAGCGGAGGACCCGTGCTGGTCGCCATTATGGTGCTAGCTTTCGTTCTCTGGGCGTTTATTCTGGAACGGGTTGCTTATTATCAGATGGCGCATCGCCCTATGTTGCGCCGCCTGAAAAGCGAATGGGCCGGCCGCGAGGACAAGACGTCCTGGATGGCTCACGGTATTCGTGATGAACTGATTTCCGAGGTCAAGGTCAAGACCGGTCAAAATGTCGATATGATCAAAACATTGGTGGCGCTCGCGCCGCTCATGGGTCTGCTTGGCACCGTTACCGGGATGATCGAAGTGTTTGACACGATGGCCCTTTCGGGATCGTCCAGCGCCCGCCTCATGGCGAAAGGCATCTTTAAGGCGACCATTCCGACCATGGCCGGTATGACAATCGCTCTGTCCGCGCTGTTCTTTCCAACCTATTTTGAAAGAAAAGGTCGCCGCGAAACCGCTAGATTTGCGGATGAGATAGGAGGCCTCGATGCGTAGACGCCGCAAGAGTTTTGGCGACGAGGATGCCGCCGTTGATATGACACCAATGCTCGACATTGTGTTTATCATGCTGATCTTCTTTATCGTGACCGCAACGTTCTTGAACGAAACCGGTCTGGATTTCACGCGGCCGCGTGATAATAACGCGCCGTCAGATCCTGATCCGAAACCGGCTATTCAGGTCTATATCAGTGAGGATAATAATTGTTCGGTTGATGAAATGTCGACCCTCTGTA
Organism: Hellea sp.; assembly: GCA_013002305.1. Taxonomy (GTDB): domain Bacteria; phylum Pseudomonadota; class Alphaproteobacteria; order Caulobacterales; family Maricaulaceae; genus JACOMS01. Next base: position 16,468 of record JABDKG010000031.1, read on the forward strand.
CAGACGTAGTCGATCGGGTCGTCGGCCAGCTGGCGAATAAGCCGGGAGCTTCCGTTATTTTACGCATTCATGAATATTCGGCCCATCAGGTTCAAATTTCATTGATTGACGGATTTATCCGGCGTGAACTTAAAACGAAAAAAGAAGTCATTACAGCCAACGGCGAAACCCGTTGATTTTTGTAAAGTAATGTGATAAGGTAACTTTATGGCAAGAAGACGCTCAAGAGTAGAAGGTCTCGATGAGGACACAGAACTGAACATGACGCCGATGCTCGACGTCGTATTCATCCTGCTGATCTTTTTTATCGTGACCACCGTATTTGTTAAGCCAACGGGCCAAGAGCCCAACAAACCATTTGCGTTGGAAGCCGAGCCTTTTGACCCGGTTATTCTGATCGCGGTCAATAATCTGGACGAGGTCTGGATTGACGGACAGCCTTACCAGACCAATCAAATCCGCGATTTGATTCGGTCAATGAAGGACGAGACTCCTGAAGCGACGGCTATGATCATCGCCGACAGAGACGCGTCAGCCGGTACGGTATGGGAAGTTCAGGACCTCATGCAGGATCTGAATATTATGACCCGCGTGTCCACAAACACGAACTAGTAGAGAATAGATATGAAAGCATTAATTCGTTTTTTAATCGCTGTGCCAGTCGCAGCTTTGATTACGATCCTTCTGTTCCTTTTTATGGTTTTTCTGATCAGCGACGAGTTTGAAGCTGACGAAGATCAGCCAGATGTTGTTGTCGATATCGGGGCCGTGACAGAAGATGTTGAATTTGAGCGGCGCCGAACCAAGGTCGCTGCGGCCAAACAGGTCAACACCCCGCCGCCTGCGCCTCAAATCGAGCGCCAAGCTGCGTCGCAACCCACCGAAGCTATCGCAACAATCCAGGGTGCCATCCCCAAATTTGAGGCACCAAAGCTTGAGCGTAAAGACTTTAAAATTACGGTCAGTGACCGGGACGCCCAGCCATTGGTTCGGATCCCGGGCCAAATGCCGCCAAAAGCCGAAAAGTCCGGCCATTGCCGTATGCGGTTTGATGTTGGTACGGACGGAGCGCCGTTTAACATTGACGCCTATTCCTGTACCGATCGCGTCTTTGAGCGCGAGTCTGTTAAGGCGACATCCAAATTTAAGTACCGCCCTAAGATTGTCGAAGGCGTTGCGGTTAATATGACCGGCGTTGAAACCAAAATTACCTACCGTCTGCTCGATGACCGCGGCCGGATTATTCCTGAATAATGGAAAAAAGCGAGGACACGAAAGTGGTAAAAGTCAGAAAAACCATCACGCGGATCACTTGCGCCAGTCTTATGGCAATGGGCATCGCGCTCGGAACCAGCACAGTCATGGCGACAAGCGCGGTAGCGCAAGACGCCGCTGTCGAAGGCCGCCAGTTTGGAACAAAAGCTGGTACCAAGGTGAATGAAGCTCAAACGCTTGGCACAAATGGTCAATATGGAGCTGCGAATGCATTGCTCAATGAAGCACTTAGCATTGAAGGTCTGAACGCTTATGAGCGTTCAACGATTTACACCATGCTTGGGCAGTTTTATTATGAACAGGATCAGCTCGGGCAGGCCCTGTCCAATTTTCAAAACGCGATTAATGCCGGCGGTATGCTGCCAAAAGAAATCGATAGTCTGGAAGTCAGTATCGCCCAGCTTATGATTGCAAATGGCCAATATACTGAGGGTGCGCGGCGTCTGGAAGCCTGGGTCAACCGCACCGGGCAACGCAATCCAAAATATACGGAATTATTAATGCAGGCCTGGATTCAGGCAGACAATTATAATGCTGCACTTCCATGGGCCGAGGAATGGTTCCGCAGCGCCAGCCCAAAGGAACGTAAGCATTTTGATACGCTGAATTTTCTTTATAATAATCTGGGTATGCAAGGCCGTCAGGCCGATATCGTCAAAGAAATGATTGTGCGCTGGCCGGAAGATAAGACTCTTTGGGACAACTGGACATCATTGCTGGCCAATGGCGGACGCGAGACCGAAGCTTTTGAAGTCAATAAAATGCTCTATCTCGGCGGCGCTTTGACGAGCGAGCAGGATCTTTTGAAAATCGTTCAATATTATTCCTATTATGACATGCCTTATCAGGCCGCGCTCATTCTTGAAAAAGAAATGAACGCGCAGCGCATAAGCCGTAACGCCGATCGTTTGGTGCAGCTCTCTGATCTGTTCCGTCAGGCCCGCGAATATAAGCGCGCCCTGCCGGTATTGGAGGCTGCTGCGAATGCTTCCGGACGGTCCAAAAGCTGGGCCGACTATGGCGAGGCCTTATATAATGAAGGTGATTGCGGGAAAGCTCAGACAGCTTTCCAAAAAGCCATGGATATGGGCTATGACCGGGGTAAATCCTGGATGTTGATCGCAACCTGTCTCTACGAAGAAGGTCAGGCTGATGAGAGACCATCCTGTGATATGACCCGCGAGCAACGGATATCATCCCCCAAAGTCATAAAGAACAATAATGCGATAGCCGCTTTCCGGAAAGTTCCGGCAACATCGCGCGAATATAGTTCTGCCAAAAAATGGATCACTTTCGTGTCCGATGAAAATCAGGCCTATGAAGACCGGTGTGAATTTATGGCCAATTTGGAACGTGATCTTTGCTTTATCAAAATGGATAATGCCGAAGAAGCGCGGATTTTTAACGAGGGTAAATTTGTTCTCGAAGAAGAGGACCAATATTGCATGCCGTTTAAAGGCGCATGGGAAGAAGCGCGCGGTCTTCAATCCTCCGAATAATCCGTCTCTACAAGTTTAAAAAAATCCCCGCCTTGAGCGGGGTTTTTTGTACGTAAAATTAATTTTGTTATATTATTGCATTAATTATTACTATATGTTATAAAATAACTATGGGAGGACTACATGACATTACTAACAAGACTAACTTTTTCGGCGCTTGGAGCGAGCGTCATCACAATTGGATTAGGGCTATCGATGGTCGAGCTGATCCGGGTTGAGTTTGAAGCCGAGGCTAAGCAGCCAGAGCTCGTGCTGGACATAGGCACGGTTTTGGAACCTATTGAGCCGGATATCGGGCCGCGGGAACCTCCAAAGCCTTTGGACGATGTTGTGCCTCCGCCTGCGCCGCCCGAGCCGGATTACGCGGCTAAAGAAAAAGTGACCGAGCCGGTCGCGCATGTTGGAAAAAACAAGCCGGATTTGACTCTACCGCCGCCGGACCGTTCCATTCTGGATATATTCGAAAGCGATGTTGACGCCGTTCCGACCATCCGGACTGCCGGAATTATGCCGGATCGAGCCGAACGCTCCGGTCACTGTAAAATGGTATTTGATGTTAGCCCGGACGGCGGAACCGCCAACATCCGCGCGCAATATTGCAGCGATCGCATATTCGAACGAGCGTCGGTCAATGCGACCGCCAAATTTAAATACCGGCCCAAACGGGTTGATGGCCAATATGTCACTATGACCGGCGTTGAGACGACAATACGTTATGTTCTCAAGGATGACAGAGGGCGGATCATTCCGGAGATTTAGAATAGACAATCAATAGCAGTCCGGCTCTTTTCTTTTCAACATTCTCTATGATAGAGACGGGCAAACAGTCTCGGGAAATATCATGGTCAGAGCCTCACAAATTATTGCTGCAATCGCGATTTCTATGGCGTCTATCGCTATCGTGCCGTCTACCGCGCTTGCGCAGACAGGCGCAGCTTCGACCCAATCTGCGGATCGTAAATTTTCGCCGGAATCGGGCGCGCTCGTGACTGAAGCTACGGATTATGCCGCCGAGGGCAATTACAAAAAAGCGATTAAACGCCTCAAAAAAGCGCGGGATATCTCTAGTCTAAAACCCTACGAAATCGGCGTTATAGAGCAGATGCTCGGCAATTATTATTACAAACAAAACAAAAATGATGACGCGATTGATCATTTCGAGCGCGCGCTGGCCAGCGGCGGCCTTTTGGCGGCGGACCAATATAAGCTCAATAAATCGGCGGCGCAGATCATGATCGCTGACGGGCAATATAATGACGGTGCTAATCGTCTGGCGACCATATTATCCGGCGCGGATCGCTCATCGCCGAAATATACGAAAATGATCATGCAGGCCTATATTCAGGGCAAAAACTATCCGGCGGCTCTGCCGTGGGCCGAGAACTGGTTTGGCCAGCTTCAAAATCGCGAACGCAAACATTATGACACGATGCGTTTTCTCTATCAAAAGCAGGGACAGGACGCCAATCAACTGGCGCTTCTGGAAACCATGACCCAGCTCTGGCCGGGTGAGAAAGCCTTGTGGAATGCGCGGATGAGTTTGCTGGTGAAACTGGGACGCAAGTCTGAAGTGGTCGGTGTTTATGAGGCGATGTATATGCGAGGGCTTCTGACCTCAGAAGCGGAGCTTTTGAAGCTTGTGGATTTTCAAGCTTTTTATAAAAACTATTCGGCCGCTATTAATCTGCTTGATCGGGAAGTTGCCGCAGGCCGAATTCACAATTCAGCCACGATCGCCGACAAACGTGAAAATATTCAGGCCCACGCCGCGCTTAACGCGCGGCCATAGCGGTCACAGCGAAAGCATATTCCAGCGCCGTTTCCTTGAGGCTGTCATAGCGGCCTGACTCGCCTTGATGACCCGCTTCCATGTTGATCTTTAAAAGGATGGGCTCATCGCCGGTTTGGTGATCGCGGAGCCTTGCTGCCCATTTCGCCGGTTCCCAATAGGTCACGCGCGGATCGGTTAAACCGCCCGTGATGAAAAGCGGCGGATAGGCCGCGTCCACAATATTGTCATAGGGCGAATAGCTCTTGATGAGATCATAAGCCCGCTCATCCTCAAGAGGGTTGCCCCATTCGGGCCATTCCGGCGGTGTCAATGGAAGGGACGTGTCACTCATCGTGTTGAGGACATCGACAAAAGGCACGGCGGCGATAACGGCGCCGAAAAGCTTTGGATCCTGATTTAGCGCGGCGCCAACCAACAGGCCGCCGGCGGAGCCGCCATGGGCCACCAAACGTCCTTCTTCCGTGTAGCCGAGATCACAAAGTCCGCGCCCGACATCGACATAATCGTTAAATGTGTTGGGCTTTTTCTCGAGCTTGCCATCAAGATACCATCGGTAACCTTTGGCCATACCGCCGCGAATATGCGCGAACGCATAGATAAAGCCCCGGTCAACCAGCGACAGGATACCGGTGCGAAATCCCGCTGAGATTGTGATACCGTAAGAGCCATATCCATAGAGCAGGCAAGGCGCCTTTTTCGAGATATCCAGATCGGATTTATACAGCAGCGTCACCGGAATGGTTTCGCCGTCACGCGCTTTGATCATCAGGCGCTCGGTTTTATAATCTTCCGGCTTATGACCGCTCGGCACTTTTTGAGTTTTGCGTAAAATCCGCTCCCTGCTATCCATATGATAGTCGAAAATCTGCGCCGGCGTTGTCGGCGAAGAATAGACAAAACGCATATAGCGGCTCTCATAAGGCTGGTCGCCTTTCAGCCCCAAACCAAATGCGGCCTCGTCAAAATCAATGTCGTGAGGCTCGCCGCTTTCCATATTGACGATGACAATACGCGGCAGCGCATTTTCGCGAACCAGATAGACAAGGTGGTCCTCAAATGCCTCCAGTCCTAATATTAGCGTTCCCGGCTTGTAGGGGATATAGCTCTCCCAAGCCGCGTCAGCTTCGGCGTCTATTTTGCGGCGCATGATCTGAAAATCCACGGCGCCGTCAGCATTGGTCAAAATATAAAAATATCCGCCTTGTTCATGTAGACTATATTCACGGCCATTTTCCCGCGGCGCGAAACATTTGGCGTCATTGTGAGGCGCGCTCGCCGGAATAAGCCAGATTTCGCTGGTCGTGTGGTTGTGCGCGCTGATCTCTATAAAGGCCCGCGAGTCCGATTCCGAGACTGAAACGAAAAAGCCTGGATCTTCTTCTTTGTAAACCAGTCGGGGTGCATCACTCCTATCGATATTGCGAGAGAACACGGCATAAGGCCGCTGATTGTCATCCCGCTCGACCCAGAATATTGTTTGATTATCCGCGGCCCAAACCACACCGCCCGTGCTGGTCGTTATGTCCGTACTTTGCGCCTTACCGGACAGAAGATCTTTTATAAAAATCTCGAAATTTTCTGAACCTTTTGTGTCCATACTATAGGCGAGGCGGTTATGGTCACGGCTTTGCGCCACAGCGCCCAAATTGAAAAATCCTTTATGGTCTTTCGCTAATAGGTCGGCGTCGAGGATGATCGATTCCTCTCCGCCCGTATCGATGTCGCCGTTTGTAATGGATTTGCGCGCAAAAACCCCGTGCTGATCACCTTTGCGATAGCGATGATAATAAGCATAATCGCCATCGGGGGCTGGAACGCTACTATCCTCCGCCTCCAGCCTGCCTTTCATTTCCTCAAAAATTTCGTCTTTCAAAGGCCCTAAAGGCTCTAAAACCGTTTGCGTATAGAGGTTTTCCGCTTCCAGATGGGATCTGATGTCAGCGCGCAATGTTGCGGGCTCTCGCATGACGGTCTGCCAGTCTTCGTCTTTCATCCAAGCATATTCATCAACCCGCGAGCGGCCCAATTGCGTAAATGTTTCTGGCATTTTGGGCGCAATTGGCGGCTTTGCGTCAGAGAAGAATTTGTGAGGCATGCAGTAATCCGGAATATCAAGTGTGCACAGACTAGATAAGGTGCCGGGCCGAATAGGCAAGAGGCTTGATATATTTGTCAATTTTGGAGTGAATTTGGTCACCCTTGGTTAACCCTCTTTATCTATGATTTTCCCAAGAATTGGCAAAGGATGTCCATGCAACCCCAAGCGGCACTCGAATTAACCGAGACGACCGAAGCAAAGCTCGTTGATCCGGAAGTTGTCCGGAGCCAGCTGGCGAGGCGTTTGGCTGACGTGATTTGCATTCCGGAAAGTCAGCTCGCACCTCAGGAACGGCATATGGCAGGCGATGTATTGGTTGAGCTTTTGCGCGATGCCGACATCGGACTTCGCGAAGCTGTTGCTAAGCGGTTGGTCATGTTGAACGAAGCGCCTCGGACAATTTTGATGATTCTTGCCAAGGATGAACTGAAAGTTGCCCGTCACATTCTCGAAAAAAGCAAAAGCTTGACGGATTCCGATCTTATCCAGATTGCTCGCAAAGTCCCGAAGACCCATCGGTTAGTGATCGCACAGCGCCGCCACATATCTGACGCCGTTGTCGATGTTCTGGTCGAATTTCTGGAAGAAGAGGTCGTCGAAAAAGTATTGCAGAATAAAGGCGCTAATTTTTCTGAAACCGCGCTTCAGCGTATTTTGCGGATGAGCCGCAATCATCATCGCTATGTCGAGCTTTTAGTGCTGCGCGATGAAGTTCGGCCGTCTCATGGATTGACGATGTTCTGGTGGTCCAACCACGAAATCCGCCGCAAGATTCTCAAACGATTCTCGGTTGCCCGTACAGTTCTGCAAGACTCCTGCGCAGATTTATATCCCAAAGCCGCGGAAACGGGATGGTCCGACCCGGCAGTGCGCAAGGCCCTTCAATTTATCGAGCGCCGTCAGCGAAATCGCGCGGCCATGGAACGTAGTGATTTTGACGGGCTGGAAGCCGCTTTGGAATCTGCCGAGCAAGACGGATTAACCCGGGAAATTACCCAGGAAATTTCCTATATGGCGGGTGTAAAGCCAGCG
>JABDKG010000085.1 GCA_013002305.1 Hellea sp.
CTTATATCCCTGACGATTAAGCCGCCCGACCAAATAGACGAGGGCGACTTTCGAGGCATTGGTGGCGCGCGAGAACATGCTTTCGCCGAAAAACGCACCGCCGATTGATACGCCGTACAATCCCCCGACCAATTCTTCGCCTTTCCAAACCTCGACGCTATGGGCGTGCCCCATTTTATGAAGCTGGGAGTAGAGAAAGGCGATGCCGCCATTAATCCAAGTGTCGGGGCGATCCAGAGTTTCGCGAGCGCATTCAGCTACGACCCGGTCATAACATCCATCATATGAAATGCGGTACTCGCCCCTGCGCAATTGTTTGCGCATTGACCGGGAAATATGTAATCCGTCCAGCGGGATAATACCGCGCTTATCCGGGTCGACCAGAAATATACTATTATCGTTACGGCTCTCTGCCATGGGGAAAACGCCGCGGCGATAACAATCCAGTAAAATATTGGCGTCAAACTTGTGCATCAAGCGTCACTCTAATCAATTTTGCGACCATGAAAAGCGCTGGAAACAGGCCGCAAAATCATTTCACTTCCTCATGTTCTATTAATGTTCTAAACTTATGAATATATTGTGGAAATTTAAGTGAAAAAAATCGCATTTATGCTTAATTTTTCGCTAATTTGGCATTGTTTCCCATGAAATCCCATGTTATCCCATATTGGGACTGGCTCTTCCCAGTTCATGAGGGGATATATGTTTTTGTCGACCACGACTAATAATCTGGATGCGAAAGGCCGTGTTTCCGTGCCTTCCGACTTCCGCGCGGTTGTTGGTGATGGCGCCTTTGACGGTATCGTTCTCTGGCCTAGTTTTGACGGTGATTATCTTGAAGGCGGCGGATTGGCGCTGATGCAGGAATATTTGGATTCTCTTGAAACCATGGATCACTATGACGAGGGCCGTATGGCGCTGCAGCGCGCGATCTTCGCCGAAAGCCGCAAGCTTTCATTTGATAGTGGGGGCCGGGTTACGCTGCCCAAAGATCTCGCTGAATATGCGGGCCTTAATGGACGCGCGACATTTGTCGGCCTGGGGCGGCGTTTCGAGATTTGGAGTCCCGAGAGTTATGAGAGCCATATTGGCGATGTTCGCCGCTTGGCCCGTGAAAATCGTAATCGGCTCATCTCGCTACGGCGGCGTAATGGCAGCGAGGGCGCACGGTGAAGCATTACCCCGTCATGCTCCCTGAGGTTTTGGCGGCGCTCCAGCCCAGGGACGGCGAAACTTACATTGACGGGACTTTCGGAAATGGCGGATATTCCAAAGCCATTTTGCAGGCGGCCAATTGCAATATCATTGCGCTGGATCGTGATCCCAATGTGAAACCGAGAGCGGCTGAGTTATCAGAGACATATCAGGGCCGGCTTAAACTGATCGAAACGCCATTTTCAAATATGGATGAAGCCCTTGGTGAGGACAAGGTCGACGCTGTTATCCTCGATATTGGAGTATCCTCCATGCAGCTTGATCAGGCCGAGCGCGGGTTTTCATTTATGCGGGCGGGCCCGCTTGATATGCGCATGAGCCAGTCTGGCCCGTCAGCGTCCGACGCGGTTAATCAGCTCCGCGAAAAAGACCTGACACGTATTTTTCAGGTCTACGGGGAGGAGCGCAAGGCGCGCCGCGCCGCGCAATTTATCGTACGGGCACGGGAAGAGGGCGCTCTGACGACGACCGATCAGCTTGCAGGATTGCTCGAGCAGGCGCTGGGACGTCATTCCAAAAACCATCCGGCGACCCGCGTCTTTCAGGCACTTAGAATTTTCATCAATGATGAACTGGGCGAACTTTATCGCGGATTAATCGCCGCCGAAAATATATTGCGTCCGGGCGGACGTTTGATCGTTGTCTCGTTTCACTCGCTCGAAGACCGGCTTGTCAAAAAATTTCTACGTCGCCGCTCTGAAAAGCCATCGGGCGGGTCACGCTATCAGCCTGAAATCGTGACAAATGATTTTGCGCCAAGTTTCGATCTCGAGGAGCGCTCCGCAATTTTTCCGTCCGATACAGAAATTTCGGGCAATGCGCGCTCGCGCTCAGCGCGCATGAGGTGGGCCGTTCGAACGGAAGCGGCCATGTTTGATGACAATGAGGATTTATTGCCGAAGGTTCCGTTTCTCTCTGATTATAAGTGGGCCTCCTAATGTCGGTCAGATCCCGTCATAATCAATCGGTGGGCGGTAGCATTATTTTTGTGCTGTTCCTCATCGGCGCGGTGCTGACGCTCGGGCTTTACTACGTCAAAACCAATGCTCAAACCGCGAAGGCCGAGGCGGCGCAATTGCAAAGACTGGTCAGCGCAGAGCTGGCGGCAATCAAAGTTTTGAAAGCCGAATTAGCCCATCTCGAAAGCCCGGCGCGGCTAAGTGAATTATCCGCCAGCCGGCTTGGGTTTTCATCTATCGAGGTAAAGCAAACTTTGACCCTTAAGGATATTGAATCAGTATTCCCGCTCAAAGATCAACCGGAGGCTAATCCGTGAGTATTGATCCGGAATTTAGCGGACCAGCACGCCGGCAAGTCCATGTTGCCGATACAGAATATAGGGCCGTCGCTGAAGGCCGGATCCGAATTCGTATCGGCGCCGCTATATTTGCTTTTGCTTTAATGGTCGCGGTTATTCGTTTGGCTGAGGTTTCTTTATTAAGTAGCGGAAAAAACACAAATAATTATAGTCAAAGTGCCAAACTAGAGCGTGCCGATATCGTTGACCGCAACGGTGAACTTCTGGCGACAACCCTGACAACCTACACACTTTACGCCCGGTCCGAATATGTCTGGAACGCGGCTGAAACGGCGCGGGCTTTGCACGAATTATTTCCGGATATGGAAGCTCAGGATTTTCAGCGTCGTCTAACCCGTCCGGGTGATCAGCTGCTGATCCGGCGCGGCCTAACGCCCAAAGAAAAACAAAATGTGTTTCTACTCGGCCAGCCTGGTCTTATGTTTGAAGCCGAGCCGCAGCGTGTCTATCCGCGTGGTCATTTGGCGTCGCATATTGTTGGCTTTACGGACGTTGATCTCAAAGGGTTGGCAGGATCGGAGCGGGCGTTTGATACGGCTCTCAGCGAACCCAACGCGCCGTCACTCGCCCTGTCGGTCGATCTTCGCGTTCAAAACGCCGCGGCAGAAGAGCTGCAAAAATCGCTCGAGCATTTCAAAGCCGATACAGGGGCTGCGATTGTCATGGATATGAATAATGGCGAAATCCTCGCCATGGCGTCTCTGCCCAATTATGACCCTAATCATCCGAACACAACTTCGCCGCAAAATCTTTATAATCACGCCTCAATGTCGACCTACGAACTCGGCTCTGTCTTTAAACCCATCACTATGGCGATGGCATTGGAGTATGGCGTGACCGATCTAGTTGAAACCTTCCCTGTTCAGAAACCGCTGAAAGTGCGGGATAAGTATATTCGCGATGATCACCCGAGCCAACATCCGATCGCCATGCCGACGATCCTTGCGGACAGCTCGAACCGCGGCACGGCCATGATAGCGCAGCGCGTTGGCGGTGATCGTCAGCAAATGTTCCTAAAAGAGCTTGGCTTGATGGACCGGGTGCCGATCGAGTTGACCGAGAGCGCCGCGCCGCAAGTGCAGCGCGAATGGCAGGATATTACGACTGTGACTGTTTCCTATGGGCACGGAATTTCCGTAACGCCTTTGGCGCTGACAACAGCGATAGCAACGCTGCTAAACGGCGGAGAATATGTTGCCCCGACCTTGCGCAAGAGAGATACGGTGCACACCGCGCAGAAACGCCGCGTCATCACGGCTGAAACCTCGCAGAAACTGCGGGACCTCATGCGCTATGTTGCGACTGACGGCACCGGGAAAAAAGCCGACGTTGACGGCTACGCTATTATGGGCAAAACCGGAACGGCCGATAAGCCAAGCATTAATGGCTATGACGAGCGCCGGCTCGTATCTTCATTCATCGCGGCATTTCCCTATCAGGATCCGCAATATGTTGTGTTTGTGACTTTTGATGAGCCCAAGGCGGTCGAGGGCACCCACGGTTACGCGACAGCAGGCTGGAACGCCGCGCCGACCGCCGGCAAAATTATTGAACGGATCGCGCCGATCCTCGGTGTTGAGCGCGATACCGGCCCGGTTTTGGAAAGTCCGTTTTCAGAAACGCCGGCCGTGCGATGAAGCTATCAGAACTCATACCGCCTCTATCCATAGACGGACCGGACGCCGAGATCACATCGATCGAATGTGATAGCCGGAAGGTCACCGAGGGCGCGCTATTTGCAGCGCTACCGGGTACTGTTGCTGATGGCCGGGACTATATTGACGCGGCGATAAATAACGGCGCGGCTGCCATTCTCTCAACCCCCGGGCTCGATCTTGATCTGCCTTATATTGCCAGCGAAAATCCGCGCCTGACCTATAGCCGGATAGCCAGCCGCCTTTATGCTGGTCAGCCCGAAATATTGGTCGCGATGACCGGGACGAATGGCAAAAGCTCAACCGTTGAATTTTTACGGCAAATTTGGGCTCATGCCGGTTTGAAAGCTGCGTGTTTTGGAACGCTCGGTGTGCGCTACGGCGAAGAATTTCTACCGCTTTCGCACACAACGCCCGACGCGGTTGTGCTGCATAAGACCTTGCACAAGCTGACAGAGATGGGCGTAACCCATGTCGCCATGGAAGCTTCCAGTCATGGCCTTAAGCAGCACCGTCTCGACGGCGTTGAAATCACGGCATCGGGTTTTTCCAATCTGACACAAGATCATTTTGATTATCATCCGGATGTCGATGATTATTTTAATTCCAAAGCCCGTCTCTTTACAGAACTGACGCCCGCCGACGCGCCTGTTGTGATCAACGTCAATGATGAATATGGTCAGAAGCTCGCGAAGATTTGCGAAGCGCGCGGCCAGAAGATCATCCGCGCAGGCTGGGCTGGCGAAGATATCCGGATTGATGAAGTCATGCCGCGCGCCGCTAGCCAGCTGATTGATCTGATTGTCTCGGGCAAAAGATATAAGGTCGAGCTGCCATTAGTCGGCGAATTTCAGGTTTTAAATGCCGTTGCGGCGCTGGGATTGGCGCGGGAAACCGGAGTAGATATTGAAACAGCGATAGCGGCGCTTGGGAAGCTATACGGCGTCGCCGGACGATTAGAACTGGCGGGTAAAACCAAAGATGGCGCGCCGATATTAGTGGACTTCGCTCACACAGAAGACGGGCTAGATAAGCTGCTGCGGAGCGTTCGTCCGCACACGATCGGAAGAATGATTATCGTCTTTGGCTGCGGCGGAGACCGCGACCCGGATAAGCGACCGAAAATGGGCGCCGTTGCGGCCAAACATGCTGATTATGTGATCGTCACCGATGATAATCCCAGAACCGAAGACCCGGCGAGCATCCGTAAAGCAGTATTAAAAGGCTGTCCTGACGCGGAAGAGATCGGCGATCGCGCCTCCGCGATCCGCGCCGGTATCGCCATGCTCGGGCCAAGAGATTGTTTGGTCATAGCCGGAAAAGGCCATGAGCAAGGCCAAATTGTCGGCGAGAAAGTCATTCCATTTTGTGACGTTGAGCAGTCTCGCGCGGCTCTGAAAGAGAAGGCCGCATGACCGCACAGCTCTGGACATCCGAAGAGGCGGCCAAGGCAACCGGAGGAGAGGCTAAAGGCGACTGGACCATTTCCGGCTTGTCAATTGATACGCGGTCGTTGGAGTGGGGCGATCTGTTTGTTCCGATCAAAGATGCCCGTGACGGTCACGATTTTATTCCCAATGCGCGTGCCGGCGGTGCTGCCGCCGTCATTTCAGAAAATCCAAATGAACAAGCACCGGCCCTGATCGTCAAAGACAGTGTCCAAGCGATGCGGGACTTGGGTGTGGCTGCCCGGAAAAGATCAAAGGCTAAGCGGATCGCCGTCACCGGCAGTGTCGGCAAGACCAGCTTGAAAGAAGCTATCGCCGTTATTTGCGGCTCCGTCGGTCGAACCCATAAATCGATTAAATCCTTTAATAATCATTGGGGCGTTCCGCTGACTTTGGCGCGTATGCCCAAAGACACAGAATATGGCGTGTTCGAAGTCGGTATGAATCACGCCGGAGAACTGGCCGATCTTTCGCCTTTGATCGCACCGCAAATAGCCGTCATCACAAAAATTGCGCCGGCCCATTTGGCTCATTTCAAAAATGTTGGTGCCATCGCCGAAGCAAAAGCCGAAATATTTGAAGGATTGGCCGTAGGTGGTGCGGCTATTCTCAACCGCGACGATGACTATTTCGATTTTCTAGCCAAGGCAGCGTCTAAAAAAGACGCGGCTATCATTAGTTTTGGCGCCCATAAAGACGCCAGTGTCCGAATTGAGGGTGCAAAGTCCGAAGCGGGCCGGCAATCCGCAGATCTGGTTATCGATGGAGAGTCATATGCTCTCAGCCTGCCGCTCGACGGCGCGCACTGGATCGAGAATGCTGCCTGCGCGGTTGCCGCCTGCTTAGCTGCGGGCATTAATCCTGAGAAATCGGTTGCGGCGCTGCGCGGTTTCCGGGCGCTCCCCGGGCGCGGCGAAGCGATCGATGTTAAAATTGACGGCAAGCTTTTCACTCTTATCGATGATAGTTACAACGCCAATCCGGAATCCATGAAGGCGGCTATTGAAACGCTGAGCAGCCGCGCTTCGGGCCGTAAGATCGCGGTCCTCGGCGATATGTTTGAGCTTGGTAAAGATGAGTTGGACCTGCATGCCGCGCTTTCCGTTCCGCTGATTGAAGCGGACGTTTCGCGGGTCATTTTCACCGGCGAATGTATGCGCGCGCTTAAAGGCGCCTTGCCACGCCAGATGCGCGGAGCCTGGGTTCGGAACTGGGAAGGTGCGTATGAAGCGCTGCGCCATGAACTCAGCGACGGAGATACAGTCCTGATCAAAGGATCCAACGCAACCGGCCTCAGCCAATTGGTCGCGGCGATTAGAAAAGAACAAAAGGGAGTTGCGGATGTTCTATGAGTGGCTTTTACCGCTGGCGGATCAATTTCCGGGTCTAAATCTGTTCCGGTATATTACTTTTCGGACCGGCGGCGCGCTGATGACCGCGCTTTTAATTTCCTTCATCCTCGGTCCGCGTATGATAAAAATGCTGCGGATGAAACAAGGCAAAGGTCAACCGATCCGCGAAGACGGCCCTGAAAGTCATATTATTCAAAAAGCCGGGACGCCGACCATGGGCGGGCTTTTAATTTTGCTTTCCGTCGTGATTTCGACCCTGCTCTGGGGTAATCTTCATAGCCCGTTCCTATGGACAGTTTTCTTCGTCACCGTTGCGTTTGGCGCGATCGGATTTTACGATGACTATCTCAAAGTTTCACGTCAAAACCCCAAAGGTTTCAGCGGCAAAATAAAGCTGGTTCTCGAGTTCGCTATTGCCGCCGTGGCGGTTTGGGTTTTGACCCGCTCATTCGGTACGACGCCGGATGTTTCCGACAATTTCTCAACCGGGCTCGCCATTCCGATGCTTAAGGATTTCTGGATCAATCTTGGGATTTTCTTCATTCCCTTTGGCTGTATTGTCATTGTTGGTGCGGCCAATGCCGTAAATCTAACAGATGGTCTCGACGGGCTCGCAATCGTGCCGGTGATGATCGCCTGTATGAGCCTGGCCTTCATCGCCTATCTCGTCGGCAATTATAATTTCGCCGAATATCTCGGCGTACCCTTCGTTAAAGGCAGCGCGGAAGTCACCATCTTCCTTGGCGCGATTGTCGGGGCAGGGCTTGGCTTTCTTTGGTATAATGCGCCGCCCGCCATGGTCTTTATGGGCGACACCGGATCGCTCGCGCTCGGAGGAGCTTTAGGCTCGGCCGCCGTTGCTATTAAGCACGAGATTGTTCTCGCCATTATTGGTGGTCTGTTCGTGCTCGAGGCCGTCTCGGTTATCGTACAGGTCGCGTCTTATAAGCTCACCGGGAAGCGCGTCTTTCGTATGGCTCCCATTCATCATCATTATGAGAAAAAAGGCTGGGCTGAGCCCACCATCGTCATTCGCTTCTGGATTATCGCTATTGTGTTGGCGCTGATCGGACTTTCAACACTGAAACTGCGGTAGATTTATGATCAAGGCTGGAACATTTAAAGGCAAGACAATCGCGGTTTTCGGGCTCGGACGAACGGGCATAACGGCGGCGCTTTCCTTGCAAGCGGGCGGGGCGACAGTCCTGGCATGGGACGATAATGCGGAAACGACCGAACAGGCCAAAGCGGCAGGCGTAAATATTGGCGACCTGACAAAGGCTGACTGGAACGACATTGATGAATTGGTTTTATCTCCCGGCGTTCCCGATAAACTACCAGAGCCGCATTGGACGGCTGAAAAGGCCAGCGCGCATAAAGTACCGATTATTTGCGATATTGAAATTTTCGCCCGCGAAGTCATGTCGCGCGCCGAGGAAAACCGTCCCAAGATAATCGCCATTACCGGTACGAACGGTAAATCCACTACCACGGCTTTGATCGGCCATGTCCTCCAGTCCTGCGGGCGAGATGCCCAAATAGGCGGCAATATTGGCCGCGGCGTTCTTGACCTTGAGCGTATGCATGCCGGCACCCATTATGTGATCGAATTATCTTCCTATCAGCTTGAGCGCACCGCATCTTTGAGAGCCAATGCGGCCGTATTTCTAAATCTGACGCCGGACCATCTCGAACGTCATGGCGACATGGATCATTATGAGGCCGCCAAGCGCCGCATTTTCCTTAATCAAACTCAGGACGATACGGTTGTTATCGGCGTCGATAGTCCCGAGGGTCACCGGATATGCTCTGAGCTAAAAGTTTCTAATGGCCGCCGGATCATTCCGATATCCGGGCGCAAATCCCTCGGTCACGGCGTCTGCGCTTTAAAAGGCAAGCTTTATTGCGCGCAAGGTTCAAAAGTGGTTGAGGTCGCCGATCTCACAAAGGCCAAGACCTTGGAAGGTGTCCATAATTGGCAAAACGCCGCTGCCGCCTATGCGGCGGTTCGATCTCTTGGCATTGACGCGCAAGCAATCGGCAAGGCGCTGGTGCAATTTCCGGGTCTGGCGCACCGAATGGAAACCGTTGGTAAGATCGTGAATGTCCGATTTGTCAATGACAGTAAAGCCACCAATGCCGACGCGGCGCGACAAGCGCTAAGCTCTTTTAAAGACATTTTCTGGATTGCCGGCGGGCAGGCCAAATCAGACGGTATTGAGCCGCTTGAGCCGCTCTTCGGTAATATCCGCAAAGCCTATCTGATCGGCGAGTCCGGCCCGAACTTTCGTAAGACGCTTAGTAAAACCGATGTCGACAATAAAGTCTCCGGCACGCTTGAGATGGCGGTTTTATGTGCGTTGCGCGATGCGCTGAATTCCGATGCTGAAAATCCGATCGTTTTGTTATCGCCGGCCTGCGCCAGCTTTGATCAATATAAAAATTTCGAAATCAGAGGGGATGCGTTCCGCGATCAGGTTAATCAACTGCAAGATAAATTCAGCACAGCCTCGCGCCGTGAGAGCGCAGCCTAACCCGTGATTACCAATGCCATATCCACGTCAAGAACGGCACGCTCGCCGCTCTTTGAGTGGTGGCGTACGGTTGATCATTTGACCCTAGCCCTGTTCGTTTGTCTTCTGGGCACGGGACTTATATTGTCTATGGCGGCCTCGCCGGCGGCGGCCGAAAGGCTCAGCGTTGCAAACCCGTTTTACCATCTTTACAAACATAGTGTTTTTGTCATTCTCGGTTTTTCCGGGGCGATTATCCTGTCATTCTTTAGCGCGCAAAACGCCAGGCGAATTGGCATTTTGGCGCTCATCGGAAGTTTCTTTTTGCTCCTTATGGTTAAATTTGCTGGATATGAGGTAAAAGGTGCCCAGCGCTGGATATCGCTTGGATTTTTCGGATTACAGCCCTCAGAACTTGCCAAGCCTTCATTTATAGTCTTTGCCGCTTGGATGTTCTCAGTCGGCAAGCGCGATCCGGCTGTGCCCGCCGTGCCTTTGGTATTTATCGTCTATCTCGCCCTGATATTTTTTCTGATCCAGCAGCCGGATTTCGGCCAGTCTTTCCTACTGACTCTTTGTTTTGCGGCCGTCTTCTTCTTCGCGGGTCTATCGCTGGGTTCGGTTTTATTTTTAATGATCGGGACGGGCGGGGCCGCTTTTATGGCTTATTTGTTTATGCCCCATGTCCAGTCCCGTATTCAGCGCTTTATGAGCCCGGCAGGGGAAGATAATTACCAGACGGAGCGGGCTTTAGAGGCGATCCGCAGCGGCGGGTTTTTCGGACGCGGACCGGGTGAGGGCGACGTCAAATTCAGCCTGCCTGACGGCCACACTGATTTCATTTTCGCCGTCACCGTCGAAGAGTTTGGATTTCTAATTTCAGCATTTGTCATTATTCTGCTGGCTGGCTTTGTCATTCGATGTTTCAGAAATGCGCTTAAGCTCAATGACTATTTTAGTCAGCTCGCGGTCGCCGGCCTGGCCACCATGATCGGTATGCAGACCCTGATTAATCTGTTTGTTAATCTCAACATGGCGCCGCCCAAAGGCATGACCTTGCCGTTTATTTCCTACGGCGGCTCATCCATGCTGGCTCTGTGTTTTTCGGCCGGACTAATTCTGGCTTTCACGCGGCGAAGGCCCGGCGCTTACGGCTACGGGGATTAATATGCCCCGATTGCTCCTAGCTGCCGGCGGTACCGGCGGACATATGTTCCCGGCCCAGGCGCTCGCCGAAATTCTGAAATCTGACGGCTGGGACATCGCAATGATGACCGATGCGCGCGGACGCAAACATTCTGGGAATATTCCAGCAGATCCGATTATCGACGTCGAAGCAGCAACGGTGAATCCCAAACGCCCGATCAAAGCCGTGACCGGATTGTGGCGATTGTCGCGAGGCGTTCGCCAAGCCAAGAAATTTACAAGAGACTGGAAGCCGGACGTGATTGTCGGCTTTGGCGGATATCCCGCTTTCCCGGCGATGCGCGCGGCTCAATCTTTGAAAATTCCGTCGCTGATCCATGAGCAAAATGCAGTGCTAGGCCGGGTCAATCGCGTGTTTGCAACCCGGGCTAGGGTCGTCGCCTCAGGTTTTGATGATCTGGAAAAATTGCCCGCAGGGGCCAATCACGTTCCGATTGGCAATCCGCTTCGGGCTCAAATAGTCGACGCTATCCCTGAAGCCTATGAAGCGCCGACCGGCATAATTAATCTCGTTATCATCGGCGGAAGCTTGGGAGCTAGACTGATCAGTGATGTGGTGCCGCGCGCCGTCGCAGACCTCCCGGAAGATCTGCGGAAACGGCTCCATGTCGTTCAGCAAACCCGTGAAGAGAGCCTGTCGGTTGCGCGCATGACCTATGAAGGCGCTTATGTGCCCAACATTTGCGAGCCGTTTTTTAGCGATATCCAGAAACATCTGGCATCCGCTCATTTCATAATCGGTCGTGCGGGCGCGTCTTCCGTGTCCGAAATCGCCGCAATGGGAAAGCCGAGCCTGCTTGTGCCGCTCGCTATCGCCATGGATGATCACCAAACCGCCAATGCCAATTCACTGAAAAGCCTTGGAGCTGCCGATATTTTGCCCGAATCCGAGTTTACGCCGGAAAAAGTCAAATCTATTTTGGAGGCGAGACTTAGTGATTCGAACTGGCTTGAAAACGCCGCCCGTTCTGCCAAAAGTGCCGCGCGCACCGACGCAGCTAAGGCCATGGCCAAATTGGTCAAAGCGGCAATTCAAAACGCCTGAAAGGCAAATTATGGTCAAAGGTGACTCCGGCAGAGGCGGCAAAGGCCCCTCGAGCAAAGCCATGGCGACGAAAGTCCCGTTTGATACGGGACCCATACATTTTGTAGGCATTGGCGGTATTGGCATGAGCGGTATTGCCGAAGTGATGCTCAATCTCGGCTATAAGGTTCAAGGCTCTGACCTACGTGAAAATGCCAATGTCAGACGATTACGTAATCTTGGTGCTACGATTTTTATCGGGCAAAAAGCCGAGCAAGTACACAGCGCCGGCGCGATCGTTATGTCGTCGGCAATTAAGGCCGGTAATCCAGAACTGGTTGAAGCCCGGGCCAGATCCATTCCTGTGGTCAGGCGGGCAGAGATGCTGGCGGAACTCATGCGTCTTAAATGGGCGGTCGGCATTGCCGGGACCCATGGGAAGACGACGACAACGACCATGATGGCGGCACTGCTAGAGGGCGGAAAACTGGATCCGACTGTGATTAATGGCGGCATCATTAATGCCTATGGCTCCAATGCCAAACTGGGAATGGGCGAGTGGATGGTGGTTGAGGCTGATGAGTCTGACGGGTCTTTCCTGAAATTATTTCCGACCGTAGCCGTCGTGACCAATATTGATCCCGAGCATATGGAGCATTATGGTGATTTTGATACGCTCCGGGACGCTTTCACCACTTTTGTCGAAAATCTGCCATTTTACGGTTTTGGCGTCCTGTGTATTGATCATCCCGAAGTGCAGGCGCTGGTCTCGCGCATTCAAGACCGCCGCGTCATTACGTACGGATTCAATCCGCAGGCCGATGTTCGCGCCGAAAACCTCAAGCTTGAACCGAACGGCTCGCGCTTTGATGTCGTCTTTCGCAATGTCGACGGGATCGAAGATCGCTGGGATGGTCTGTTTTTGCCGATGGCCGGAAAACACAATACGCAAAATGTTCTCTCTGCAATCGCCGTAGCGCGTAAGCTCGGCATCACAGAAGCACAGGTTCGCACTGCGCTTGATAGCTTCCGCGGCGTCAAACGCCGCTTCACCCATTTAGGCGAATGGAACGGTGTCAGCATAATCGATGATTACGGCCATCACCCGGTCGAGATCGCTGCGGTATTGCAGGCAGCGCGTCAGGTTGCCAGCGGTTCGGTTCACGCCGTCATGCAGCCCCATCGCTACTCCCGCCTATCGGATTTGTTTGAAGAATTTTGCACCTGTTTTAATCACGCCGATCATGTTTATATTTCCGACGTATATGAGGCCGGCGAAAAACCGATCGACGGTATTAGCGGCCCGGCTCTGGTCGAAGGTCTGCAAGCCCATGGCCATCGCCATGCCACATCGATTTCCAAAGATAATCTGGCCAAAACGCTTAAGCCCAAGCTCAAACCCGGCGATTTAATCGTTTGTCTCGGCGCCGGTGATATCACATTCTGGGCGGCTGATTTGATGGAAAATCTGGAGGCGGCGTAAATGTCCTTGATGGCGAGACTGCCATCGGTGCGCGGGAAGCTTTCTGAAAATGTATCTCTCGCGCCCTATAGTTGGCTTCGCGTGGGCGGCCCCGCTGATATTTTATTTATGCCTAAAGACGAGGCGGATTTAGCGCTTTTTATGTCGGCCACGCCGGAGGATATACCGGTGCAGGTTCTCGGCGTTGCGTCAAACACATTGATCAGAGATGGCGGCGTTCGCGGCGTGACCATTCGGCTCGGACCGGCATTTGCCAAAATCTCCACGCAAAAAACGACACTGACGGCAGGAACGGCAGCGCTCGACAACCGGGTCGCTAAAGCGGCAGCCAAGGCGGGGATTGCCGGTCTGGAATTCTATGCGGGAATTCCCGGCACAATTGGCGGCGCGCTTCGCATGAATGCGGGCTGCTATGGCGGTGAAACCAAGGATATTTTGAAATCGGTCGTTGCGATTGACCGCCGCGGACGGCGTCAGATCATGACTCTGGATGAAATGGGCTATAGTTACCGCCACTCCAGCGCAGCGAAAGACCTGATTTTCACACAGGCTATTTTTGAAGGTCAACCGGATAGCCCGGACGCTATAACGGCGCGTATGAACGATATCACATCCCGGCGCGAGGAGAGCCAGCCGATCCGGGAAAAAACCGGCGGCTCAACTTTTAAGAACCCCGACCCAGAACAATCTGGCGGCCAAGGCGCTTGGCAGGTCATTGACGCAAGCGGCGGGCGGGGCTTCAAAGTCGGCGGCGCCCAGATGAGCGAAAAACACTGTAATTTCATGATTAATACTGGCGAGGCGACAGCAGCCGATCTTGAAAATCTGGGTGAGACAATCCGCGCTATGGTGAAAGATAGCGAAGGGGTCGACCTTGAGTGGGAAATCAAACGGATCGGAGACCCGTAAATGACCCAGCGCATTGCAGTCTTAAAAGGCGGAATGTCACCTGAGCGGGATGTGTCCCTTGTCTCGGGCGCGGCCTGCGCCGAAGCGCTGAGAGCCGAGGGTTTTGACGTCACGGAAATTGATGTCGGTCATAATATTTGGGAGCAGCTTCATGCCGCCGACCCGGACGTTATATTCAATGCGCTGCACGGTGAGTGGGGTGAAGATGGCCGCATCCAGGGTGTCCTGGATTTATTTGGCGCGCCCTATACGCATTGCGGCGTGATGGCCTCGGCGCTGGCAATGGATAAACATCGCAGTAAAGCCGTATTGCGCGATGTTGGTATCACGGTTCCGGATGGAACGCTGGCCGCGCGCACCGCAGTGGCACAATCTCACCCGATGGAACCGCCCTATGTGGTTAAGCCCAATGCGCAAGGCTCCAGCGTTGGCGTCTATATTGTCAGAGACGGCGCCAACGGTCCGGCCGCTGAAGTCGCCGAGAATGAGGCGATGGGGGAGATGGTTCTGGTTGAAGAATTTATTCCCGGTCGCGAATTGACGGTATCAGTGATGGACGGAAAAGCACTCGCCGTAACCGAAATTATTCCGACCAGCGGCTGGTATGATTATGAAGCCAAATATGCCGACGGCGGGTCGCGCCACGAAGTGCCGGCCAAAATTTCGCAGGATGTCGAGGATTTATGTAAAACGTGGGCTCTGTTGGCCCATGAAACGCTCGGCTGCAAGGGCGTTACCCGTTCGGACTTCAGATTTAATGAAATTAATAACGACTTAAACGATATCGTAAATAAAATCGTAATGCTTGAACTCAATACTCAACCCGGAATGACTCCGACTTCGCTTGTGCCTGAACAGGCTGCCCATGTCGGAATGAGTTTTGGCCAGCTTTGCCGCTGGATTGTTGAGGATGCTTCATGGCCACGATAAAACGTGTTAGCCCTTTAAAACCCGGATTGAGAGGGGCCCGCAATTGGGCCACAGCGCAGCTGCGAGCGGCGAATTATTCGCGCAAAGGTTTTTGGCGCCTAGCTCTTAGCGTATTAGGCATATTTCTTTTCATCGGATTTATCGCGCTTTGGCTCGGCGGATTATTGCCGGACGCCAAACGGGTTGGCGACAATTTCACCAAGGACCGCCTGATGTCTATGGGATTTGTGGTCGAACGTGTTGATGTGATGGGCGAAGGCCGGATTAGCGAAAAAGATGTCCTGCGAGCGGTTGGCGTGAAAAAAGGCGATTATCTGTTCGCGCTTGATTTGAAAGAAGCTCAAGCCCGAGTTGAAAATCTTAGCTGGGTCGAGCGCGCGATTGTCCGCCGGCTTTGGCCCGACCGTATTGTTGTCCAGATCATTGAGCGCAAATCATATGCTCTCTGGCAAAGCGAGGGCGAGTTTTACCTGATCGACCGGGAAGGGGGAATCATCACCCAGGCCAGCCTCGCCGACCATTCTGATATTCCGCTGATTGTCGGCGCCTCAGCGCCGGAGCACTTCGAAAAACTGAACGCGAAAATGGCCAATTACCCGCTCCTTAAAGGCCGGGTAGATAGTTTTGTCCGGCACAATACAGATCGCTGGGATATCATCATTGATAATGGCGGTATGCGCGTCAAATTACCGGCCGATAATGTCGAGCAGGCTTTGACTCGCTTAACGGGGCTGCAAAAAAGTCGGCAAATTCTTGATCGTAAAATCTCGGTTATTGATATGCGTTTGGACGATCGAATTACTCTTAGCCCTGCAACGGAAAAGCCTGCCTGATAGATTATGATTTCTCGCGGTCGAAAAACCAAAAATGAGGCGCAAGCTGTACTGGATATTGGATCCAGTAAGGTCGTATGCCTGATTGGCCAGGCTGACCCCAATATGGGTGTCCGGATACTGGGATCTGGTTTTGGCGTTAGTTCCGGACTGAAATCCGGCGCGGTCGTCGATATTCACGCTGTAGAGCACGGGGTTAGAACCGCAGTTGAAAAAGCTGAGCGCGAGGCCGGCGTCGCGGTCCAATCAGTTGCAGTCAATGTTGCTGTCAGGTCACTCAGGTCAGAACATCTGAAAGTTCAAACAGAATTTGCCAATGGCGAGGTCGCCGATCGGGATCTCAGGCGTTTGGTCAATTCGTCATTGTCCGAATTCGCCCAGCCGGAGCAAACCATTCTACATGCCATCCCGCTGAGCTGGAGCGTGGATGGCGAACGCAATATTGATGAGCCGCGCGGCATGTATGGTTCGTCCCTGGGTGTTGATATGCATTTCGTCATGGCCGGCGTTGGTCCACTTCGAAATCTTGCCCATTGTATCGAGCGCTGCCACCTCTCGATCAATTCAGTTTCGGCGTCGCCTTATGCTGCTGGCCTGTCAGTGCTGACCGAGGACGAAAAAGATTTGGGCGTCACGCTAATTGACCTGGGCGGCGGCATCACGTCTGCTTCGGTTTTCCGGGACAATTCTCTCGTTCATGTCGAGACCCTCGCGGTTGGCGGCGTCACCCTGACCAAAGATATTGCGCGCGGTCTCATGACCCCGCCGGAAGCGGCCGAGCGCATAAAGATGATTTATGGCTCTGCCTTGCACGGCGCCGATGATGATCGTGAAAGCATCCCCTGTCCGCCAATGGGCGCGCAGGACACGCTGCATCATGAACCCAAGTCAATGTTGACGGGAATCATTCGCAGCCGAATCGAAGAAATATTCGAAATCCTGCGCGACCGGATGAATCAGAAAGGACTCGATGCCTATTCTGGAAGACGAATTGTTTTAACCGGAGGCGGAGCCCAGCTAAACGGCGTCCGCGAATTGGCGGAATACGTTTTTAACAAACGCGCCCGCATCGGGCGGCCTCACGGTGTGCTTGGTCTCGATGAAAGCCTCTCTTCGCCTGACTTCGCCGTGGCAACAGGTCTTCTTAAGTATCAGTTTTTAAAAGAAAAAGATGTCATCACCGGACCGCCTGATTTAACCGGTCGGCGGTATATGAAAAAACGTTATAGCGGCGGGTCTATTGGCCGATCTATCCAATGGTTGCGCGAAAATTTCTAGACCGAAATTAATCTGTATTAATTCCCTGCCAAAACCGAAATTTTAAGACCTGATTAACCGAATTGAGTCAATTGTTAACCAGCGAGAAACCATAAAATTTGAGGGATGTCATGGGAATCAATTTAGCCCTTCCAAAGTCAGTCGATATAAAACCGAGGATCGTTGTTATCGGCGTCGGTGGCGCTGGCGGTAATGCGGTCAACAATATGATTACCTCGGGTCTGGGAGGTGTTGAGTTTGTTGTTGCCAATACGGACGCACAGGCTTTGGCCTTTTCAGCTGCCGACCGGCGTGTACAAATGGGCACAGGGATTACGCGTGGCCTCGGTGCCGGTATGAAGCCGGAGATTGGCGAAGAGTCAGCCGAAGATTCCATGACAGAGATACTCGAACATCTTGACGGCGCGCATATGTTATTTGTCGCGGCCGGAATGGGCGGCGGAACCGGAACCGGCGCTGCGCCGGTTATTGCGCGTGCCGCTCGTGAGAAAGGTATTTTAACAGTTGCGATTGTGACCAAGCCTTTTCAGTTTGAAGGATCGCGCCGGATGGCGATTGCCGAAGAAGGTATTGAGCGTCTGACATCCGCAGTTGATACGTTAATCGTTATTCCGAACCAGAACCTGTTCCGGATCGCAACCGAGCAAACAACCATGACAGACGCATTTGCGATGGCCGATGAAGTCCTGAATTCGGGCGTTCGCGGGATTACAGATTTGATGGTCGTGCCTGGCCTGATCAATCTTGACTTTAATGACGTCCGGACAATCATGGACGAAATGGGCAAAGCCATGATGGGAACCGGCGAAGCAACCGGTGAGCGCCGGGCCGTTGAAGCCGCAGAAGGCGCGATTTCTAATCCGCTGCTGGATGATGTGTCTCTTAAGGGCGCGCGCGGCGTACTTATTAATATTACAGGCGGCAAGGATTTGACACTTTACGAAGTAGACGAAGCTGCCAGCCTAATCAGATCTCAAGTCGACCAGGACGCTAACATCATTGTCGGTTCTGCGCTTGATCCTGATCTAGACGGTATTGTCCGCGTATCAGTCGTTGCAACGGGCGTCGGCGCAGAAGCCGGCGCAATGCCGGTCGCGCAGTCCAGCCTCGATAATAATATCTCACGTCTCAAAGCCTCATCGGCCAGCCTAAGGGCGACCCGCGAACCGGTTGCCGTTATCGGCGAAGACGATATTCCTGCGCTTGATAAAATTGAAGCTGAATCTGAGCCTGCCTATATGGCGCAAGCGAGACCTGCCGAGCGGGAAGCCTCTGTCTCGGCGCCAGAAGCTACGATTGCGCCGCCGCCTATGCCGCGCGCCGCCGTGACAGCGCCTGCACCGGCACCAGCCCCGGCTCAGCCGCAACCCCAGACAATCGTGAAGCGACCATTTGGTTTTTTTGGTCGGAAAAAATCAATCCCGGTTGCGGCCACGCCCCCGGAGCGCCCGCGCGTTCAAAATACCGGCGATCTTTTCGGCGAAGATGAGAATGACGAGTTGGAAATCCCGGCATTCCTCCGGCGACAATCGCATTAGGCTCTGAAAGCCTGAGATAGGGTCAAACAACTTATTCGCTTTGCCTTTGGAGCACGATATTCAATCGCCCCGCAATAATTAATTTACTCGTTGGATTCGCTTATTTCGAAATTCGTAAAATTTTATTTATTTCGTCAAACAGTTTTGAATGTCTCGCATAAATTCAGCCATTCTAACCTGTTTTCTGTGATATAATATGTAATGCCTCAGTTTCGTGAAATTGATGCTTAAATTTATGTGCGGAAACTATAATAAATGGAGTTTTATTGGCCAACGCCGAATTTCCGATCTCACGAATTCTGATAGTTGTTTTAACCCCTTCCATACTCGGCATCGATAAATCCATTAAAAGTAAGTCAAGCTTTTCTGGTTCAATTCTTTCAAACGCTTCAATTCCAATGGTTGCTGTTGAAACTTGGGGCTGCCGATTTTAAAAATTTTGAAAGACCAAGATGTTCGTGTGATCGTCATCAACAATCGAAAAGTGGATTGCTTTGCGATTAGCAATCAAAACCACCCCGTTTCTGTCTATAATGATGGGAATGTTTTCGTTTCTCAGCGAACCTAGTGTCAAATTCGAATTTTGCTGACGGCTGTAAATTGAACGCCCAAGGTGCCCGCTTTTCGCTATTACCGGGGCAATATTGTATGGCGGACCCAACAAGTTGGATCCGCCGTAAGAGTGGGGCTAGGGAATGGGATTTCACTACCGTATCTCAATAGGAACAAGCACAGTTCCTATGGTTGTATATATAAGCATATGATTAATTAGTAGTTAAAAAAACAAAAAAAATGTAATTAAAACAATAGTTTAATAAAACATCAAATATGCTTGAGGTTGAAATGATTTAAGAAATTTAGCGAATTGACTATTTCAGCTTTCTGAGCCTTGACTATACGAGAATTATTCGCATGCTCTCTTCCTTAGCTTGCCTTTTTGCTCTGAGATTTCGCGCATGGCCTGGGAGCGTTTTCTTATTGCGTAAAGTGCGTTTAGATATTCTAATCTTCGTTCTTCGCTCGCTTGGATTTCCAGCCGACTATGCAAATCATCGAAAACAGTTTTAACGCCATTCGCATATTGCTCGGCCATATCTTTTCCTTCTGAAGACAAAGAAAAGTTTACACTGCGCGAATCTAAGTGATTTTTACTTCGAACAACCATCCCGGCTCCGGTAAGTTTTTTAGTAGCTCGCGTTACAGTCGCGGGATCAAAGCGCAGAACTTGAGCCATATAATGCGGAGTAAGCGGCGAATCATAAAAATCAAGCGTCGACAAAATCTTTAATTCTTGAAGATTTAATCCATGTTCATTATCCAGCAAAGGCAGGACCATTGTCTTTAGGACATAGATATAATCGTTTTCGATGTTCCTGGCTAAAGAATGAAAAGTCGTGTCGGCAAAATCGACTGGAGACCTGGTTAGTCTGGGCGGCAAAAAACTCGATAATTCATTATTCTTTAGCACTTCGACCATTAAAGATCCTTCCCAATTTGTGTGCTTGTTCAATATACCACACTGAAGTATAAAATCAATAAAAAACGGCCGGAAGTTGTGCTATTATTAGTAATAAATGAATGCATTTTCCGAAAAGATGTTCATCTACCGCATAAGCTCAGGAAAATTGCTCTTTCGAGAAATTTTACGCGAAAATGACTGTAATGTCATCTTGCGAAACATTTGGAAACAGGGCTTTTATTGTTCGAAAGCCAGACCGACTCTAGGTTTATCAACTATATTAGAGGTAAAATTAGTGGATCTTGTCAGACGACAGACGACAATCAGTGCTCCGGCCGTGTGTGCGGGTATCGAGCTGCATGGCGGTGAGCATACCCGCTTGGTCCTAAAACCCGCGCCAGTTGGCACAGGAATAACATTTATCCGGACCGATATTTCAGACCGCGACAATGCCATTTTGGTTGGCCCAACAGCGGTTAGCGGCGTTAAAAATTGTACCACACTCGAGAACAAGGCCGGCGTAAAAATATCGACGATTGAACATTTAATGGCAGCCCTGGCATCTGTCGGAATTGATAATTTAACCATTGATGTTGACGGCCAGGAAATCCCGGCGCTTGATGGTAGTAGTGAGCCATTTTTGAAGCTGATTGAGCAAGTCGGCATTGTTCGTCAACCCGCTCCGCGCAAATATGTCAAAGTCCTCAAAACGATTGAGCTGGAACAGCGCGGGAGTTTCGGGCGGATTGAACCGCATGATCGCCTGTATCTGGACGTCACCATCGATTTTGATGACAAGGCTATTGGTCGGCAGCGGATGGAAATAGAGCCGGACACGCGATCCTTCCGCGAACGGATGGCCTCGGCCCGAACCTTTGCCCGTGCCCACGAAGTTGTGGCGCTTCGCGAAGCTGGCCTCAGCAAAGGCGGATCTTATGACAATGCGGTTGTTGTTGACGGTGACAAGGTCCTCAATCCGGGCGGTCTTCGTTATAATGACGAATTTGTCCGTCATAAGGCGCTCGATTTGATGGGCGATCTCTATCTCGCTGGGCCGATTTTGGGCAAGATTACAACCGTCCGGGGCGGTCACGGATTGAACCATAATCTGATGATGAAACTGTTTGCAGACCGTGAGGCATGGAAATTTGTGTCATTACCCGCAGAAAACAGCATTTTAGCATGTGATTCAGTCCAAGCCTAACCGTATTCTCACTTTTCCCTGAGGCTTTTCTCGTCTACAAGCCGCCTCTATATCAATTCTCAAGAATCAAATTAAGAGCTGTTCATGGCCAGAAATAATATCTCGACATTGCTGATCAGCGCGATCATGGCAACATTGATTGCCGGGTGCTCTATTTTGGGCGGCGGATCCCGCAAAGAACGATTGGCCTATGTCGAGCGTCCGGCCGAGCTTATTTATAATGAAGGTATGGACCAAATGGAGCGCAATGATTTGGCGCGTGCCAAGCTTTTGTTCCAGGAAGTCGAAAGGCAGCATCCATTTTCCAAATGGGCGCGCCGCTCTATGCTCATGTCGGCCTATGCCAATTATCTTTCGGCTGATTATGAAGAGGCCGTGCAGACGGCTCAGCGTTTTATCAGCCTGCACCCGGGTAATGATAGCACGCCATATGCATATTACCTTGTCGCCATGTCATTTTATGACCAGATTTATGATGTTGGACGTGACCAGGCGACGACAACCAGCGCCGAAGCCGCGCTTCAACAAGTCGTTCGCCGATATCCCGATAGTGATTATGCCCGCGATGCGCGTCTGAAACTTGAGCTGACCCATGACCATCTGGCAGGTAAGGAAATGGCTGTCGGTCGCTACTATCTTAAAGAAAATCAGCAGCTCGCAGCTATTGGCCGGTTTAAAACTGTCGTGCGCGACTATGAAACCACGTCCCATGTCGAGGAAGCGATGCACCGCTTGGTCGAATCATATGTATCGCTTGGTATTATCGAAGAGGCGAAATTAGTCGGGTCCGTTCTCGGATATAACTATCCCAGCAGCGAATGGTATGGTGACAGCTACGCGCTTTTACAGGATTTTGGTGTTAATCTGGATGATGAAGTTACAAGGGCTCGAAACCCGGGTTACTTCAGACGCCTAAAAGAACGCCTATTCTAGGAATGACCAATCATGCTCTCTGAGCTTTCCATCCGAAATGTCGTCTTAATTGAGGCTCTGGATTTGGAATTCCAGCGAGGGATGACGGCATTGACCGGGGAAACCGGTGCAGGGAAATCTATAATTCTGGATGCGCTTTCGATGGCAACCGGCGCGCGCTCGGACAAAGCTCTTGTGCGCAAAGGCTGCGAAAAAGCCCAGTGTATCGCCAGTTTTGACCTGCCTGTTGATCACCAGGTCTGGGAAATATTACAGACAGCTGAATTCGAACATTCGCCCCAGGAATCGCTGGTGCTGCGGCGGCTGATAAATGCCGATGGGCGCAGCAAAGCCTTCATCAATGATAGTCCGGTCAGCGTCAAATTACTCGCCCGTATCGGGGCCATTCTCTTGGAAGTTCATGGGCAACATGATGGGCGCGGGCTTTTGGACCCGACCCAACATATTTTTATGCTCGACCGATTTGGAGGTTATTCCAATTTGGTCGCAAATGTGCGCGATCTGCACGGCGAAAAACAGGCGGCGGAATTGGCTTTGGCGGAGCTCAAAGCCAAGGCCGAGCAGGCATCAATAGACCGGGATTTTCTGAGCTATGCCGTCGAAGAACTGGACCGGCTCGACGTCAGGTCCGGAGAAGAAGATGAACTTGCCGCCAGACGGCGCTTTTTGCAGGGCTCCGAAGGGGCATTATCCGAGCTTGCCAACGCGGCCGAGGTGCTGGATCAAAGCGATTATGAAAGCCGTTTGGCGACAGCTCTTTCGGGCATAGAGCGCGTTCGCGACAAGATCGGCGAGGGCGACAAACAAGCCTCAGCCGCTTTGATCGAGGCCGGCGCGGCGCTTGAGAAAGCTTTGCTGGAAACCCAGGAGGCCCGCCGCGCAGTGGGCGACGCAGCTGGAAATTTTGAAACCGAGCCGGGCGAGCTTGACCGGACCGAAGAACGCCTCTTCGCCATTAAAGCGGCCTGCCGTAAATATGTCAGTAGAAGCGAAACTTTGATCGATCGACGCCGCGAATTTGCAGAAAGTCTTGCCCTGATTGAAAATATGGAAAAAGCCCTTGGCGACGCTAGAAAAACGGTAGAGGGCAAGCATAAAGCCTATGACGCAGCCGCGACGCGCTTGACGGAAGCGCGGGAAAAGGCTGCCCGGCGCCTTGAAAAGTCTGTCCTCAAAGAGCTTCCGGACCTGAAAATGGAACGGGCCCAATTTACTGTCGGAATCTCAGAAGGGGCGGACAGCGCTCTTGGCCGTGACAAAGTCAGATTTCAGGTTGCGACCAACCCCGGATCCGCCATGGGCCCGATGGATAAGGTCGCCTCGGGCGGTGAACTGGCGCGTTTTTCACTGGCGATCAAAGTCGCGCTGGCCGACGGAGAAGAGCAGGTTTTGGTGTTTGATGAGGTTGATCAGGGCGTCGGCGGCGCCGTTGCCAGCGCTGTCGGGCAGCGCCTGTCAAAGCTGACAGCCCACGCTCAGGTCTTTATTGTCACCCATAGTCCGCAAGTCGCGGCTTGCGCCAATCACCAATACCGGATCGAAAAGGCCAGCAAGGCGAAAACCACGTTGACATCGGTTATAGCGGTGGCGGCCAATGAACGCGAGGAAGAGATTGCCCGAATGCTGGCCGGGGAGATAATCACGGATGAAGCGCGCGCTGCGGCCCGGCAGCTGATGAAAGCCTCATGACAGAGGATGAGGCTAAGAAGCGGCTAAAGGCACTGGCGATGGAGATCCGGATTGCGGATGCCCAATATTATCAGGATGATGCGCCGGCCTTATCCGACGCGGAATATGATGCGCTGCGGCAGGAAAATGCGCAAATTGAAGCCAAATTTCCGCATTTGATCCGGAAAGACAGCCCGTCCCTGGCTGTCGGTGCTAATCCCGCCGGTAAATTCGGCAAAATAAAGCACGCCGTCCCGATGTTGTCGCTCGATAATGCTTTCACCGATCAGGACGTCGAAGATTTCACGATGCGGATTAAGCGTTTCCTCAACCTGCCGGAAAATACCGTCATTGAATTTACCGCTGAGCCCAAAATTGACGGCCTATCTGCGTCTCTGCGCTACGAAAACGGTGTTCTGGTGTCGGGCGCGACCCGCGGTGACGGCCAGGTCGGTGAGGATGTCACAGCAAATTTGCGGACTTTGGCAACAATTCCCAAAAAACTGTCAGGTGCTGACTGGCCGGAAGTGCTCGAGATTCGCGGCGAGGTCTATATCGACCATGCCAATTTTGACACTATGAATGCTGAGCAGGTTAAAGCGGGAAAAGATGCCTATAAAAACCCGCGCAATGCAGCGGCTGGATCGCTTCGGCAAATCGATCCGGAGATCACCGCCGCTCGGCCGCTCAAGTTTTTCGCCTATACGTGGGGTGAGATCAGTGCGCCCTTATCGGATACTCAAATGGGCGCGGTCGCGGCGATGGCGCGCTGGGGTTTCGAGACTAATTCCAACATGAAGGTCCACAAATCGCCAGCGGAAATGAACGCCCATTATCATGAAATTGAGGCGGCGCGACCCGGGCTTGGCTATGACATTGACGGGGTGGTTTACAAGGTCAATGATCTGGCGCTGCAAGACCGGCTCGGCTTTATTTCACGGGCGCCGCGATGGGCCATTGCGCATAAATTTCCGGCCGAGAAAGCCATCACAAAAATCAATGATATTGAGATCCAGGTCGGGCGTACAGGCGCGCTCACGCCGGTTGCCAAACTCGAGCCGATCACCGTTGGCGGGGTCGTCGTTTCGAACGCGACTTTGCACAATGAAGACGAGATCACCCGGCTCGGCGTCAAGCCCGGAGACATGGTTGAAATTCAAAGGGCCGGGGACGTCATTCCGCAGGTTTTACGGGTCACAAAAGATGGCGGTAATCCGCCTTTTAAATATCCCGAAAATTGCCCTATTTGCGACGCCCCGGCGGTCAATGATATTGATGAGAAAACCGGGCGAGTTGATGTTGTTCGGCGGTGCACAAACGGCCTTAATTGCCCGGCACAAGCTGTTGAAAGTCTTATACATTTCGTGTCCCGTCGAGCCTTTGATATTGACGGGATGGGATCCAAGCAAATTGAGGTTTTTTACGATAAGGGGCTGGTCACGGCGCCGGCCCAAATTTTCACGCTTCAGTCGCGAAACGATGACATCAAATTGGAGAGCTGGGAAGGCTGGGGCGAGACTAGTGCGCGTAATCTTTTTGATGCGATCAATGCGCGCCGCACGATAGATTTTGACAAGTTTTTATATGCTCAGGGCATCCGCCATATCGGGCAGGGCAATGCCGGTTTACTGGCCAAACACTATCTCAAATGGGACAAGTTCTATGAGGCAATCAGATCGATCGAAAATGATGAGAGCCCGGCGTGGATTGAGCTCATGTCAATTGATGGTGTGGGTCCAGGCGCGGCCAGTTCTCTGCGCGACTTTTTTGGTGCCAAAAACAATCAGGCCATGATCAACAGGTTGCTCGACCATGTGACGGTAATGGAGGCCGAAGCCCCGTCTACCGACAGCGCCGTTTCCGGCAAGACGGTTGTCTTCACCGGTAAGCTTGAGCGATTTTCGCGCGATGAGGCAAAAGCCCGCGCTCAGTCTGTTGGCGCCAAAGTATCCGGCAGCGTATCGGCGAAGACAGATTACCTTGTCGCAGGCCCTGGCGCCGGATCCAAACTTACGAAAGCTACCAGTCTCGGGATCGATATTTTGACCGAAGATGAATGGCTTGACCTGATCAATTAATTCCCTCTTAACTCTGCTCAGACAAATTATGCGCGACAGGGGAGAGTTGTATGCATCGTTATCGATTATTGGCCGGTTCGGCTTTGGCTATTTGTTTGGCCGGAAATGCTTTAGCCCAGGATGCCGATCGTGACGAAATTATCGTTACAGCGCAAAAACGTGCCGAGAATGTACAGGACGTCCCGATCACCATTCAGGTCATGGATAGTGATGCTATCGAATCTCTCGCTGCCGACAGTATGGCTGATATTGATACTTTTATCCCCGGTCTTGAAGTCAGCGCCGGCAGTCCGACCCAGCCGCGCTACTCAATTCGCGGAATTCAGACCTCTGATTTTGGTGTCGGAACAGATCCGGCCGTCGGTGTCTATGTGGACGGCGTTTACGCAGCCCGGTCCGGGGCGTCGCTTCTGGCGTTTAACGATGTGGAGCGGATCGAGGTCGTCAAAGGCCCGCAGGGCACTCTGTTTGGCCGCAACAGTTCAGCCGGGGCTGTCTCGATTATTACCAAGCGCCCGTCGCAGGAATTTGAGGCCAGTTTGGGGCTTCGCTATGGCAATTTTAACAAGCGCCGCGCCGAAGCCATGCTCAATATTCCGGTGTCCGATACGGTGGCGTTGCGGTTTAACGGCGTCATCAATAAACGCGATGGATTGTTCATTGATGCCGGAACGGGCGACGATTTAAACTTTGAGAATAATTGGGCTGTACGCGGCGCAATGAGCTGGGATGCGGGCGCCAATACCAATCTTTTGTTTCGTTACAGCCATGATGAGCTGGATCAGGACGCACGCCCGGCTATCGGCGTTGTCGAGACATTTGACTATCCGGGTAATCCGCCAGTGCCGCCAGATCCTTCGGCCTTTATCAATCCGTTTGATGTCGAAATTCGCAATGATGTGATCAATAATAGCGAGACCCGCAATCTGGATGAGGCGGTGTTGACGATCACTCATGATCTCAATGACAATTTACAAGTTACATCCATATCAGCGTGGCGTGAATTTCAGACCAATAACCGCGAAGACGAGGATGGGACTGCCGACGTCCATACTTATTTTGACACCAATAATATCGAGGACAATGAAAGCTTTTATCAGGAATTCAGGCTCGCGGGCGAAAATGACAATCTGTCATGGCTTGCCGGTGTTAGCTATTACGATGAGAAAGCGATGCAGATCAGCTCAACGAATACTAATTCGGACACGATTGATACGCTGATTCAGAACGTCATTGATGGTCGCCGCCTCTTCACAATCGTTCAACGATTCATTGACGTCTTTAATATTGACGCACAGATGTTTGGCCATACTTGGCAAGAAGATATGTTCAATGAAGGCAACTATCAGGCTTATGCCGCCTTTGCCGATGCGACACTAGAAATTGGCGATAAGACCAGTCTTACCGTCGGTGGCCGATATACGCGCGATGAAAAAGAATTCTCATGGTTTAATGATCTCAGAACGGCGGACGAGCTTGATCAAAACCTTGACGAAGTCGCCGGATTGCTTCGAGCGCTTGGCGCTTCGCCGGACGATTTCAAGGTCGACTTTGTGTTTGATCTGTCCGGACTTGTCGGCGTGCCTTGTGATAATGGCGTGACTGTCGCTGAAGGCGTTGAATGTATCAATAAAGACACGTTTACTGACTTTAGCCCTCGGGTTGTTCTGGATTATAAACTCGATGACGATACGCTTTTATTCCTGTCCTATGCACAGGGTTATAAGGCCGGCGGCTATAATAGTGTCGAAGTTGCGTCGCGTTTTACAAATGAAGATGTCGACAATTTTGAAGCCGGTTTTAAAACCGACATTGACGACATTAATATGCGTCTGAACGGCTCACTATTTTATTATAAATACAATAATAAACAATCGATCAGCCTGATCGCAGCGGCTGATCTTCCCAATTCCAATGTCCCGCAATATCTGGTGCAGACGGCGGACGAACAGGCTTACGGAGCCGATCTTGAGGCTGTCTGGAATATTTTCGATGATCTGACCCTGCTGGGAAATATGCAATATCTCAATCAGACCTATGCCAACCGGATTACAAGAGATGGCACCGATTTAACAGGCGAGCCGACGGGACAGCCGAAATTTTCCTATGCTGTTGGCGGCAAATATACGATCGAAACGATCGATCACGGTACAATCGACTGGCAGCTCATGCACTCCCGCTCCGGCGGAACGCGTTGCAACTCGATATCTGTGGCGCAGGGGACGTGCGGCAGTCAATTTGCGAATTTTGAAGTTGGTATCCCGCGTCAGCGAACCGATGCACGGGTTTACTGGCGCAGCCCGTCCAAACGTTATCAAGTCGGATTTTTTGGCAATAATATA
The DNA here is from genome assembly GCA_013002305.1 of Hellea sp. GTDB lineage: Bacteria > Pseudomonadota > Alphaproteobacteria > Caulobacterales > Maricaulaceae > JACOMS01. The sequence continues at coordinate 28,390 of JABDKG010000085.1, forward strand.
TTCAACAAACGCTATGTTGGCGGGATTAATAACCTAACTGCCGATGTTTTGGGAACACCGTTTTCGAGCATTTCGCAACCGGCCTTTTACGGCGTTGATTTCAAGTTTACCTATTAGGATTTCGCCGTTTCATAGGCGTCGATTGCTACGAGCCAATCCTCTTCGAGCTGTTCCACTCTATCCTCCAGCTCTCGGCGCATATCGAGAATGATTTGGGCTTTGCGCGGGTCGCTGGTGAATATTTCGCCGTCACCCAGAGTTCGGTCGATTTTGGCCAGTTTTTGCCGGGCGGTTTCGATTTTAGCCTCAAGCTCTTCGCATCTTTTCTTAAGCGGCGCGAGCCGTTCACGCTCGGCCGCGGATTCTTTGCGCTGGGCGATCTTGACGTTTTCGGTTTGTCCGGATTTTTTAGGCACGCGCGATTTTTCGATCTGGAGCTGACGGTAGTCTTCCAGAGATCCTTCAAAATTGCTCACCGTTCTGCCGTCGACGAGCCAGAGACGGTCGACAACGCTTTCAAGCAGATTTCGGTCGTGGCTAATGACCAGGATCGCGCCGTCATAACTGTTTAAAGCATTGACCAGTTCGGCCCGGCTATCCATATCCAGATGATTGGCGGGTTCATCAAGGACGAGCAAATGCGGCGCATTAAACGAAACCAGCGAGAATAAAAGCCGGGCTTTTTCGCCGCCGGATAGATCACCGGCCTTCGTCTCGGCCTTGCCGGCGCCCAGCCCAAACCGGGCCAAACGCGCCCGGCGCTGGGCCTCTGTCGCGTCTGGCATCAGCTCGATTACATGTTCATAGGCGCTGTGAGCCGGATTGAGCGCGTCAATTTCGTGCTGCGCAAAATAGCCGATTTTCATCTTTTTATGGCGCTTGATGAAACCCTCTTGGGCGGCGAGCAGACCCATGATGGCTTTGGCAAAGGTTGATTTACCCTGGCCGTTCTTGCCCAAAAGCCCGATCCGGTCATCCGGATCAATACGCTGGTTTAGGCGTTTCAGGACCGCTTTACCGGGCTCATAACCCAGCGCGACATCATCAAACCGGACGATCGGAGGCGACAGCGAGCGTTCGGGCGAGGGCAGATCAATCGGCGGAATAGGATCATCGATAATCGTGGCGATCGGCTTTAATTTCTCAAGCCTTTTGACCCGGCTTTGAGCCTGTTTGGCTTTTGACGCTTTGGCTTTAAAGCAGGTAACGAATGCCTCGAGCTTCCGGCGCTCATCTTCTTGCTTGTTCCGAAGCGCCATCGACAGGCGTTGCTGCTCGCGCATTTGCTTTTGAAAATTATCATATCCGCCGGAATAGGCAAATAATTTGCGGCTGCGCAGATGGGCGATATGGGTCACGGCGCGGTTCAGAAAATCCCTGTCATGGGAAATGATGAAGGCCGTGCCGGGATAGTTTTTAATATGGGCTTCAAGCCAGACCGCCCCTTCGACATCAAGATAGTTGGTCGGCTCGTCCAGCAAAAGCAGGTCCGGCTGGGCAAACAACATGGCACCGAGCGCGACCCGCATCCGCCATCCTCCGGAAAATTCCGAGCAGGGCAGTTGCTGCTCTTCTGCCGTAAATCCCAGGCCGGATAGAATAGCGCCGGCGCGGGCTTCGGCGGAATAGGCTCTGATGTCGGACAGGCGAGTATGAATATTGGCAATCCGGATTGGATCCGCAGCGGTCTCGGCCTCACGCAGCAGGGCAGTGCGTTCCTTGTCAGCCGCCAGAACGGTTGCCATCAGGCTTTGCGGTCCGGATGGTACTTCCTGGTCAACAACCCCAAGCCGCGCGCCCTTGCGTAGATTAATCGAGCCGTCATCGGGGCTGATATCGCCTTTGATAAGACGAAACAGGGTTGATTTTCCGGTCCCGTTCCGGCCGACGAATCCCATTTTCATGCCTTGCGAAATGGCAAGCGTCGCCTTCTCAAATAGGGGCCTTCCTTCGATCCGGTATGTCAAATCATTGATATGAAGCACAAATACCTGCTTTTTTGCGGGAAACGCCCCATATCACGGCTTCACATATAGTCAAACGCCCGTTATAGAGCGGCCAAATTTGCGCCTGACATTAGGAGATAATCATGGCCGTACAACGTACTTTTTCAATCATTAAGCCCGACGCCACAGCGCGCAATATCACAGGTCTGGTCAATGCCAAGATCGAAGAGGCCGGTCTGCGGATCGTGGCTCAAAAGCGTATTCAACTGAGCCAGGAACAGGCGGGTAAATTTTACGAAGTTCACAAAGAGCGCCCGTTTTACGGCGATTTGGTCGAGTTCATGACCTCGGGCCCGGTTGTGGTTCAGGTTCTTGAAGGCGAAGACGCGATTGCGCGTTACCGCGACGTCATGGGCGCAACCAACCCGTCTGAAGCTGCGCCGGGCACAATCCGCGCGGAATATGCCAAGTCGATCGACGCCAATTCCGTGCACGGCTCCGACGCGCCTGAAACAGCGGCTATGGAAATTCCGCAATTTTTCACCGATGACGAAATCGTTGGGTAGTTTGAAAAATAAATAAATAAAGAAAAACCGGGCTCAAGGCCCGGTTTTTTTATGCTTGAATTAGATTGTTACGTCTAATTTGCGAGACGAATAACTTCCGACAAAATATCGTTACCGATTTTATCAAACGCTGAATTTAGTGCGTCCGTGTCTTCGGCGAGAATGAAATGATCACCTTCGGACGCGCAGGCTGACAAAAGTGCGACAGATTTATTCTTTGTATCCGTATTGACATTTCTAGTGTGCTGACCGGTCGAATAACCCCAATCATTGGTCTCATAAGTACCGGCCTCAAGTGCAAACCCGATTGAATAAACCTTGATACCGTTAGCTTTCATCGTGTCGCAAGTCGCCTGGGTTTCCCAGTCAGTACTCAGATAGAACCGGCCTTCTTCCCAACCAGAACCGCTTGGCGCTGAAATGTCCTCATTAGATGGACCATCAGATGGAAAATATTCCCAGTCATTATAAGTCCAGCAGCGATAACGACCACGGCGCCAGCGGCAACGCTGACGAGATGTCTGGCGACGCCAGTGATTTGTGCCCTCTTCAGGAACCCAGAGATCGTAGCCGACCGTATTGTTGCCGTCGGTCATAAAGATCAGGAATTTAAGCGGCGTTTTGCCGGTTTCGGCCAAATGGTAGGAATGATCTGTATCTAACTGAATCCAGGCCTCGGTCATCGGCGGGCTGGAGTTTGTTGATCCGCCCGGAGTCATCGCGTTAATATCAGCGACGGACATTGTGCCCCAATCCATATTCTTAGACGTCGATGTGATAATAGCGTGGTTGTAGGTCATCATGCCGGTACGAATGTAACGATCACCCGTTTCTCCAATGTCGACACTGTCCAAATTGGCCTTCATACCGATCATGGCGGTTTTCAGCGCGTCAATACGGCGAATAGCATCGGCTGGGCCAGAAGACTCGCCCGCTTCAATCGGTTTGTCGTCAAACCACATAGATCCGGAATTATCCAGAACGAACATGATAGAGGCCGGATCACTTGTTGACGGCTCGCCATATTTCGCGCTGGCCGACATATTGAAGTAAAAACGGCGGTAATTGGCGACCCGTGTAAAAGTTGCCGGGATATCGCCACTAACCGTAACATTAGATTCTTTGTTAGTATCATCGTAGTCAACGGTGAATGTAAAGCGGCTCGCGCCGCGGAAGTCATGTCCCAAATGCCGTGCATTATAGGACACACCTTCAACAAATCCGTCATCAGAATTGTCAGGCTTATGGCCTGTCTGAGATACATAAATTGAAGCTGCCAAGGCGACCTGGTCAGCTATTGACTGAGCTTTGGCTTTCATATGATGGATACGGGTTGCATCGATGGCCACCCCCACTGAAAAAATCAGCATCAATACGCTGACCGCGGCCATCGTACTAAAACTACCGCGTTTATCGGCTTTGTACCTTTTAATTATACTTTTTGTCGTAGACATTACGTTCACCACTTTTCCCACTTAAGAAAGAAATTCCTTATTTCATTGCGAAAATATACGAACGACAATTCAATATTGCGTTTAGGTTTGTGGTTAAGGGCTGTTTAACTTTTGATTTATTTAGCTATTGTTCATTTAAACTAAAGGTTTAATGCGATTTGTTTCAATGACTTAACATATAGCGCATGTTCAAGCGTGAGCATCCTTTGCGCGAGGCTTTCGGCCGTATCCGTCGGCAATATTGGCGTTTTATCCTGCATAATGATCGCGCCGCCATCAAGCTCTTCATTGACATAATGGACCGTGCAGCCATGCTCTTTATCGCCTGCATCTATGGCGCGCTGATGCGTGTTCAGCCCTTTATATTTGGGTAATAGTGATGGATGGATGTTGAGAATACGGCCTGGCCATTGCTGGGTAAACCAGGGCGAAAGAATGCGCATATAGCCGGCGCAGCATATGAGCTGGATATTATGAGCCGTTAGGATCTCATGCATAGCGCTATCGAAATTTTCGCGGGTCGAGAATTGCTGATAATCCATCGCCGCCACTTCAATGCCCATATCTGCCGCCTTTTGCAGGCCCAGCGCTTCAGGATCATTTGAGAAAACGAGGCAGATTTCAGCCGGATGATCGGGGTGTTGTGCGGATTGGGCGAGGGCCACCATATTGGATCCGCGGCCGGATATTAATATTGCAGTCCGGACGCGGCTGGACCTCATTTGGCGATTAGCCTGCCAACGATTTGTGCCGTTTCGCCGGACGCGGTCAGGCGGCTAACGACTTCATCGGCTTGTTCCGGTGCGGCGGCGAGCACCATGCCGATGCCGCAATTAAAGGCGCGCTGCATTTCGGTCTCGGCGATATTGCCGGTCTCTTGCAACCAATCAAAAACGGCCGGACGTGCCCAGCTCGCCATATCATATTCGCCTGCCAGATGGCTCGGCAACATACGCGGCGTATTTTCCGTCAGGCCGCCGCCGGTAATATGGGCCAAACCCTTCACAAGATCATCTCGAATGAGCGGCAAAACAGATTTAATATATATTTTAGTCGGCTCTAGCAGAGCTTCTGCGAGTGTTTTGCCAGGCGCGAAAGGCGCTGGATCGGACCAGCTAAGCCCCGAGAGCTCAACAACTTTGCGAATAAGTGAGTATCCATTGGAATGAGGCCCGCTCGAGCTAATTCCGACGAGAGCGTCGCCAGCTTTCATTTTTCCAAGGCGCGGCAGCAGCTTTCCGCGCTCTGCGGCGCCAACGACAAATCCGGCCAGATCGAAATCTTCGCCTTCATACATGCCCGGCATTTCAGCGGTTTCGCCGCCGATCAACGCGCTGCCAGCCTGGCGGCATCCTTCGGCTATTCCGGAAATAACCGCGGCGGCGCGGTCTTTATCAAGATAGCCAGTCGCGAAATAGTCGAGGAAGAATAATGGCTCGGCGCCCTGCGCCAGAACATCATTGACGCACATGGCGACGAGATCAATGCCTACCGTATCGAGAACACCTGTATCAATCGCAATTCGTAATTTGGTGCCGACGCCATCAGTCCCGGAAACTAGAACCGGGTCTTTAAAGCCAGCCGCGCGTAAATCGAATGCACCGCCAAATCCGCCAAGGCTAACATCCGCACCGGGTCGACGGGTCGATTTTGCCATCGGTTTGATTTTTTCTATCAACGCATCGCCCGTATCGATGCTCACTCCGGCATCTGCATAGGTCAGGCTTTTGTCTGTTGGGTTCTGGCTCACCGAGAATCCTTACCAATCGAGTCACGGCTTACAATCGTAAAATCCGCCCTATTGCAAGAGGCAATTCATGGCGCGTCGCCAAACCAACTGAAAAACCGCTGTAATAGCTCTTTTATTAGGCTTCAAACCCGTATAATCAAAGCGCATGTTAAAACGAATATTTTTGCTCCTATCGTTTATTTGGTTGTCCATAGGACTGGCGTTCGCCGCAGATCCATTTACCGTTGCCGCCGTTCCGGTTGATGCCGTTGGCGCTAATGCGATTGAAGCGCAGACCAAAGCTAATCTCGAAGGTCAGGCCGTTGCCGCTGCGAAATTGCTTAACCGGTTGACCTTGCCGTCAGAGCGCGGCGGCAAAGATTTCTCAGCGATTCAGCCTGAAGAAATTTCGCGCATGATCCGAGCCCTTAATGTCTCGAACGAAAAGCGCTCCAACCAAAGATATCTTGGCGACATCACAGTCGCCTTTGTGCCTTCCGAAGTTAAAAAATATCTCGACTCTCAAGGCCTCACCATGATCTCCAGCCAAGCCGGAAACCGTCTGGTCGTACCGGTATTATCCGGTTCGCCGCTCTGGACGGAAAATGTCTGGCAACAGGCCTGGTCATCACCGGCCTTCTCGCACGCTCTCACGCCCGTCAGCACGATTATACCGGAACAGGGCAATGACACTTTAATCAGCGCCGATCAGGCATTAGCCGGCGATATGACGGCTCTAAAGCGTCTAGGAAACCTATTGGGTGCGCGCCAGATCTTGGTCGCAACCGCTGAACCGGCGCTTGGCGGTATCCGTGTCCGGCTTTCTGATATTTCCGTCGATGCAAGCACGCGCACAGATTTGGCGTCCTATACGGCGGGATCTTATGCGGAGGCCAGCCAAATGGCGATTGCCCGCCTAGAAGATAGCTGGAAACGGGCCACTGTCACATTGGTTGAAAATGCCGTCTCAATGCCGGTATCGGTTTTGTACCGGTCGCATGAGGACTGGATCTGGCTGCAATCCGCGATCAATGATTCAGCGCAAATCCAAGGCGCCCGTCTCGATGCTTTATCTAAAGATGGGGCACTGATGAGTGTGACTTATGGCGGCGATATTGAGCGCCTTAGAACCGAGCTTAGCTATAAAGGCGTTGAACTTCGTGAAGACCCGAAACTTGGCACGATCCTGTTTCGCAAAGGCCGCTACTAGGCCGGCTTATGGCTCATCAATATCCTTTTGATCTCGCGCCTGCGCCGGATTATTCCCTCGCCAGTTTTCAGCGCGGCGCCAGCAACCAAGATGCTTTCTCCGCAATTAGCGCCTTTCCCGATTGGCCCAGCCCCGTCTTATTGCTTTTGGGTCCGACAGGCTGCGGCAAGACCCATCTTGGCTCGGCTTGGGCCAGTGATTCAGGGGATCAGAAGTTTCTCGATGATGCCGATTTGCTGGATGAAGAAACGCTCTTTATCGCGATAAACCAAGCACTAAACGGGGAAGTTAGCGGGCTCCTATTGGCCGCCGCGCGAGCCCCGAAGCTGTGGAATACCGATCTGCCCGACTTGCGCTCGCGCCTTCACAATATTCCGGTCATCAGATTGTCAGAACCGGAAGATGATATTCTCGAGCCGATTATTCGCAAATTGTTCGAAGATTTAGGCCGCTCGGTCAAAGCCGATGTGGTTGCTTATATTCTTAAAAATTACGAACGCTCTGTCCCGGCCGTGTCAAATTTGGTTCGTGATATTGACCGCGCGGCCAGCGCTGAAAAACGCGATATCACCAAAGCCTATCTGGCGAAATATTTAAAACGGGCAGGGGGCGGTTAGGCTCATCCAGGCCCCGCCTACCGGATGACGAAATTTGAGCTGCTCGGCATGAAGCTGCAACCGCTTTGCCGCCTCTAGAGCCTTTCCGGATGCGTAAAAACTATCCCCTAAAATGGGATGGCCCATGGCCTGACAATGCACTCTTAATTGATGGGACCGTCCAGTTTTGGGATAAAGGGCGAGGCGGCTGCTCTGATCATTTCTTTCCATAAGCTCCCAATCCGTCTGCGCGGATTTCCCATGTTCAAAACAGACCATCTGGCGGGGGCGGTTCGGCCAGTCACAACGCAGCGGTAAATTGACATGGCCGCTTGCGCCGTCGACCTGTCCCCAGACCCGCGCAATATAGCGCTTCTCGGTTTGGCGTTTTTCAAATTGCAGACCCAGATGGCGCTGGGCGTGCTTATTGCGGGCAAAAATTATGATGCCCGAGGTCGGGTGATCCAGCCGGTGAACCAAGAGGAGCTCAGGGTAAATATCCCTCAGTCGTGTCTCGAGACAGTCCTTATGCTCATCGCCCTTGCCCGGCACGGATAATAATCCGCTCGGTTTATCCACCAGCAAAATATCGTCATCCTGATGGATGATCTCTATCGGTTCGGTTGGCGGATTATATTGAAACGCCTTCAAAGCAAGGTCCGCGCCTATTCAGTCCCCAGCATAATCGGATCGCCGTAGCCCAGATCTTTCAACCCTTCGGCCTGTGTTTCGGCGTCACCAACAATGACATAACGCATCGCGTCCGGGCGCATATGCTCCGCGGTTAAGGCCTTCATTTTTTCCAGCGTCATGGCCTGTATCGCGGCCGCTTCGCGGGATTTATAATCGTCGGGATAGCCATAATTACTGATCTCGCCGAGCATGGAAAGCTTGTCATTTAAGGTCTCATTGTCGAGCGCCTGTCCGCGCAGCAGCGCTTCTTTCATCTCCGCCAGATCATCTTCGGTAAACTCCGGCCCATAGCTGCTCACAATGTCGCGAATGATCTCGATCGACTCTTTCGTAACGTTAGAGCGTACAGAGGTACGAATGGCGAAATTCCCGCGATCCTTATTGGCATTAAAGCCGGACCGGATTCCATATGTGTAGCCTTTGTTGACCCGCAGCTCTGTGTTGAGTTTGGATGTATAAATGCCGCCCAGCGGGAAGTTAATCGCAGCCGCGAGCGGGTAATCCGGATCAGTCGCCGACAGAGCCGGACGTTCCAGGCGCACAACCGATTGCTTGGCGCCTGCTACGTCATAGAAGTAAATTTCGGCGTCATCGACCGGATTTTGACTGCCCATGATCAGAGCCGGTGGTGCTGTCTTATCAAGGCCCGACGCGAGCGTACCAAACGCCTTTTTAACATCGGATAGCTCGACATCACCGACAATCCTGATTTGGGTGCCATGCTGGGTATATTGCCGATTATAAAAATCTTTGAGATCGTCCAATGTGACGATTTCCAGCTTATCTTTCGGGCCGTAAAAAGCATAGTGGAACAAATGACCTTCGGGATAGCGCAGCTTGGCGGACTCGCGGGTCGAGATCGAATTGGGATCAGACTCGATCTGGTCGATATCATTACCCAAACTGATTTTCAGAAGATCAAACTCTTCTTCGTCCCAGCGCGGCTCCAGCAGCATTTCCTGAGCCAAAGCGATCGTCGCGTCGAAATTCCGGGCCAGTGTGCTGCCGGACATATAGGTTGCGTTCTGGTCTGTGCTGACAGAGATAGACGAGCCAAGAGATTCGATTGCGTCTTCGAGCTCGGCGGTGGTTTTATGAGCCGTACCTTTTTCGAGCATGGCCGCGACCATGTCGGGGACAGCCGGTTTGGCGTAATCGCCGCGCATATTGCCCGCGTCGATTTTCAAGGAAAAATAGACCAATGGCGTTTCGTCGGTCGACATGCCGAAAATTTCGATACCGTTATCGAGCTTGCCGCGCCATACTTCTGCGCCGGGCAGCGTGTAAGGGTCGCCAAATCCGGGTTCAGGGCGCTCGAAACCGGATGGATTTTCGATAATGCGGGCGGCCGGATCAAAATCGACAGGTGCACCTTCACCCGCGACAATCACTTCTTCGACAATTTCCGCGAGCGTAGAGCCTTCAAGGGTCAAATCGGTCTGCCCTTTAGGGACTATTGATAGATGTAGATGCGGCTTGTCTTTAATATATTGATTGTAGACGCGCATCACATCAGCAGTTGTGACGGCCTGCATACGCCTAATATCTTCGGTGATAAAGCCGGGATCGCCGGTGAACAGATTATATTCACCCAGCGCAATGGCTTTGCCGAGCGCGCTTTGCATTTCGCCGTAAAAATCAACCTCCAGGCCGGCTTTGATCCGGTCCAGATCGGCTTGTGGGATGCCTTTTTCTTCAAACCGGGCCATGGCCTTCTTGAAGCCGGGGATAAGCCCGTCAATATCCTGCCCGTCATTGGGCGTGATGAAGATGTAGGCTTCGCCGGCTAACTCTTTAGTATAATGAAATGCGCTGACGCTGCTGGTCAGTTTCTCTTCATCGACCAAGACCTCTGAAATTGGCGCTTTTTTTCCGCGGGTCAGATAATCCATCAATATGTTCAGGGCATAGCTGTCCGGATGATATTGCTCGACCGTCGGCCAGACGGCGGAGAATTGCGGCACTGTTGCAAAATTATCCTCATAATAGAGGTTTTTGGTTTCGGTCAGATTGCTGGGCCGGGGGTCATAATTTTCAATCGGATCGCCCGCCGGAATTTCCTCAAAATATTTCTTCATCAGGCGCTTGGCCTCATCCATATCAAAATCACCGGTCAGGGTAACAGTGACATTATTGGGCGCATACCAGCGCTTGTAGAAATCCTGCGCGTCTTTGAGCGTCGCTGCGTCGAGATCGGCCAGAGAGCCAATAACCTGCCAATTATAAGGGTGATCGGCCGGGTAGAGCGCTTTATTATAAATATAGAACTCGTGGCCATAGGGCTGATTATCGACCCGTTGGCGTTTTTCGTTTTTGACGACCTGTTTTTCGTTATCGATCAGGTTTTGCGAAACGGTCGAGATAAAGCAGCACAGCTTATCTGCCTCGGCCCAGATGATCTTTTCGAGCGTGTCTTTGGGAGTGGCCTGGAAATATTGGGTCATGTCGTGGGTGGTAAAGCCGTTCGTGCCTGAGCCGCCGATCCGTGTATTCATAGCGTCAAGCCCGCCATAGCCGAGGTTCTCGCTATCCATGAAGAGAAGATGTTCGAACAAATGCGCAAATCCGGTACGGCCTTCGGTTTCGCGGGCCGAGCCGACATGGGCGGCAATATCGATCGCCACGAGCGGATCAGAGCGATCGACATGGAGCACCACATCCATGCCATTTTTGAGAGTAAATTTTTCATACTCCACGGTCAGCGCGTTGCTGCCCGACACATTGACCGGAGTTTCACCGCGGGAATTGACTTCATCCCCGGATCGGCACCCCTCCAATAACACCACACTCACCGCCAAACCCGTCAAGGCCGTTCTCATCAATACATTGCGCAAATTCATCGATCTCTCCATTTTTCGCCCCCTGATTAACTAATCAAATGAGGTGACGCAATGGAGGAGATGAAATCTCGTATGGTGCCTTTAGGATTGGAAGCGTCGTAAAGCGTTATGGCAAGGTTTTCTGTTGAGGGTTGTTGAAACACTTGTGCATTTCGTGTTGAACCATGCAGCTGATGAGGTCGGTGAAATTAATTGCGCGAATTGGCGGATAGGCATTGCACAAATCGGATAAATATACACTTTGCTTGAAATATTGACCGGCGACGTCCTGCCCCCCGGCCTAGTTAGCCAGGCGGACGACTTCTTTCAGGATATCATTGCCAATCAGATCAAAGACGGCTTCAAGGCTATCGGCATCTTCGGCCAGCAGGAAATGTTCAGGCGCTGACGCACAGGCCGCTAATACGGCGCTGGAGCGTTCTTTTGTTTCGGGCGTAATGACATAGAAGTCTTCGCTGGGATGGTTGCTCCAGTCATTGGTCGCAAATGTACCGGCCTCCAGCGCAAAACCGATCGTATAGACTTTTACGCCGGCATTTTTCATATCTTCGCAGGCCGCCATCGTGTCAACGTCGGAGGTTAAAAATATTCGGCCTTCTTCCCAGCCTGAGCCTTCCGGTTCATCTCCATCATCATCTTCAGATTGGGTATAATATTCGTAATAGGATACCCATCTACACCTGCGTCGATTACATCGGCGTTCGTTTTCCAGTTTGCGCCAGGTACCGGTTCCGTCTTCTGGGACCCAAATATCCGAGCCTGCGGTATTATTACCATCGGTCATAAAGATGACAAAACGCATCGGATCGGCGTTACCATTTTCATTGACATGATGCACCCTCTCGGTTTGAAGCCATGTCCACGCATTGGCTATAGGCGGGCTTGAATTGGTCGCGCCGCCGGGAGTCATCGGATTAATATGTGACTGTTCGTTGAGAATTCCCCAATGCATTTGAACCACGTCACTTGCAATAATATCATGATTATAGGGCAGCAGTCCGGTTCTTAAATACCGCGTAGTATCGTCGCCGGTACCATCAATCAAAATTTGCGACAAGTAGCTGTTAAAGCTGACAAGGGTGGATTTAACTGCATCGATCCGGCGCACCGCATCATCCGGTGGATTGTTATACTCATCGACAGGCTTGTCGTCGAACCACATTGAGCCTGAATTATCCATGACAAAAACGACACTGGCGGGTTCCATGGAATCTACCTCTTTATATTTCGCGGTTGAAGAGGCATTGAACTCGAGTTGATTGACTTGAATGACCTGTAAAAACTTTGTCGATAAATTGCCGGTAAGTTCAACCCGCGCTTCGCGGCTCACATCGTCATAGATTACTTTGAAATTGACGTCTGCGGAGCCGGGGAAGCTATATCCGAGATCAGCGGCGGAATATTGGACATTGTTCATAAATCCTTCTGAATTGTTTTGCGGCGGGTGACCGGTATGCGACACATAAATCGCGGATGACAGCGCGATGGAATCGGCGATGTTTTGAGTTTTCTGCTTACTTGACATCTGGAGGGTTAGATCGACAACGATCCCGAGCGCCATAATCAACATGACCAGGCATATTGCCCAAACGATCATGAAACCGCCTCGGTCATCAGTTTTATAGGATTTAGCCAATCCCGATAGACTGTTTACACGATTCATCTTCCCACTTTCAAATGTATAACCTTGCCAAAGTAACCGAAAATGGTTGATTTTTAACTATGGTTTACACTTATCAAAAGGTAAATTAGCGAAGAACAAAAAAAGAACAAAATGTTGACTTGCGCCTTCTTCCTGTGTATCGGGCTAGGTGGATCAGGAGACTTTATGCCCAAGCCCAGCTCTCAATTTGTTTGCCAATCCTGCGGAACAGTGCACGGAAAGTGGGCCGGGCGCTGCGATGCGTGCGGCCAGTGGAATGCGCTGGTCGAAGAGGCGATCAGCCATAATGCGGGTTCCAGCAATAGCCGGCACAAAAAAGGCCGCGGTATGGAATTGGTCGATTTGACAGCCACCAGTATTGATCCACCGCGCATGGTTTCGGGCGTCAAAGAATTTGACCGGGTCACGGGCGGCGGTCTGGTTACAGGATCGGCATTATTGGTAGGCGGCGATCCGGGTATCGGGAAATCAACACTTTTGCTGCAAATCACCGGCAAGCTGGCGGAGCAGGGGCGTAAGGCTGTTTATATTTCGGGCGAGGAATCAACCGGGCAAGTGCAGCGCCGCGCCCGCCGATTGGGACTGGCCGATAATCCGGTCGCGCTTGCCGCCGAAACATCGCTTGGGGCGGTTCTGGACGGGCTAAAGGCCAACAAGCCGGATGTGGTGATCATTGATTCCATTCAGACGCTCTGGACCGATCAGCTCGGCGCTGCGCCCGGCACGGTGGCGCAGGTTAGAGCCTGCGCGCAGGAGCTGACCCGTTTTGCCAAACGCACTGGCGCCTGCGTGATCCTTGTCGGTCACGTCACTAAAGACGGGCAAATAGCCGGACCGCGCGTGGTCGAACATATGGTCGATGCTGTGCTCTATTTTGAAGGCGAGAAATCCCATCAGTTCCGGATCCTCAGAGCCCATAAAAACCGCTTTGGCCCGACCAATGAAATTGGTGTGTTTGAAATGGGCGAAGATGGGTTAGCCGAAGTCCCCAACCCGTCCTCTCTTTTTCTCAATGAACGCGGCGACGCATCAAGCGGATCTTCGGTTTTTGCCGGGCTTGAAGGAACACGGCCCGTATTGACCGAAATTCAGGCGCTCGTGGCTCCGGCGGCTTTTGGAACGCCGCGACGCGCTGTGGTGGGCTGGGATAGCGGAAGGCTGGCCATGGTGCTCGCAGTGCTTGAGGCGCGCTGCGGCATTAGTTTTGCCGGCAAGGATGTTTACCTTAATGTCGCCGGCGGGTTTCGCATCAATGAACCGGCAGCCGATCTGGCCGTGGCGGCGGCGATAGCCTCCTCTGTCTTCGATATTGCTCTGCCTCATGACGCCGTCGTGTTCGGCGAAATTAGCCTCTCCGGCGATGTGCGGCCCGTGACCCGGTCGGAAGAGCGGATGAAAGAGGCGCGAAAACTCGGCTTTGGCCGGGCCATCACCGCCTTCCTCAAAGGCAAGAACTCTCAGGCCCTGTCACAAATACTGCCAATAATCAGAATCAAGACTTTGCCAGACCTGATAAGCCGTGTAGAGACGAGCGCAAACGGGTCCGGCGCCTCAGATTCGCATGAGGAGACTGCCTGGGCCGCTTAATTTGGGTAAGGCAAACCATGACGATAGGCCCCTGGGACTTTAACGGTTTTGATATTGCCGTCCTTGTTTTGTGCGCAATTTCCTTCTTTATGGCTATGTCGCGCGGGTTCACGCGCGAGATTACAGCCATCATAGCCCTTGTCGTCGGGACGCTTGCGACCCTGTTTGTCTGGGGTCAATTCCGCCCGGTCGCGCACGGATTTATCAGCCCGGAATGGCTGGCAGACGGGGTGCTCGGCGTTGGTACATTCTTCGCCGCCTATTTACTGGTCGGATTTTTCCTCAATAATATGACAGGGAAGCGTAAAGGCGAGGTTAGCCTTGGCAATCGGCTGCTCGGCGGCGCATTTGGCGCGGCTCGGGGGCTCGTCATTGCCGCGCTCCTGACCATGGTCGTGAATAGCGGCTATTATGATAAGCTCAAGGCCAACCGGCCGGACGCCGATCTCGCGCCATTCTTGGAAGAATCCATATTATATGACAATGCGCTCGTGCCGATCATGGGCGCAATTAGATCGATCCCATTTACAAATATAAAAGAGACTTTGAAAAAGCTCGCCGATGGGGATACAGAGGGATTTATCGAGGGAATTACCGATGAAATTATCGATGAAAACGAATAATCCATCCTGCGAGTTCGATCCGAATGACGACAAAATCCGCGAAGAATGCGGTGTTTTTGGCATTTTTGGTATGGAAAACGCCGCCTCTTTAACCGCGCTTGGTTTGCACGCTTTGCAGCATCGCGGGCAGGAAGCCTGCGGAATTGCCAGCTTTGACGGAGAAAAATTCCACTCTGAACGCCAACTGGGTCTGGTCGGCGACAATTTTACCGGTGCTGATCCGTCCGAACGTTTGAAAGGCCATATTTCGATCGGCCATGTAAGATATTCAACCGCCGGTCAAACCACACTTCGCAACGTACAGCCGCTGTTTTCCGAGTTATCAACGGGCGGTTTTTCGGTCGCGCATAACGGACATTTGACCAACGCGTATAGTTTGCGCGAGAGGTTGGTTGAGAAGGGCGCTATTTTTCAAAGCACCAGCGATACGGAAGTTCTTATCCATCTGGTGGCCCGCGCCATTGCCGGCGAATTCATCGACCGGTTCATTGGCGCTATTCGCCAGATAGACGGCGGCTATGCTTTTGTCTGTATGAGCAATGAGATGCTGATCGGCGCGCGCGACCGATTTGGTATTCGCCCGCTTCTGATCGGCCGGATTGATGATTGTTACATTCTGGCATCAGAAACCTGCGCCTTTGACATGGTCGGTGCCGAATTCATCCGCGAGGTCGAGCCCGGCGAAGTTGTCGCCATAAATAGTGACGGAATTCGCTCATTCACGGCCTTCCCAAATGCCAAATCCCGGCCCTGTATTTTTGAATTTGTCTATTTTGCCCGCCCAGACTCAATCGTTGGCGGCAAAAGTGTTTATGAAGTGCGCAAGCGCATGGGCCGCCGTCTGGCGCAGGAATGCCCGGCCGATATCGATGTCATCATTCCGGTCCCCGATAGCGGCGTTCCTGCGGCCCTCGGCTTTGCCCAAGAACTGGGCATTCCCTTTGAACTTGGCATCATCAGGAATCATTATGTCGGCCGGACCTTTATTCAGCCAACTCAGCAAATCCGCGATATGGGCGTTCGCCTGAAACATTCGGCCAACCGGGCCATGATTGAAGGCAAGAAAGTCTTGCTTGTTGATGATTCGATCGTGCGCGGGACAACCTCGACAAAAATTGTCCGCATGATCAAAGCGGCCGGTGCCAAAGAAGTCCACTTCCGCTCGGCCTCGCCGCCGATCAAATTCCCGGACCATTACGGCATTGATATGCCGACCAAGGAAAAGCTGATCGCGGCCAATTATAGCCTTGAAGAAATGACCAGTATGCTCGAAGTCGACTCGCTCGGTTTCCTATCTGTTGAGGGCCTCTACTGGGCGATGGGCGAGGAATATCGCGAAGACGATGCACCGCAATATACCGATCATTGCTTCACCGGCGACTATCCGACCCCGTTGATTGACCGGGACCGCAAAATCGGTAGCTCGAACCAGCTCTCCTTCCTTGTCGAAGTCGCCTAGGACAACTCATGACAGACAAACCGCTTTCGGGCCGTATCACCCTGATAACCGGGGCCACACGCGGCATTGGCTATCAGGCGGCTTTGGCGCTGGCCGAAGCCGGATCAAATATAATTGCGATCGGCCGCACTCAAGGGGCCCTTGAAGAGCTCGATGACGCCATAAATTCGGCCGGCGGCGAGTGCACTCTGGTGCCGCTCGACCTCAAAAATTTCGATGGGATTGATCAACTTGGCCAGATTATCCATGAGCGCTGGGGGCGTCTTGACGGCTTGTTTGCCAATGCCGGCGTGCTCGGTGATATAACGCCCGCCAATCAAGTTGAGCCCAAAGTTTTCGAAGAAGTCTTCGCGATTAATATGACCGCTAATTACCGCTTGATCCGCTCGCTTGATCCGCTTTTAAGACTGTCAAAAGCCGGACGGTCTTTATTTATGTCCTCACGCGCCGCGACCGGACGGCGAGCCTTTTGGAGCGTTTATTCTGCGTCAAAATCGGCCCTTGATGCCTATGTCCAATGCTACGCCAACGAGATTGAAATCACCAATATGAAGGTCAATCTGCTCGATCCGGGCGCGACCGCCACCGCCATGCGCGCCAAGGCAATGCCCGGTGAAGACGCGGCGACCTTGCCGCAACCCAAAGACCTCGCGCCGCTAATCGTGGAAATGCTATCGCCCAACTATATGAAAAACGGCGAAATAATTACATTTCGCGACACGGATTATTTTAAGAAGCTCTAAGGCGCGTCGATCCGGGCGCGAGCGCGGTCCAAAATTGCCGGATCAACATTTTGCTCAAGCCGTTCTCGCAGAGCTTTCCGGTCCTGATCATAATCTGAAAATCCGCTCTCACCACTTTTCAGAAGCCAGTAATAGGCCTCTTCATAATTTTGCGTGACACCTTCACCTTTGGCGAGCGTAAAGGCGTAGAGAAACTGGCCTTCAATATCGCCGCCCTCAGCTGATTTTCTAAACCAGTCGGCCGCAACCGCCATATCGGCCTGCACGCCGCGGCCCTGATAGACCCAAAGTCCATAGTCGGCCTGTGCAGCGGCATGGCCATTTTCGGCCGCCTGACGCATCAATGACACCATTTTTTCAGTGTTAGGACGTACTTCAAGATTTTCGTCATACATCAGCGCGCCAATATAAGCGGCTTCATGATCACCGTTTGCCGCAGCTTTTTCGTAATATTTCAGGGCTTCAGCCGGATCGGTTTCAAACAGGCTGTCGGCCATTTTCCGGTCTGCGAGCGAGTCGCCGGAACTTGCGGCCTTTTCGAGCCAAAGTTTGGCTGTGAACGCATCCGGAGCGACGCCGCGGCCCTTGAGATACATTTCACCTAGAGCGCGCATCGCGTCCTGACGGCCGGCATTCGCGGCCAGCGTGAACCATTCCAGCGCGTCAGAGGGCAGTAATCCGCCGTGAGATTTAAGCGCAAGCGCCCCGAGACCCATATAGGCATCGCTTCGATTTTGCGCCGCTGCCAGACGGTAATATTTCGCCGCCTGAATATGGTCAGGTGATCCAGTCATGCCGCGATGATAAATATGGGCAATCATGACTTGAGCGTCAGGGAGCCCGGCGACCGCCGCCGGTTTAGCCGCGCCGAGCGCTTCGGTAAATTTGCCTTGATCAAACAGAATTTTAGCTTGCTCAAAAGTTAGATCCGGCGTTGTGTTGAGCATCCAGCGCGGATCGACTTTGGTTTCATCTGCACTGGCCAAGCTTGCCGGGCTTATTGCGACGGCGAATAGTCCGAACAAAGCTGATGCAAGGATTGTACGGCATGCGCCGGACCGTCCGGATGATCCCACACCCCCGACGAGACGGCGATAAAGTCCGCCCCGGCTTCTATCACGGCTTTGGCATTGCCCGGATTTATGCCGCCAATCGCGACACTCGGAACTTCGACGGTTTCTGTCCACCACTCTAAAATCTCCAATTCAGCGCGGGTTTTCGGGTCTTTGGTGGTCGTTTCGAAAAACGCGCCAAAGGCCACATAATTTGCGCCTGCATTTGCTGCCTGAAAGGCCAATTCTTTCGAGTTATGACAGGTAACCCCGATGATTGCATCCTCACCCAGCAGTTCTCTGGATGAAAAATAGTCCATGTCTTCCTGGCCAATATGGACGCCGTCCGCGCCGCATTTGTCCACAAGATCAGGCCGATCATTGAGAATCACCGCTGTGCCATTGTCTCGACATATGGGGGATATAGCGGCGGCCGCCTGAATGAGGGCTGAATCCTCAAGGCTTTTAAGCCGAATTTGCAGGCAAGCGACCGGGGCTGCGGTCAGCGCGGATTTTAACGCTTCGCAAAAAGCCGGAATATCGTCAATTTGCGGCGGGGTTATCAGGTATAGCTGGCAGTCTGTGTCTGTCATGGGGTCTATATGGTCGCGCGTTGATGGGCTCGCAAGCTAAATTTCCGCTGCGATCGGTTTCTCTCGGTTCTTTAACCGGTCCCAGGAAAACAGGGCGACGGCGATCCAGATACAGCCAAAGCAAAAAGCGTGGGCCGCCGTGAATTTTTCGCCGTAATAGAGCGCGCACATGAATTGCATGGTCGGGCCAATATATTGCAAAAACCCGAGCATCGTCAGGGTCAAACGCCGGGCCGCATAGGCGAAGGCCAGCAGCGGCGCGACTGTAAGAGGGCCGGCAAAGACCAGCCAAGCCTGCATATTCGTGCTGGTTTCAAAAAACGCGAATTGCCCTGAATTTTGCAAATAAATCATATAGGCTAGACCCGGCACAAGCAGGATCAGCGTTTCGATAAACAGGCCGGGCATGGCGCCAATATCGACCTGTTTCCGTACGACGCCGTAAATCGTGAACGACACGCCTAAAAAGAGAGCGATGGCCGGAAATTCCCCGCCGTAAAAAGTTAAAACCAGCACGCCAATGGCGGCAAGCACCACGGCAAGGGCCTGATTTCGGGTCAGTTTTTCGCCGAAAAATACCACGCCGACCAGAACATACATGAGCGGGTTCATATAGTATCCCAGACTGCCCTGAAATATCTGGTCTTGCTGGACTGCCCAAATATAGACCCCCCAATTTGACGCCATCGCGATCGCGGCGATCGCTAATAATAAAATGGTTTTAAATTTTTTAAGCGCGATCAGCACATCTTTGATTTGGCATCGGAAAATCAAAATCAAAAGCCCAAACGGGACAGACCAGAAAATCCGGTGGGTCAGAATTTCCATGGCCGGGATTTCTTGGGTGATTTTAAAATAGATCGGGAATATGCCCCAAATCATATAGGCGGTAATGCCGGCATAAAGACCGCTATTATCGGGTTTTAAGGAAGGCGCTCCGCTCATAATCGCCTCATGTCACACCTATCTTGGCGCGACGAGTCAAATCGGCCGAAAACCATCAAGTTTCGTTACACTAATGGCTTGACATTAGGACCTCTGCGGGTAAAAGCCGCCATCCCTCAAAAGAGGGCAGTACGGGAAGGTGTGACGCCGCCGTTGTAATCGCTAATCAAATGCATTGGTTAGCCGGGTCACGTCGAAAAGAGAGTAACACGCTATGTCTAAGCGTCATTCCGCCAAGTATAAACTTGACCGCCGTATGGGCGAAAACATCTGGGGACGCCCCAAATCACCCGTTAATAAGCGTCCTTACCCTCCAGGACAGCACGGCCAAGGCCGCAAAAGCAAAATGTCCGATTTCGGTACGCAGCTTCGCGCTAAGCAAAAGCTTAAAGGCTATTACGGCAATATCACCGAGAAACAGTTTCGCGGCACCTATGCCGAAGCGACTCGCCAGAAAGGCGATGCCTCTGAAAACCTGATCGGCCTGCTAGAGCGACGTCTCGACGCGGTTGTTTACCGCGCTAAATTCGTACCAACCGTGTTTGCCGCGCGCCAGTTCGTCAATCACGGCCACGTCATGGTCAATGGCAAGAAAGTCAATGTTCCGTCCTACCGATGTAAAGTCGGCGATGTTGTTGAAGTCCGCGAAAAGTCACGGACAATGGCATTGGTTCTGGAATCTTTGGAAAGCCCGGAACGCGAAATTCCGGAATATGTCGATCTGGATCCTAAAGGGATGAAGGCGACATTTGTGCGCGTTCCTAGTTTTGACGAAGTACCATACCCGGTGATGATGGAACCGAATCTGGTTGTCGAATTCTACTCTCGCTAATCAAAGCGAGAT
>JABDKG010000022.1 GCA_013002305.1 Hellea sp.
GGCCGCCATTAAGCTCGATAATTGTATCCGGAAACTCTTCTTTCATCTGGCGCACAAGGCCATAATCAAGCGGCGGGACGTCTCGGTTTTCCTTTGGCGATAGGCCTTGAAGCCAGGCTTTGCGGGCATGAATGATGACGCGCTGACAGCCAGCTTCTGTCACCGCTTTGATAAATTCCGGCAGGGATTTTTCGACATTTTGATCATCAACTCCGAGCCGGCATTTGACAGTCACCGGTATCGACACCGCGCGCTGCATCGCCTCGAAACATCTGGCGACCAGATCAGGCTGAAGCATCAGACAGGCGCCAAAACTGCCGGATTGAACCCGGTCGGACGGGCAGCCAATATTGATGTTGATTTCGTCATAACCAAAGCCCTCGCCGATTTTCGAGGCCTCCGCCAGCTTGGAAGGATCACTGCCGCCAATTTGCAGCGCGATCGGATGTTCGGACCTGTCATATCCCAGCAAATAATCACGATTGCCATGAATGACCGCATCCGCAACGACCATCTCTGTGTAGAGCCAGATATGGCGGGACAATTGCCGGTGAAACCAGCGGCAATGCCGATCCGTCCAATCCATCATGGGCGCAATAGACACGCGATATTCAGGGGTGGTTACCATGTCCCTCGGTTTATGGGATCACCGGTAAAACTCAAGTCATTTTGAAGCTTCGATGGAGCTGTCTACTGCGCGCAAACGGAGTTGATTGTCACGCAGACAGGCTCGCCAGAGTTCCAGCGCTGCTGGACTTCATCTCCGCCGCGCATGAATGACGAGAAAGACATGCCGGTCGGGCAGACATAGCACTGGCCGCTCGCGCCGGGCACGGGCGCGCGGTTATGGGTCCCGTTTATGCCCGGGCAGCGCGGCGAGCGATTTGCGCCCGCATCATAGCGTTTGCTGGCTTTGATAATCCCCGCTCTGGCGACGGTTTCGGTGACATTATAGCTGTCACACCGGCACCGGCCCTCGCAATATTCAACGCGAGTGATAGTTTCAGTCGGCCCGATATTGCGAATCCATTGGGGATCAAGACTAGCGGGCTGCTGTGGTGCCGAATTGGCCGCATAAGGCGACGATATCGTGCTTGTGCGCTGCATATTAAAATAGATAGCGCCGCCGACTCCGGCTGTCATCGCCAATATAAAAATTATAATACTCTTCACGCAATTGCCCTCCCGCGCACCTAATTTACGTTTCCCTGGCCTTAGGTTCAACCTCGTTTCGAAATTCAGGCGCCCATTTTGAGCATTTGATCAGCCCTTTATCATAGGCGCCTTCCCCGATTTGATAAAGATCATAGAAAATCCAAGGCGGGCTTTCCGAGCCAGTTTCAGAATTACGTATGAAGATAAAGCGGCGTCGATACATCGTCTCATCCTTGCCAACCGTCGACATTAATCCGTAAACGTGAACCTTGCTCTCTGAGACCGGCATCGCCGCATCATAGTACCAGTGCTGCGGGATCTTGCCGGAACTTATAATGTGCTGCTCGCCATATGTGTCCAGAGCCTTGCGGATTTCCAGACGAATATGGGGCGCAACTCTCGGCATGAGATCGAGCCAGCGATGGTCTCTATAGGCGCTTAAAACCTGTTCGAACGCCTCTTTGACCAAGGCCATATCGAGCACATGTCCAGTCATCATTTGAACAGCATCTGGGTTCATGCGCCCATTCTAGCATAATTTAATCCGGTCCGCATCTTGTCTTCAGCGCCCAGTTTTGCCGCCCCAGTATTATGGTTTTAAGCCTAACCGCCGGGTTGAAACGGGACGGCGGATTTCGCTTCGCTCTATCCGCCCTACGATGTAGCGTAGAAACTTGATCCGGGGTACTTGGTACCTGCACCATGACCATCTGGGCAGTGCGGTCGCGGGCACCGGATTAAACCCAATCCCGTAGGGCGTATAGAGGGCGAAGCCCGAAATGCGCCGGGCAATTGTTGCGGTTTTGGATCGAGCCCTCTTGGTTGAAACGGGACGGCGGATTTCGCTTCGCTCTATCCGCCCTACGGGGTAAGGTTGTGTTTTTATCCGGGGTACTTGGTGATTATATCGCTAGTTACGTTTATCCATGACGATCCAAAATAAGTCGATTTGTTTTTTATTTTCAATTGTTTTTGTACTTTTGAGCAGTTGCAATACGACTCAAAAAAATCTTATTCATGCAATTGAAGACCAAGACTATTCGATCAGAGTAAATGATAATTACTTTTTGCTACGATTCGATCTCGAAATAAGTTCATACAGTTCAGACGATTTATGCTTATCGTACGACCAATGGCCAAATTATGACACTTACAGACTGCATAGACTCCATGGAGAAATAAGAGAGCCACTTGATGCAGAGATTAAAGCGGTGTCAAAGACCGCCACTTATTTACCACTTCGTGCAAACGTATCAAGTGAGTGTACGGGAAAAACTGAAGCGGCCTTCGAAGAAAAGTGTTATTTAAGAGTTGGCAAAGGTCAAACTATGAGGTCAGTCCTATCTTATAAATATTTTAATCAAAAAATAATTGATGATAAGGATAAATCAAAACTACTCGAATATTCCATAGATGTCTTGTTTTGCAAAGAAGCACTTAATCCATAAAACAAGAAACAAATCTGGATAATATGCATTACACCAAACGGGGTATTGCGCGCCGCACCAAGTACCACGGATTAACCTAAACCTGTAGGGCGTATACCAAGTACACCGGATAACCCAAACCCGCGCCCCGTAGGGCGGATAGAGAGCGTTGCGCGCTCGAAATCCGCCATGCCAAGGTAAGTGCAATACCGAAACCACCCGGTTGAAACGGGACGGCGGATTACGCTATCGCTAATCCGCCCTACGGGGTAAGGCTGACTTTTGATCCGGGGTACTTGGTGATGAGCTTGTAGACCATGTACTTTCGGAAGTAGAAGATTATCGCATGGATTTAGCAGAGGCTCATATTGAAAATGTTGATATTGATTTCGAGGATACACCCAATTTTTTATCCAGGAAACAAATAGTTGATTATCATCATGACGTATTGAAAAAAAGGGGTTATTCAAAAACTGGTTTTGGTGGGACGCCGGTTACTGGCACTGGCATTGAAGCTTGGGCGACTGACATGCTAACGGGTTGGTGCAATGGTTGCGATTAGTCAAATGCGTTCAAGAGTGATAAAGATCGGCATAATCTTTTTTTGTTCCGCTCTCTTAATTTGCTGTAGATTTGCAGGTAAAAATATTGATTTTTATTCTTCCCAAGTATGCCTAAAAATTCCCAGCCAATTAGAGTTAAAATCTTCAATACTTGATGGAATAAAAATGGGAGATACCGATGACGGTTACCCAGAAATAAGGCTCCGCCTGAGTAAAAAGGAAATATTGCAAACTATAAGTACCCCGCAAACAGTTCCAATGATGGCCTCAGATGAAAATAGTGATTTCAACATATTAATGTCCCTCTTAACCCAAGAAAATGTCGATTATATAAATTCAGGCGTGCATTTTGAAGATATGTGGCGGGGGACAGGCCAATATTCTGAGGATGCTTTGGGAAGAGAGATTGAAATTTTCCAAGGTTCAAATCTGTTCAAAGTATCCTATCGGGGTATTACATATAGTTGGGTTCTGACTGACTTGGACCCTCGATCGGTTGAAACAAACCTTCCACCGAACAAAAATTTCATTGCATCTTGTAGACCGGAAGAAAGGGGATCAATTGAAAACTATTCTTGCACAAGAAAGCTAACTTTTGAAAACGGCATCAATGTCCAATATCGATTGAAAAATGAAGATATTTTCGCGTTCCGGGAAATCGACAATTATCTGACAAACAAAATTGAATCTTGGAAGATATCAGATGTTTCCGAATGTAGATAATCAACCAAGTATTTCGGTCTAAATCCAATCGCACCAATGGAACTATAACAGCCCTTGACCTGACCTATACATATACGGATCGTGGTTTGGTCGATACGATGGTCGACGGGGTCGATGGTATGAGCAACCGTGATTATGGCTATGACGGTCTCGGGCGCATACAGGCCTCGCCTGCCGATTTCGTTATAACACAGATTCAATAGACAAAGGCTTATAGAGGGCGAAGCCCGAAATGCGCCAAGCCGATGTTGCGGTTTTGGGCCGAAACTACCCGATTGAAACGGGACGGCGGATTACGCTATCGCTAATCCGCCCTACGGGGTAAGGCTGACTTTTGATCCGGGGTACTTGGTGATCAATAATGGCAATAATCTCCTGACGCAAAGCATCGATAGCGGCGCGACCGGCACGCGGGATTTGGAATATCTTGAGCGCCCAGTTTTGCCGGCACTTACTGTTTCAAGCCCCGGTTCTTGGCCTATTGCCTTTCACGGGGCGAGCGTCCATAGGCGGTTCAAGCATTCCATTTGAAAGGTACCCGCGCAAATGTCGTCCGACAATCTCATCCTCAACACGCTAGAGCCCGGCATAGCCGAACTTGTCCTATCGCAGCCGGCGCGGCGTAACGCGATTAACGCGCAAATGTGGGCCGATATGCCGGTAAAATTAGCAGAGGCCGCTGCCTTGCCCGGTATCAAAGTTTTAATCGTCCGCGGCGACGGTGATCATTTCGCCTCCGGCGCTGATATATCTGAATTTGAAAAACTATATTCGACCAAAAGCTCAACCAAGAAAATCTCGGATAATATAGCTGCGGGCTTTAAATCAATGGCCGAGTTTCCATTGCCAACCATTGCGCAGGTCCGGGGCGCTTGTGTCGGCGGCGGCTGCGGTTTTGCGCTGTGCTGCGATATCCGGTTTGCGGACAATACCGCATTGTTTGCGATCACGCCGGCCAAGCTCGGATTGGTCTATCCGTTTTCCGATGTGCAGCGCCTGATCGAGACGGTCGGCATTCCCAATGCCAAGGATATGCTGTTTTCAGCCCGGCTGATCAAAGCTAAACGGGCCGAGAAAATGGGGCTGATCAATAAATTGTTCAAACCGGATGATCTAGCAGAAGGCGTGATCGCTTATGCCCGCAAGCTCACCGCGCTGTCCACCCAGTCGGCTATCGTGACCAAGAAAATGTTTGCCGCCTATCAGGCAGGCCAAAGCGGCGAAAATGCCCAAAGCATGGACTGGTTCCTCGACGGTTTCAGCAGCGCCGATTTTGAAGAGGGCTACCGTGCCTTTCTGGAAAAGCGCAAGCCGGAATTTCGCTAGCCAACCCTTCATAATCAGGAATTGATTTTGAAAAGCCCTGCTTTGCGGCTATGATTGCCCTCATAAAAGAGGGAGTCGCGAATGAAAAAGATCAATGTCAACGGCAAAACAGTTGAGTATGATGGGGATGACGATAAACCCCTCCTTTGGGCGCTTCGCGAAGATTTCGGCCTGACCGGTGCCAAATATGGCTGCGGAATTGCGGCTTGCGGGGCCTGCACCGTTCATATTAACGGCGAAGCCTACCGATCCTGCGTCTATCCGATCGGCGCGCTTGATGGCAGCGAAAAAATTACGACAATTGAAGGTCTATCCGAGGACGGCTCCCATCCGGTTCAGCAAGCCTGGGCCGAGCTCGATGTCCCGCAATGCGGCTTTTGTCAGCCCGGCATGATTATGGCGGTTTCGGCGCTCCTCAAAACCAACCCCAAAGCCACGGATGAGGATATTGATAATGAGATTACCAATATCTGTCGATGCGGGACATTTGCCCGGGTCCGCAAGGGCATCCATTTGGCCAAGAAGAAGCGATAGGAGATCGATATGACGAATTCATCCCATCTTTCCCGTCGCGGTTTTATCGTCGGTACCTCTGCTGTCGGTGCCGGATTGTCATTAGGTGTTCTTGCCGGATGCTCGAAAGATAAACCTATTGATTACAGCGTTTTACCGCCAAATCCGGAAGTTAATGCCTGGGTACATATTCACCATGATGACACGGTAACTGTCCGGATTGCACGCTCAGAAATGGGCCAAGGCACCTCAACTGGCCTGGCCCAATTGGTCGCCGAGGAACTCGGCTGCGACTGGGAAAAAGTCGCGATCGAATTTCCGACGCCCGGCGAAAGCCTGGCGCGTGACCGGGTCTGGAAAGATTTTTCAACCGGCGGCAGCCAGGGCCTGCGCGGTTCCCAGCAATATGTCCGTGAAGGCGGCGCCGCAGCGCGGCAAATGCTGATCGAGGCAGCGGCGGCGAAATGGGACGTGGCAGCGAAGGAATGCACGACCGATAAAGGCATGATTTTCCATAAGGCCAGCAAAAATCAGATCAATTATGGCGCCGTTGCCGATGCCGCGTCCAAATTGGAACCGCCCGCGGAAGTTACGCTTAAAGATCAGAAAGACTGGACCATCATTGGCCAGCCTAAAATGCGTCTCGATACGGCAGACAAGCTGACGGGCAAGCTTATATATGGCCAGGATATCCAAATGGATGGGCTTCTGAACGCCAGTATCAAAGCCTGCCCTATCCTTGGCGGCAAGCTCAAGAGTTTTGACGCGTCCGGGGTTGAGGGCCGAAAAGGCATCCGAAAAATCATGCAGCTCGATGATAATGCCGTTGTTGTCATCGCCGATAGCTGGTGGACTGCAAATAGTGCGCTCGAAGAGATTGATATTGAATGGGACGGCGGCGAATTTGCCGACTATTCGAGCGCGCAAATCAATCAGCTGCTCGAAGCGGGATTGAGCGCGGACGAGACTGTGACCGGCAATCAGGCGGGCGATGTCAAATCTGCTTTGGAAAATTCCGAACAAGTCATCAGCGCGACCTATAATTTCCCGTCGCTAAATCACGCGACAATGGAACCGATGAATGCGACGGCGCTTTGGACTGAAGACAAATGCGATGTCTGGTGTCCGACACAAAATGGCGAATCTGCCCTAGCAGCGGCATCAGAGGCTGCGGGACTATCGATTGATAAATGCGATGTTCATAAAACGCTACTCGGCGGCGGATTTGGCCGGCGCGCTATGCCGGACTATGTCTCCCAGACCGTCAAGATCGCCAAAGCCATGCCAGGGATTCCGATTAAGCTTCAATGGTCCCGCGAAGAAGATATGCGTCAGGGTTTTTACCATCCGATCACTATGGCAAGAATGACAGGAGGGCTTGATGAAAGCGGGCAATTGACCGGGCTGGACGTTAAAATTTCCGGCCAGTCCATCCTTGCGACATTGATGCCGCAAATGCTGCAACAAGGCACAGATTTCTTTACCTTCCAAGGATTATTGCCGAGCGGCCTAAATCCGATGGTTGAGGATCAGACGCTTAAATATAAATTCCCGAACCTGCATGTTCATCATGCGATGCGAAACCCGCCGATCAGGCCGGGCTTTTGGCGCGGCGTCAATTTGAACCAGAACGCGATTTATATGGATTGCTTCCTCGATGAAATGGCCCACGCCGCTGGCCGTGACCCGCTCGAGTTCCGTCTGTCTTTGCTTGGCGATAGCCCGAAAATGGCGGCCGTTCTGGAAGCCGTCGCGAAAAATGGCGGCTGGGGCAATGACGATGGCAGAGGGCGTGGTCTGGCTTGTATTTACGGCTTCGGCAGCTATGTGGCCGCCTGTGCGGAAGTATCGGTGAGCGATGCCGGTAAATTGAAAATGCATAAAATCACTGCCGCGACCGATTGCGGTCACGCCGCCAATCCTCAGCAAATTGAGGCCCAAGTCGAGGGCTCGTTCGTCTATGGTCTATCGGCCATGCTGTTTCAGGAAATAACCTATGAAAATGGCCAGCCGGTTCAAACTAATTTCGATAGTTTCGACTCGATGCGGATTGCCGACATGCCGGAGGTCGAGACCATCATCATGCCATCGGGCGGGTTTTGGGGCGGCGTCGGTGAACCGACGATCGCCGTCGCAGCGCCGGCTGTTCTTAACGCGATCTTTGCCGCCAGCGGAAAGCGTGTCAGGCAGCTGCCGATCAAGGATCAGGATCTGCGCGGCTAGTGCATTTCAGGCGCTTCATCTTACTTCTCAGCGCCTCTTTGCTTCTTCTTGGGTGCACAGGGCCGGAAGAGACAATGCCTTTAGATGCAAGCCTGTCAACGGCGGCGCTTTTAAGCGCGTCATGTTCAGGTTGCCACCTGGCGGGTAATGCGGCAATTCCGGATATTAGGGGTTTAAGCCCGGACGCAATGTTTACCGCTCTGTCGGATTACAAAATAGACACCGACGGGCCGACAATTATGCACCGGTTGATGGCGGGTTATAGCGATCCGGAACTGCGGGCCATTGCTGACTATCTGGGGGCCCAAGGTGAATGAGACGCCGGATCGCCGGACCGTCCTTGCCGGACTGGCCGCGACCACGTCGCTTGGAATAGCCGCGCCGGCACTTGCCAAATCATCGCCGAATGTCGTGATCGTGGGCGGCGGTTTTGGCGGGGCCAGCGCCGCAATGCAGTTTCGGAAAATTGCGCCGAACATCAAGGTTACATTGATCGAGCCAAGCAGCGCCTATACTGCCTGCCCGTTTAGCAATCTGGTCATTGGGGGCTCAAGAAATATCTCGCTGCAGACTTTTGCCTATTCCGGCCTCAAAGCCGCCGGGGTCAAACTCATTCAGGACTATGCGAAGCAAATCGATCCAGACACCAAAACCGTCACGTCCCGGGACGGGATATCATTGACTTATGATCGTCTCATTTTATCTCCGGGGATCGATTTTATCTGGGACGCGATTGAAGGATTTGATGAAACTGCAGCGCAGAACATGCCTCATGCCTGGAAGGCCGGATTACAAACAGAATTACTGGCCCAGCAACTACAGGCGATGGAGGATGGCGGCGTGGTCGCGATATCGGTTCCGCCGCCGCCCTTTCGGTGCCCGCCCGGCCCCTATGAGCGCGCCAGCCTGATCGCCGACTATCTTAAACGCCATAAACCGCGGTCCAAACTGGTCATCCTCGACTCGCAAGACCGATTTTCCAAACAGCCCTTATTTGAAGCGGCTTGGCGCGATCTTTATCCCGGCATAATCGAGCGCATGCCGGGGTCTGAATCCGGCCAAGTCATTCGGGTAGAAAGCAAGACCCGTAAACTCTTCACCGATTTTGACGAATTGAGCGTTGATGTCGCCAATGTTATTCCGCCCCAGAAAGCCGGCAAAATCGCCCATATCGCAGCTGTCGCCAATGCAACCGGCTGGTGCCCCGTCAACGCGGTCACATTTGAATCGACCCTTGCGCCAAACGTCCATGTTATTGGAGACGCGACCATCGCCTCGCCCATGCCCAAATCCGCTTTTTCAGCTAATCTGCAAGGCAAAATATGCGCCGCGCAAATTGCGCGAATACTGGCCGGTCAACCGCCAATTGCCACGACGCTGAGCAATACGTGCTATTCCTATGCCGCCCCCGATTACGCGTTTTCGGTTTCAGGCGTTTATCACAATGACGGCGCGGCATTTCAATCTGTGCCCGGCGCGGGCGGGACGAGTCCGATCGGAGCCGAAGCCAGTCTCCGCCTCGCCGAAGCGCGGCAGGCCGAAGATTGGTTCAAAACTATTACGCGCGAGGCGTTTGGATGAGACCCGTCAGCGTTTTGATCCTTGGCATCGGCCTGCTTGCCGGTTGCTCTGCCGCAGAAGGGCCAAGTTCGGATAAACACTGGACCGAGACCACAATCGGAATATTGACTCCTTTGACGGACGAAACGCCGAGCGCGGATCGCGGACTAGAATTATTTTCGACGCGTAGCGACGCACATTGCGTCCTGTGTCATCAGCACGAGCGCGCAAATGCCGAGTCGCAAGGAAATCTTGGGCCCGATCTTTCAAACGTTTCCGAGCGGCTGAGCGAAGCTCAGATCAGAGTCGCCATCGTTGATATGAGTCAGAATGTGCCCGGCGCGGCGATGCCGCCATACTTTCGGCACGCCGACCTTCATCAGGTCGCGCCGGAACATGACGGACAAACAGTGCTGACGGCGCTGGAAATTGAGGATATAATCGCTTTTCTGGTTGATGAGAGAAAATGACCCCGATTAAGCGAAGAGATGTTTTAAGAATTAGCGGCGGGGTAGCCGTCAGCCTGACCCTGTTGCCGAAATCAGCCTGGGCGGATGAACCGGCGATGCGAAAATCTATTCGCGATATGTTTGGCGATAAGCCCATACAAGACGGACGCGTGACCCTCACTATACCGACCTTGTCGGAGAACGGATATTCCGTCTCGATGAATGTCGAGGTCGAAAGCCCGATGACGGAAAATGACTATGTCACAAAACTCGCGATTTTCTCAGAGCGCAATCCGATCCCGCTGATCGCAGCCTATCATTTCACGCCGGCGAGCGGGAGGGCGCGCATTGCCAGCAATATCAGGCTCGGCGGCACCCAGAATGTCCACGCCATTGCGCAGATGAGCGATGGCAGTCTGTGGCGCGCCTCTGCCAAAACCTTCGTCACCCTCGCCGCCTGTGTTGTGCTGTAAGGAGGCCCGGATGAGAAATATTCGACTATCCGTTCCTGACAACGCGAAATCCGGCGATGTGATCGAACTAAAAGCCATGATCCGCCATGATATGGAAAGCGGCTACCGGGTTAATATTCAAGGCCAGACCATAGCGCGCAATATTCTGACCTTTTTCGAATGCCGGTTTGACGACAATGTCATTTTCAGCGCGGATTTCCATCCCGGTGTCTCGGCCAATCCTTTGCTCAAATTTCATATGAGGGCGCAAAAAAGCGGAACCCTGACTTTTGAATGGACCGAGCAGACCGGACAGATTTTCACCAAAACGGCCGCGCTTGCCGTTTTAGAATGATCCGTGCCTTCGGCATCATTGGAATTGCTTTGCTGGCGGGCTGCTCGGAGAAACCCGTCGATGAAGCCGCGTTTGGCATCGCCCCCGAAAACATTAGATCCGGGTATGAATTTCTGACCGCCGAAACGCAGGCGCTGCAAAATGATGATTTTGCCAATCCGGGCTTGTTATGGGTGCAAACCGGACAGGGTCTGTTTCAGGACGGCGGATGCGCCGCCTGTCACAATGATCCGGGTACGGAATTTCGCTCTGTCGCGTCCACCTTTCCCGCCTTAGATCCTCAGTCCGGCAAACTGATCAATCTTGAAGGCCGGATCAATTTGTGCAGGACGCGCCATCAAAGTCTGCCGGAATTGCCGTATGAAAGCGATGATCTTCTGGCGCTGACGACCTTTGTGAAATCCCGCGCCCGGGGCGGGACGATTGACTATCAAATTACCGACGCGCTCCAGCCCCATTTTGCCGCCGGACAAAATTATTTCTACTCAAAACGCGGTCAGTTCAATCTGTCCTGTAACCAATGTCATGACGAAAACGCCGGCGCGAAAATGCGCGGCGATACGGTCAGCCAGGGCCATATTAACGGCTTTCCGGCCTACCGGAATGACTGGCAGACGCTCGGCTCCAGCCATCGCCGTTTCGAGGCCTGCGATATTGCCGTCCGCGCCGACCCGCCCGCGCTTGGCTCGCAGACCTATCTTGATCTTGAAGTCTACCTCACGGCGCGGGGAAACGGCCTGACCAGCGAGAGCCCGGCGATAAGGCGCTAAGCGCCACATAGGACTTGCGAACAAACAAAATTTCTATATGAAGCCGACCACGACAGACATTTCGTCGTCCTTGGCCGCGGTAGCTCAGTGGTAGAGCGCATCATTGGTAATGATGAGGTCGGGAGTTCAATTCTCCCTCGCGGCACCATTTTTTTCTTTTTAAAACAAAATCTTAAACCACTTTTTGTCAAAGTGGTTTGTGTATTCAATATCGTTAGTAATCAAATAGTAATCATTTGATTTCGATTTAATCGCAATCCCGGTAATCAGACTCAAAACACCTTGCCGCTAAAGTTTGCGCATCTGCGATCTGTTCGCGCGTCATCATATCTACAAATACTGACTTGTTATCTTGCGCTGTTTTATGCCCCTGTGCCGCTGCCAATGAGTTCCATGCATATCCTTTTACAAAGTTTTCAGGAACACCTGCGCCAGTGCCATATTGATACGCCAGTTTAAATTGCGCGCCAGCATGCCCTTGCTCGGCAGCCATTCTGTACCATTTAAAGGCCTCGGCATCATTCTCGGGAACGCCTTTGTCGATGCTATACATGACCCCCAGATTGGATTGCGCCATGGCATGCCCTTGTTCGGCGGCCAGCCTGTACCATTTAAAGGCCTCGGCATCATTCTCGGGAACGCCTTTGCCGAATTCAAATGCAACACCCATATAGAATTGTTCTTCCGCGCTTTCTTGCGCATTTGCCGAAACGCCCAATAATAC
>JABDKG010000024.1 GCA_013002305.1 Hellea sp.
ACATAGAATAGTGTGAATGCGCCATCGCGGCGATCATCTGTTTTCTCGTACAATTCGCCTACAATTGCTGAAATATTGGCTTTCAAAAAACCTACACCGACAATTATCAAGGCTAACGACAAATAGAATATATTCATGATGCCGTCGTCGCGCATAGCGACGTCGGACACGGGTTCACCTTCGACGGCCATTCCTAAATGGCCCAACACCAATAGGATGGCACCAAAAAGCACGGCTTTGCGCTGCCCTATATAACGATCAGCAAGCATGCCCCCTATAACAGGTGTAATATAGACCAAAGTCGTATACGCACCGTAGATTCCGTAGGCCTGCCCATCGGTAAAAAGGAAGTGTTTGGTAAGGTATAAAACGAGAAGCGCACGCATCCCGTAATAGGAAAAACGCTCCCACATTTCTGCGAAAAACAATATGTACAAGCCTTTTGGATGATGTCTCATTTGCACCAGCGCAAATGAAACTCCAACAAGTGCAATAGCTGCGAGTACAAGATAGAACATGTACGATTCCCCTAGAATTCGTTAATTTTTCATCTCTTGCCTTGTGCGCCCAGTGGACTCAAGCCTTTTTTCATTTCATCCACGGCTTGGCGGCGCTTTTCTGCCTACCTTTCAGATTTGTAACTTTGTAAAACGACAATTGTCGTATATTCCTTATCGATATGAAAAAACCTAGAAAACCATCAGAAGCTGAAACCGCGATATTGCGCGTGCTTTGGAGCCATGAACCCTGCACGGTCAAAACCATTCACAAATTTATTAGTCAGTCCAAGGACGTTGGCTATACGACAACATTAAAACAGGTGCAGCGATTGCTCGAAAAAGGCCTTTTGGCCCGCGAACCCGGCCCCGGTAAGTCTTATATGTACCGGACAACGGCGAGCGCCGAAGACACAAAATCCAAATTATTTGACCGGTTTGTTGAAACCGCTTTTGGAAATTCTGTTTCCGATCTGGTCATGCACGCATTGGGCAAGGCCGACACTTCCGATGAAGAACTGGCGGAAATTAGAGCCTTTTTGAAAAAACTGGACGACACTTAAACTTAAATCTCACGGGGAGTAGAGAGAGATGGACATTACAACGACGCAGATCCTGAGCGGACTTGGATGGGCTTTAATTCACAGTATCTGGCAAGGCGCGCTTGCCGCATCGGTCGTGTTTATGTTTCGATCGGCTACCCGGGATAGTCAGGCCGCTTTGCGCTGCACGGTCGAGCTTGGGGCTTTGCTGCTCTGCTTCGCCGCTTTTATCTTTACCTTTATCGTTCAGCTCGGAACGGCCGCACCGGCATTCCTCCCAACCGAGACAATGTTAGAACTCGGCACGATTGCAGTCGGAATGGTTACAACCGGAACCGTGGCCGAGACAGGACTGCAAACGGGCACGGCTCAATTTGCAGCCTATGCGCCTTTGCTCGGTATATTCTGGTGCATCGGATTTTTGATCCTTTCGATGCGTTACGCCGTGGGTCTGATCGCAACCCAGCGCCTGCGCCGCACCGGTATTTCAGCCGCGCCGCTAATGTGGGAGCAAAAGTTTCAAACGCTCGTCTTAAATGTCGGCATTTTTCGAAAAGTAGCCCTGCATATCTCTGATCGCGTAAACGGCCCAATGACGCTCGGTTTTTTCCGCCCGATCGTCTTAGTTCCCGCCAGCTTTTTTACGGGCCTTCCCGCCAGTCAGGTTGAGGCCATTCTGCTGCATGAAATCGCGCATATTCGGCGCCACGATTATTTGATCAATCTGGTTCAGACCGCGATTAAGACCATCCTGTTTTACCATCCGGCCATTCATTATATCTCAAACCGGATTGATGATGACCGCGAACAGGCCTGCGATGATTTCGCCGTTCGATATACGCAAAATCCCGAAGCCCTGGTTAAAGGATTGGCGGCGCTCAGACTTGATCTGGCCCGTCCGCATTTCGCCCTGACAGCTGCCCATACGCGCAAACCGCTCCTACGGCGTCTTACCCGTCTGATGGCGCCCGAAGAGAGCCGCCGCCGCCCTGAACAGCTGGTCACATCTATGGCCGCCCTTGTGGTGGCGGCCGGCCTTTACACTATAGCCAAGCCGACGCTGGCGAGCGCCCATCCGCCAGAGGCCTCTTCCATTGAAGCGCCAAAGACGTCGGACCACGCTGAGAAGAAGACCTATGACTACTGGTTCAGTACAGTGCGCCACAATGACAGGGACATAACGATTAAAACCGTCGAAAACGAATCGCGCTGGGTCTGGGTCGGTAATTCCTGGGTCAATATTGATCGCAATCCGGAAATATTGGATCAGGTCCCTGAAGTCCCGTCCCCGCCGATCATGCCGTTACCGGAAGAATATTCTTCCTACCAGAAGTTTGAAAAAGCGGCGAGCCAGTACCGGATCAATCTCGACTACTATATTGCGGCGCTGGAGCATAACCGCGCCGACAAAGGCAAGATCAAGACGGCCCAAAAGCAGAAAAACCGCGTCAGCAACCCATCGCCGGATTTTGACAAGGATTTGCTCGCTGGCGGTCCAAAATTGGTCGCCCCTATCGCGCCGGCCGCACCGAAACCGGCGCTAAACCCGGAGCCATCGCCCAAGATTAAATCCGGACTTTATATTGACGGGGACCGGGCCGATTATTTGTCGGACTCTCACGAAGATATGGTTGAACATCTGACCGAAAATTTTGAGGTCCAGATGGAAGAGATTGAAAATCGGTTCGACGATGCCTTGGATATTTTCGAGGATGCAGCTGAGCTTTATGCCGAAAACCCGGAATCCAATGAGCCCGCTTATAAAGCCGCTCAAATGGAATTTGCACAGACCATAGCAGAAGCTAATCTGGATCAGAAAGCGCTGACGGATGATCTCGATCAGAAAATTGACGCCATCACGAAAAATTATCAGGATCGCCTCAGTGTTGCAGGCGTAGACCAAAGAGATATGCAACGATATTTGCGCGATGCTGAGCGTGAAAATCAAATGGCCTTAAGAGATGCGCATAATGACGCCAGGAGCGTCGAGCGTGAACTTGAGCAGGCCAAACGGGAAAAGGCCATGGCGATGCGGGAGGCTGAACGGGAAATAACCGAGGCCAAAATAGAAGCAGCTCACGCCGAAAAAGAGGCAGAGCGGCACGCATCTATGTCCCATTGGAATGAAAAAACAATTGGATATGACGATTACGGCGTAAGCTTGATCTCATTACTTCGTGCTGACAATTTAATCGCCTCTGACGCAAATAGTGCCAAAGTCGTTTTTAAAAATGGCGATATGTATGTGAACGGCAAATTAGCACCCGATCATGTTGGCGATAATTATTGCGCGCTTAATAGCCAATATGACGTTAAAAGTTCTTCTAATATGACGGTATTGGTAAGCCCGCAAAAGCTCAATATAATGAGCCATAAGAACTAGATAAAAGAGATTACATGACTGCTTCTCATTTTAAGCCGTTCTTAACGGCGCTGGTACCCCTCGCTTTGATTTTTGCAAATCCGGCATTTGCTGAAGATGATAGTCCGGCAGATGCAGGCAAGCTGCGCAGTTTCGAACCGTCCTATTTTACGCAATATGCCCCGCGCACGGCGCTCGACATGCTGGGAAGAATTCCCGGCTTTCAGCTTAAGAGCGGCAATACGGAGCGCGGGCTTGGGCAGGGCGGCGCCAATGTCCTGATCAATGGCCAGCAGATTACGGGTAAAGGAAATGACGCGTTTTCGCAGGTCGGACGCATCAATGCCGGCAATGTCGTCCGGATCGATATTGTCGACGGCGCCTCTTTGGATATTCCCGGCCTGTCCGGCCAGATCGCCAACATCATCTCCAAAACCACCGGCGTATCAGGTACCTGGGAATGGAAACCCGAATGGCGCACTGACCTCAAGGCGAATACACTGCGCGGCACGATCGCGGTATCGGGCGAAACCGGTGATCTGTCCTATTCAGCAGAACTGGAAAATGATTCGTCGCGCCGCGGCCATTGGGGACCGGAAACCCAGACCAACGGCCAAGGCGAGCTACTTCGGACCCTGCAGGAGAAAGCGGATGCGTCTGGCGACAATCCCGGCGCCACAATTAATCTAACCTGGAAGCCGGCTGAAGATCGTGTGGGTCATCTGAACCTCGAATATAATCAGTTTAACTTCAACCGGAAGCTCGTCTCCAAAATTGAACCGGGTACCGACACTGATTTTACGGGCGAAAACTTGTTCTCCTTCGCCGAAGATGAATGGAATGCAAAAATTGACGGCGACTATGAATTTCCGCTGATGGATGGAAAGCTCAAACTCATCGGATATTACCGAACAGAACGCTCTCCGACATATGCCAGATTTAAACATTTCGCGCTCAATGGCGATCTCGAAAGCCATACCGAATATCATCAGATTGCCGATGAAGGCGAAGCCATTGGCCGGGCCGAATATAGCTGGTCTCCAAGCGATGGCCGGGACTGGCAAGTCGCGACAGAAGGTGCCTATAACGTCCTATCCATCGGCGCGACGTTTTTCGACTTTTTTGACGGTACAGAAGATTATTCAGCCTCATTGGTTGAAGAGTACCGTTCAGAAACCACCCTCACCCATACGCGCCAGCTCTCGCCGAAATGGGATTTACAGCTCTCAGCCGGCGGCGAATATTCGCAAATCTCGCAAGGGCCGAAAAGCCGGGAATTTATCCGGCCGAAAGGATTTGTATCGGCGACCTACAAACCCAAAGACGATTTCAGCATTCGCGGAAAGATCGAACGCGATGTCGGACAGCTCAATTTTTTCGATTTTATCTCCAGCGTCAGCCTCGAGGATAATCTTGATACGGCTGGAAATTCCGATCTTATTCCCAGTCAAAGCTGGGCCGGCGTACTTGAATTTGACCGACAATTTAAAGACGGCCATTCGATCTCTACAACTTTTTACGGGTCGCTCATATCGGATCTGGTTGACCGTATACCGCTGCGCGACGAGACCGGTGCTATTATCGGAGATGCAGTTGGCAACATTGACAATGCCCATCGATACGGGGTCGATATCAACTCAACGATTAAAGGCGACGCTTTTGGCCTTAAAGGCGTTGAGCTGGAAGCAGAGTTAAATTTGCGAAATTCTTCCGTCGAGGATCCGCTCGGCGGCTTTGACCGGCGGCTCAATGGCGATCTGAAATCTTATTGGAACCTCAATTTCAGACACGATATTCCCGATACTGACTGGGCGTATGGTATATTTGCCGATCAGTTTCGGGATGCGCCGGTTTACCGCCTGACAACGCGCAACCAGTTTACCTTTGACGGCCCGTTCGTGTTCGCCTTTGTTGAACATAAAGACATCATGGGACTTAAAATCCGCGCGACGCTTATGAACCTGCTCGATGCCAGCGACGATTTTGAACGTATCATATATGACGACAGCCGGGATGTCGGTAATATTGAGCTGGTCGAGAGCCATTCGCGCGAATTTGATTTGTTCTTCCGGCTTAATGTCAGCGGGACTTTTTAGTCTTGAATTCAAGACGTTATGCCGCTTCGAGGTTTACTTTTCAGGTAAAGTCTATAGCACCTTCAGGCATCCAAGTTTTTACAAAAATCTACGCTGTGGGGCGAAATTAATGAATCCCAATAATACCAAAATTATTCGGTGCGTCGTCGCGCCTTTGGTAATGCTAAGCGTTAGCCCGGCGCTCGCCCAGACAGAACATTCGATCCGGACTTTCGATGCTGATTACTTCATGCAATATGCCCCGCAGACCGCCTTTGATATGGTGCGCCGAATACCCGGATTTCAGGCGCGCGGCGGCAATCGCGATCGTGGTCTCGGCCAGGGCGGCGCAAATGTGCTGGTCAATGGTCAACAAATTGTCGGCAAAGGCGGCGACTCATTTGATCAAATCGATCGCATACCGGCGGCAAATGTTGTCAAAATTGAGATCCTCGACGGAACCAGCCTCGAAATTCCCGGACTAACCGGGCAAGTTGCGAATATTATCACTGGGGAGAGCACTGATTTTTCCGGATCATGGGAATGGATACCGGAATTTCGCAACCGGCAGCAGCCTAATCTCCTAAGGGCGAATGTCAAAGTGTCGGGCCAGAGCGGCGATGTTGCCTATTCGGCGGAACTTCGAAATAATGCGCGCCGAAACGGCGATTACGGGCCCGAAACCCGCCGCAATGCCGACGGGTCTATCTACGAGCTTCGACGTTTTGCGGGCCGATATAATTCAGATGTACCGGGCGGGTCGGCCAGCCTGACCTGGAAACCGAATGACACCCATACCGGCAATTTAAATCTGGATTTCAATCTCTATAATTTCCACCGTAACAGTACCGAACATAAGGCGCCGATTTATACAGAAGGCCCGAACGTTGGCGAGCTCGGGACCGAGCTGTTTAACTTCGGCGAAGACGAATGGAATGCCAAGATTGATGGCGACTATCAGTTTCCGTTTATGGCAGGCAAACTTAAACTGATCGGTTATTACCGCGCCGAACATTCTCCGACATTGGCCCGTTTTCTGGACTATGACCGGGACGCCCGCCTGATCGAGCAAACCGAGTTTGAACAGGTTGCCGATGAAGGCGAAGCCATTGGCCGGGCCGAATATGGCTGGTCACCGAAAGCCGGACGCGACTGGCAAGTATCGGTCGAGGGCGCCTTTAATTTCCTCGATATTGAAAACCAGTTTTTTGACATTCTGGACCCGTCCAATAATGGCGATCTGAACCAGCTCGAAATTAAGGAAAACCGGGTCGAGGGTTTTATCACCCATACCCGGAAAATCAGCGATAAATGGTCGTTGCAGGGATCGCTAGGCGCGGAATATTCCGAACTGACAGCCGGCGGATTTAAGCGCACATTTGCGCGGCCCAAAGGATCGCTTCAGGCGACCTATACAAAAGACGAAAATTTCAACATGACAGCGAGGCTCGAGCGCCAGGTCGGGCAGCTCAATTTCTTTGATTTTAGCTCGTCTATCTCCCTTCAGGAAGATGAAGGTGACCGGGCGTCCAATCTGGACCTTGTGCCGAGCCAGAACTGGTTTAGCGAAATTGCGCTCAATAAGACCTTCAAAGGGGGGCATACCATCGATATTCAGGCCCATGGACGCCTGCTCACAGATATTGTCGATCAAATCCCCTTTGGAACTGACGACTCAGCGGTCGGCAATATTGGCAGCGGCGAAACCGTCGGCATTCACATTAATACCACGCTTAAAGGTGAAGATTTTGGTTTGGCCGGCATGCAGCTTGATACGAATGTCGCTTGGCATACATCATCTGTCACCGATCCCATCACACTGCAGAAACGCAAATTTAGCGGCTCGCAATATTATGAGCTCGAGGTTGAATTCAGGCACGATATCCCGAACACTGATCTGGCGTGGGGCGCCGAATTCTTTACCTTTGAAAATGCGTCAAATTACAGCCCGTTTGTCATTTCGCGGTATGATCAACATCCGGGCTGGAATCAGATTTTTGTCGAGCATAAAGATTTACTGGGCCTGAAAGTGCGCGCCCAGCTTGGCTCTGTGATTGAAGTCCATGATCAATATGACCGGATAATCTATTCCGGACGGCGCGATAATTCCGGCATTGGCAGAATTGAAAACCGCCGCCGCGAATATGACGGCCCCTATCTGGTGTTCAACGTCTCAGATACGTTTTAGATCGCGACATGGTTTATGCCGAATGACTTTCCACAAACATTAAGATCACACCTGCTAATTAATCGAATATTCAGTTTACATTAAACCTTTCTGCTTTATGTCCTTATTCGTTCTCTAACAAGTTGAGAGACGCGAAAGACGTCAGGGGAATTCTTCCGGTTATGACTCCAATCCGGCTGCGACATTTGACTGCGATACTGGTGCTTTTTCCAGCCTTATTGTTTGCGACGCCTGCAGCGGCGCAAGATGATAATGTCCTGCGCAGCTTTGAACCGGATTATTTTGCCCACTTTGCGCCCCGGACGGCGCTTGACATGATCAACCGGGTCCCTGGCTTTCAGCTTGAAAGCGGCACCACGGATCGCGGCATCGGGCAAGGCGGCGCCAATCTTTTGCTCGACGGCAAACTCATCACAGGTAAAGGTGACGACGCTTCTGAAATTATTGGCCGGATCAGCGCCGCCGATATTGTCCGGATTGATATTGTTGACGGCTCAAGCCTCAACATACCCGGGCTAAGCGGTCAGGTTGCTAATATTATCACCCAAAAGGATAAGAGCCTGAACGGGACATGGGCTTGGAACCCAGAATTTCGCAACCGGCTCGAAGGCAATCTCTTTAATGGTAATGTCACAATTTCTGGTGAAAGCGGTGATGTTTCCTACTCGGCCGAGCTTCGCAATAATGCCCGCCGCGTCGGGCAGCGGGGTATTGAAACTCATACCGGGCTAGACGGCATTGTCTTTCAAGAATTTTATGAAGATCTTCAATCCTATTCCGACAGTCCGGGCGCCTCCGTCAGCCTGACCTATAAGCCTAA
The DNA here is from genome assembly GCA_013002305.1 of Hellea sp. GTDB lineage: Bacteria > Pseudomonadota > Alphaproteobacteria > Caulobacterales > Maricaulaceae > JACOMS01. Next base: position 8,485 of record JABDKG010000024.1, read on the forward strand.
AGAAGATCATGTCGGAAATCTCAATATTGAATATAATCTGTATGATGAAGATACGCGGCTTAAATCAACTTTTGAGGCTTTGACCCCGCGCGGTGAAGACGGACTTTTTGAATATAATTTCGTCGAAGATGAGTGGAATGCGAAAATAGATGGCGATTACGAATTTCCATTCGCCGCCGGAAAATTAAAACTGATTGCCTATCACCGCACCGAACATTCACCGACGTTTGAAACCATCCAGCGCTTTAACAGGCAAGGTGGGCGCCTTTCTGAGACCCAGTTCAACCAAATTGCCGATGAAGCCGAGTCGATAGCGCGCGCCGAATATGGCTGGACCCCGTCTGAAGGACGCGACTGGCAATTTGCGGCTGAGGGCGTGTTTAATTTTCTCGATATAGAGTCCGAATTTGTTGATGTTCTGACACCGGCGAACAGCTTTACACTCGACCCGGCGCGCGTTGAGGAATGGCGCGGCGAAAGCACATTGACCCACACCCGTACACTATCGTCAAAATGGGACCTACAGGCCTCGATCGGGGCTGAATATTCCGAGCTGACCTATAATGATCAGGCCCGCGATTTCGTCAGGCCCAAAGGATTTGTCGCGCTAACCTACAAACCCGAAGATAATCTCTCGATCCGGGGCAAGTTTGAACGCGAGATCGGACAGCTCAACTTTTTCGATTTTATCGAGTCGATTGATTTGCAAGACAATCTTGGGCAGGCCGCCAACCCCAATCTCAAACCGAGCCAAAGCTGGATCGGCGAAATCGAATTTAATCGCCGCTTTGACGGTGGTCACGCGATTACGGCGCGCTTTTTCGCCGAGGAGGTCACCAATCTGGTTGATCGAATACCGATCGGCGTTTCCGGGGACGGCATTGGCAATATCGACGACGCGAGCCGTTTTGGCGTGGAAATTGACGGCACGATTAAAGGCGCGCCGCTCGGCCTCAAAGGCATGGAGCTAAACTTTAACGGCTTTTTCATCGACTCAGATGTGGATGATCCGGTCGAAGGATTTTCCCGGCGCCTTAATTTTTACGACTATTCCTATTGGGAATTCGATATCCGGCACGACATCCCGAACACGGACCTTGCTTACGGGTTCGGCGCCTTTCAAAACCATGACACAAAGGTATACCGTGCCAATGCGATTGAAGACTTCCTATTTCGCGGACCTTGGGGCAGCGCCTTTATCGAGCACAAAGATATTATGGGCGTGAAAGTTAATGTCAGCGTCCAAAACCTGCTCGACGCCAGTAATGACTTTGAACGGGTTCTTTATACGGATCGCCGCGATATCGGCAGTGTCGACCGGATTGAATATAGCAAGCTGGAATTCGATCCGTTCATTCGCCTGTCAATTAGCGGGACCTTCTGAAGACTAATCTGTGCAAGGACCGACCCGGTGGGTGAGAACGGTAATGACCGCTTCCTTATTTTCGAGCGGCGCCCGGACATTGGCATCAACCAAAAGCGAAATCATGGTTGGGCTATACATTAGTTCAAATGTTCCGCCTTCAAAAGGCGCATCTACATCGCAGACAAAATTGCCTTCAAAAAGGTTCAACATATCGGAAGACGAGCTGATGCTGCAATCCATTTCCGCCAGCATATCATTGACAAAGCCGCTGGTCGTGGCGCTCAAATCATCGGAATTGGTGCATTCATTGGCGTTTTCTTCAGTCGGCGTGCCAAAAACCTCGGCCTTCATGACCAGTTTCCAATCGCCCGCTTTCATATTCAGATCGGCGGCTGACGCGGGAGTGATGCCGGCGCCAAAAGCGATCCCGGCGATTAAAACTGTTCTTAATTTCATATGAAGCCCCTTTAAATTTTCTGGCCAGCGTCGTGCCGACCATGATGCCGCACATTTCCATTCTGGCAGAAACATGTCAATGCACAGGCGTTAGTAGATACAGTCTTGATAGACCCGCTTAATATCACCGTTCCATTCGCCGTTAAATTTATCGATCAGAACATCAGCATTTGATTTTCCGGTTCGGGCAAATTGATCAAGGTCTTGCAAAAACACGGTTTCGCTTTCGCCGTGGGCGTTAAGCCTGCCGCGGGTTTTGAGCCCTTCCCGGGAAATTGCCAAAGCGATTTTAGCGATGTCTTGCAGTGTCCCGCCGCGAAACGGCGTCTGCAGCCCCATTTTCGGAACATTGCGCCTGAGCTGATCACGCTCTTCTTCGGTCCAGTCTTTGACCAGATCCCAAGCTGTATCCAGAGCCGCCTCATCATAGAGAAGCCCGACCCAAAAGGCCGGAAAGGCGCAAAGCTCATCCCAGGGCCCGGTATCGGAGCCGCGCATTTCGAGAAATGTTTTCAGGCGCACTTCTGGAAAAATCGTTGAGAGATGATCGTCGAAATCACTGATCGTTGGTTTTTCGCCGGGAACCACATCCAACTTGCCGTCGAGAAAATCGCGAAAGGATTTACCGGACGCATCCAGATATTCTCCGTCCCGGTAAACAAAATACATCGGCACACCCAGCGCATAGTCAACATATTGCTCAAATCCGAAGCCTTCTTCAAAGGCAAAAGGGAGCATGCCGGTGCGGTCCGGATCTGTGTCGAGCCAGATGCGTGAGCGGTAAGATTTATAGCCGTTCAGCTTTCCGTGCATAAATGGAGAATTGGCGAACAAAGCCGTTCCGAGCGGCTGTAGCGCCAGACTGACCCGCAGTTTTTTGACCATATCGGCCTCACTGCCAAAATCGAGATTGGTCTGAACCGTACAGGTCCTAAACATCATCTCCAGACCATGGGTGCCGACTTTAGGCATATAGTTTCGCATAATCGAATAGCGGCCCTTGGGCATAACCGGTACGTCTTCAAGACGGGTTTCCGGCCGAAAGCCCAGCGATAAAAAGCCGGCCCCGATTTCGTCGGCCACTTCGCGCACTTCGCGCAGGTGGCGGCTAACCTCGCCGCAGGTCTGGTGAACGGTCTCAAGCGGCGCGCCGGATAGCTCAAGCTGCCCGCCCGGTTCCAGCGAAACAGATGCATCATCGCGTTTTAGCGCAATAACATTATCGCCCTCATAGACCGGCTGCCAGTCAAACCGCTGAAGCTTTTCAAGGATGGTCTGGATGCCGCCCTTATAGGGAATGGGCGTATATTCTTCGAGGCAAAAGCCGATTTTTTCATGCTCGGTCCCGATCCGCCACTGCTCCTTTTGCTTGGAGCCTCCGGCCAGACGCTCAATCATCTGGGATTTATGCTCGATTATGGGAGACTGTTGTTTAGCCATGCGTCGGGCCCCGAATTATTACTCAAACCCCTTTACGCGTCAGGCCTTAAGCGGGCAAGCCAATTGCACGATAATGTGATGATTGGCGGGCATGCGCTTTTAATCAGTTCTTGAGGAGAAGTCGCATTCGCGCAGCGACGAACTAGCAAGTAAAAAAACCATGTCATCCCGGGCTTGACCCGGGACCTCCGCATTTCAAGTTTGACGATTGATTTCCAGCTTAACCGGCTAGGTCCCGCATCAAGTGCGGGATGACAACAATTTTCAACCCCGCCGCCAACTGGTACCATCGACGCCGTCGTTTAACCCTCCCTCCCCGATTGTCCCGTGCAAGCGAAGCGCGATACGGGATCCAGTTGGCGGTTTTCATTTGAGGTGCAAATTACCGGGCTACGGCACCGCTGGATCCCGACTTTCGACGGGACATACGGGAGGTTGGGGAGGCTTGGTTATTCACCTCTCCTCGGGGAGAGGCGGGTTAAGCTCGGCGCCAGGTGGTGCCGTCGGGGCCGTCTTCCAGGACAATGCCCATATTTTTCAGCTGATCGCGGATTTCGTCGGAGCGTTTGAAGTGCGCGCCCATGGCCGTTTTATCGCCGGATTTTTTGGCAGCGATGGCTTTGTCTTTTTCCGCGTCGCGCTGACGCACAAGACGGTCAATTTCCAATTCTTCTTCGTCGGAGGTGTCGCCCTTGAACCACTCTTCCGGGGTTTTTTGCAGGAGGCCAAGAACATTTAGTCCTTCAACAAAGTACGTGTCGATCAAATAGCGATCATATTTTGGCATGTCATGGTACTCAGGGTAGTCTTCATAATCTTTCAATTGTTGTCTCGCGAGAGCACGATGTTCTTTAAGGCCTGAGAATTCCGCTAACCATAATGGAGTGGCTAGGTCATTGAGCAACGGGTTTAATATCGCTCTTGGAAAATCGCTATGAAAAATTTCAAACAAAGACGTGCGATTGGGTTTTTCGACGACAACTATTGACTTTTTTTCACGATACCACCCATCCAGCTGCGCCTTACTCTGCCGCAACAATTCTTCCGTCCAGATCAACTCACTTCGGTAATGCGCCTTTAGCAGCGCAAGCCGGATAACTTCACCGTCCCAGTCTTTGACCAGATCAGATATCAGTTTGATATTGCCGAGCGACTTGGACATCTTCTCGGAGCCCATATTGAGGAATTCGTTATGGACCCAGTAATTGGCCATGGTTTTGCCGTGGGCGCATTCGGATTGCGCAATTTCATTTTCGTGGTGCGGGAATTTCAGATCAACGCCGCCGCAGTGAATGTCGATGGTTTCGCCTAAGCTCTCTTTGGCCATGGCGGAGCATTCAATATGCCAGCCCGGTCGGCCAAATCCAAAGGGCGCGTCCCACCCGACCCCGTCAAGCTCAGGCTTCCAGAGGACAAAGTCATGGGCGTTTTTCTTGCGCGTAACCTCGCCCTCGCCGACCCGATCACCGCCGCGCAGGGCCTCGAGCGTATTACCGGAGAGCTTGCCGTAATCGTCATATTTCGAGACGTCGAAAAACACATGGCCATCGCTGGCATAAGCATAATCATCCGCGATCAATTTTTCGATAATCGCGATCATCCCGCCAATATTATCCGTCGCTTTAGGCTGATGGGTCGGCATCAGGCAGTTGAGCGCTGCGAGGTCTTCATTATATATGCGCGCATATTTTTCGGTAATCACCGAAATATCGACCCCCTGCTCTTTGGCGGACTCGATGATTTTATCGTCCACATCTGTGATATTACGGGCATAGACTACATGGTCTTCGCCGTAGATATGCCTCAAAACCCGAAACAGAACATCGGCCACGACCGCGGCGCGGGCATTGCCGATATGGGCGTAGGAATAGACCGTCGGGCCACAATTATACATCGTCACCCGTTTCGGGTCCTGCGGCTTAAACACTTCTTTTTGGCGCGTCAGCGAATTATAAAGTTTCAGTTCCATAGCGTCTAAATATGCAGATTTAACTTGCCCGTAATTTCTAGCCTCTTATGAGGATTGCCATGCATTTGTCCATGCAAAATAAAACCCGGATCGCCTTTGCGCTGGTCGGTGTCCTGATCGCTTTTGCGGTCTGGCAGGGCTGGCAGAAACTCTGCGATGATTTGCGCTTTAAAGTGCGCGGCGATCGCGCGCTGGTTTACGGCACTACTGATAGCCTGTCGCTTGGCACGATGCGCAGCTTTATTCGCGACAATCCGCAGGTCGAGACCTTGGTGCTTCACCGCATGTCAGGGACCAAGGATAGCGCGACAAATTTAAGGATCGCGCGGGAAATTCGCGATGCCCGGCTTAAGACCCATCTTTTGCCCAATAGCTATATCGCGTCCGGCGCAGTGGACTTATTTATCGCCGGCACAGAGCGAACCATGGAATGCGGGGCGATGATCGGGGTGCACAGCTGGAGCATTGGCGATAAGGAGCGCTTTTCCCCTAAAGATATTGGCTTTGACCGCAGTCAGCCCAAACATGAGCGTTTTTTACGCGAGATGGGCATAGATCCTGCATTTTACGTATTTACCCGTGAAGCGGCCGAGCCTGAGGACATATATGTCATGAAGATGGATGAAATAGAGCGTTATGGTCTGCTGACCAATCGAAAGGGCTGCTTATGAGCCGCGATAATAATGTTATAGATTTTAAGGCCCGCAAAAAAGCAGCCGAAAAGCAGGCGGCGGCCCAGGAAAAGGCGCAGCGCGCGCAAAGGCCTGCCCAACCCCGCAGCCCGTTAGCGCTCTATGTTATAATTATTTTGATAGTTGCCGGGTTTATAGGGGCGAGTTTTAAATAGGCCCGCAAAATCCCAACATAAGAACTATGCGCATTTGTCGCTGGTATTATGGCTCTATTTTAGCCTATAAGGCCCCGCTATGACACAAGAGACACCTAAAAAACCCGTTTTGAAATCTGTGCCGATTGCCGCGAAACCGACGCGCCAAGCGGCGATGGAAGCCGTGCGCACCTTGATCGCTTGGGCCGGTGATAATCCTCAGCGCGAAGGCTTGAAAGACACGCCCAAGCGCGTCGTTGACGCTTATGCCGAATGGTTCAAAGGCTATAATGAGGATCCGGCAGAGGTCCTGTCACGGGTATTTGAAGATGTCTCCGGCTATGATGATATGGTGATTTTGCGCGAGATCGATGTCGAAAGCCATTGCGAGCATCATATTGCGCCTTTTATTGGCAAAGCCTATGTCGCCTACCTTCCGACCGACAAAGTCGTTGGTATTTCCAAAATCGTCAAAGTCGTCGAAATTTTCGCCAAACGGCTGCAAACGCAGGAAACCATGACCGCGCAAATCGCCAAAGCCATTGACGACGCCTTAAAACCGCGCGGGACAGCTATTATGATCGATGCCAAACATGAATGTATGACGACGCGCGGCGTCCACCATACGGATGTGTCGACCATCACGACCCAGTTTACCGGTGAGTTTAAATCCAACCCGGCACTGCAAGAGCGCTTTATTCGCCTAATAGGCCGCGCGAGTTAAGCTCCGGCCCGGTCCACTCTACGGTGTTGGTCCAAACCATCCCTTTGTAATTTTTCGGAACAAATTCGAGATCCGCCATACTATCGATACCCGTGCTGCCGGTGCCTGTATATTCGCCCATTAACAGCGAGCGGCTGCCGACCTTGTTCAGCCGTTTTTCAAATCGGTGCGGCCAGCCCCAGAAAAATTTTCGGTAATTCGCCGGCACGGGGACCGTCATATTGTAACAGGATTTTGGAACGAAGCCTGACCAGCCTGTCAGGACATAGGATTTCAGGCATTGTTTGACCTCGCTTCGAACCATTCCGCGAACCTTCGGGTGAGCGTCTCGTACGATCGAAACCGGATCAACATGGCCGGAGACCGACAGGCGCGACCATTCACCTGCGTCCAGATAATCCAGCAAGCTCGCCGCCTCTGATTTGGAGCGACTCTTAAAATTGATGATAAAATGCGTATCGGAAAATTCGGTCAAAACCTCATTTAAGGTCGGCATTTTTCCGGTGAACTTGCCCCGGAACGGAAATGTGCGGCCGTAATCCGACGTGTAGCCATAACCAATATCCAGAGCCTTCAAATAAGCCAGATCATGATCGCGGGTTTTCCCGGTACCGTCTGTCCGGCAATCCAGAGTCCAATCATGAAAAACGACAAATTCACCGTCGGTTGTGGGGTGAATATCAAGCTCGATCTGCTCTGCGCCTGCATAGATAGCGGCGTCAAAGGACTCTATGGTATTTTCAAGAAATTCGTGCCGGGGCTTAAATATGTGCTCGGCGGTACAGGTCTCATTGTTGAGGCCATCTCGGTGAAAGGTTTGATGAACGCCGCGATGAGACACCAGCGTCATTTCTCCGTCAGGAATGCCGGCAATCCAGGACGCGTTATTGACGTAAAGCCCGGCCAGTAACAGGCCTGCGCCAAGCGCGAATTTATATCGTTTTTTCATCTGTCCTCTCCCTTATCGTACGGGAAAGAAGCGCGTAAACTTGACCCGAATAAGGCGAATACAGGGTTATCTTATGGAAAGGCCCAAATAACGGCGGGCGATACGATATTCAGATTTTCGGCACATCAGAAGCCATTTGCGCATCATCCCTCCTTTCGCTCTTACCAAATTTCGACTGGGCGGCCTGAAAGCAGGCGTGACATGATTATTGCGCATAAATGTCCTTCGTAATGTTTACCTCCCTGACATCGGGTAGAATTCCGTACCTTTGATGATCAAACCTTGCCGTGATCGTGGTTAACAGCGGGTTAAGCGCCATTGAATTGAATTCTTACAGGTCCAGAATCAAACAACCCGCGAACCGAAGTTCGCGGGCGTTAAAAGCGGTAATGTGGGGCACCGCTAATAAGCTGTAAAGCTGTTAGGCTGCTTCGGCCTGTTTCTTGACCAAGGCTTTTTTGATTTTCTTGGCCTTGTCTGTGAGCTTGGCGTTTTTGGTTCCCATAAGAAATCCGTCCAGACCGCCTTTAAAATCAACCGTGCGCAAAGTTTTTGCGGCAATGCGGAGTTTGAAGTTCTGGCCCAGCCCGTCAGATGGGAGGGTAACATTGCAAAGGTTCACTTCAAAACGACGTTTCGTTTTGATGTTAGAGTGAGACACATTGTGACCGGACATTGGGCCGGTATTTAAAAGATCGCAGCGACGTGACATCGGGGTTCACCTATATTCGATAAAAAAGGCCCGCATGCATGGCGGGCGCGCATAATTTGACGGGGAGATATATCGTCCATCATGGCCCGTCAAGACAAAATCTGGTTAGAAATCGCACCAAAACATGACTGAATTGTCATGAAAAAAGCTGTTTTGTTCAGCTTTTCGCCAGATTGAATGGCTTATACACCATATTCTGACGTTTCGGGAGACTAAAATGAAGCGATTCTATACCGGGCTTGCCGCCCTGATATTAATGGGCGGCCCGGCCCTATTGGGCGCGCCCGTCTTTGCCGATGAGCCCAAGCTCGAGCCCGATGCTAAATTTACGGCGCCGCTCGACCCGAAACACGGCGAGACTGCGTTTGACGTCGAGCTTAAAGGCTCTGTCTTTGGCCTAAAGATCATGAAGGCCCGCCTCAAAGGCACGATGGGTCGGAATAAATATAGGGTCTATACGGATCTTAAGACCTCCGGGCTTGCGGCGATGTTCAAAAAGCAGCGCATGTGGTCAACCACGGCCGGGCGCTATGATCGTACAGGTATTCACCCCGTCCGGCATGTGCAGCAAAACCTCAATAAAAAGGCCCGCCGGGTTGTTATGAATTTCAATTATGATGAACCGTCTGTCGATATTAAAGTGCGCCCGCCGCATGGTTCACAGGGCACACCGCCAGCGACATTAGCGCAGAAATTTACGTCAGATGACGTCAATTCGGCTTTGCTTAAAATGATCATGACCGGCTATGAGATTAAGGGCGAAGTCTGCCAGGACGATATCAAAGTCTTTGACAGTAAACAGCATTATAATCTGCGTATGGAGCGGGTAGAGGATACGACCTATAAATATGACGGGACGCGATATCCGGCGATCAAATGCCATATTTATTATGAGCCGATTTCGGGATTTGACGCGGAAGATCTGCCGGATGATGAAGAGGCGTCTGCCCCGGTGAAGGCCTATTTCATCAATCGACCCGACCTTGGTATCTATATGCCGGTCAAATTCACCTATAAAATCAGCGGGTTTAAAGCGACCATCAAGGTCAAAGACGCGATAATCATTAAAGGCAAGGAGCTAGAAAAAGATCAAAATTAACGTGAAATTGTGAACCAGGTCACATTTCAAAAAGCACACCCTTGCTAACGCTTGTTCTATGACATCTTCCGCCGGCCATGGCCGCCTCACCGTCCTGAACCGCAACTTGTTGGGCCAAATTCTGGATTCCGATCCCCATTAAATAATACACCCATTGCCCGGCGCGCTCGAATCTCTCATAGGAGCAGGATGCGTCCTGATCCTGACAGCATTTTAAAAGCCATTTTGGCCCCGACTAATACGGGCAAGACCCATTATGCTATTGAGCGCATGCTGGCGCGCGAGAGCGGTATTATCGGCCTGCCGCTACGGCTGCTTGCCCGCGAAGTCTATGACAAAATTTGCGCCATCAAGGGCCCGCGCCTATGTGCCCTGATCACGGGCGAAGAAAAAATCGTTCCGGCCAACGCGCAATATTATGTCTGCACGGTCGAAGCCATGCCAAAAAAGCTGCGTGGTCAACATCCTTTTGCCTTTGTCGCAATCGATGAAGTACAGCTCATGGCCCATCCCGAGCGCGGCCATATATTTACCGAGCGGGTCTTAACCCATCGCGGCCGCGACGAAACTTTGTTTTTAGGCGCGGAAACCGTCCGCGACCTGCTCTATGATCTGGTTCCGGACATTCGGTTTGAGACGCGTGAGCGGTTCTCTACCCTGACCCACACGGGACCTACCAAGATTACGCGGCTCCCCAAGCGATCGGTGATTGTCGCTTTTTCCGCGCCGGAAGTTTACGCCATTGCCGAGCTGATCCGGCGCTTTCGCGGCGGGGCGGCCGTGGTCATGGGCGGATTGTCACCGCGCACCCGCAATTCGCAAGCGGCCATGTACCAAACCGGCGAAGTCGATTTTCTGGTCGCGACCGACGCCATCGGCATGGGGCTTAATCTTGATGCGGATCATGTCGCCTTTGCCTCGCTTAGAAAATTTGACGGAAGGCGGCGTCGCCGTCTCTATCCAATGGAAGTTGGCCAAATTGCCGGACGCGCCGGGCGGTTTCGCAATGACGGAACATTTGGCCCAACCGGCGACTGCCCGACATTTGACGAGCAGCTGATCGCAAGGCTGGAAAATCATATATATGACCCGGACCGCTCGGCCGAATGGCGCAATAGTGTTCTGGATTTTGGCTCGATCGATGCCCTGCTAAACTCTCTCGCCAAGCCCTCTTCGCACCGCCGTCTCAGGCGAATAGCAGAACCGATTGACGAAGCTGTTTTGAATCGTTTCGCACAAATGCCGGATATAAAACCTAAGGCGACATCTGAGGCCAAAATCCGCAAAATTTGGGAGATTTGTCAAATACCTGATTTCCGAAACGTGACACTTGAACAACATACACGACTTTTGCGCGCAATTTATGATCAATTTGTGAGTAACGATAATAGAATTTCTTCAGAATTTGTACATAAACAAACCAGTAGACTTGACCATGCAGAAGGTGGCGTTGATATTTTGGCGACTCGACTGGCTTTCATTCGGACTTGGACGTTCTGCGCGCATAAATCCGATTGGCTGGAAGAAGTAAATTATTGGGTTGAAAAAACCCGCGAGATTGAGGATCGCCTGTCAGATGCTTTGCATGAAAAACTGACGGCAAAATTTGTAGATAAGCGCACCCAAGCGCTGATGAAAGGAAACGGGGCTTATATGGAAGCAACCATCAAAGATGATGGAGATGTGTGGGTCGAAAATCACAAAATCGGACGATTGACAGGACTGTCTTTTGAAATTGACGAAAGTCAGTCGGAACTTGAGGCGAAAGCTCTAAGAGAAACGGCTGAAAAGGCGGTTGCGCCGGAAATTAATCGGCGCCTGACATCTATTGTCGGCGGCACCCACGCCATCTTTACGATCTCTAATGACGGTAAGATTGTCTGGGGCGGCGCGCCGGTCGGGCGTATCACCAAGGCAGGATCCGTTTTCAATCCGGACGTAGAACTGGTCGGAGGTGAGCTTGGCGCAGGAAACCTCCGCGATTTGGCCGCTGAAAGAATGCGGGATTTCCTGAAGACCGAAGCCAATGAAAAGCTGGCCCCGCTACAAAGCCTGAAAACACTGAATGAAAGCGCGGATGCAAGCCCGGTGGTCAAAGGCTTTGCCTATACGCTTTATGAAAATTTTGGACATTTGAACCGGGCCGTTCACGGAAAGCTGGTCAATGACCTGGATCAGGATGCGCGTAAGCCTTTACGCGAGCTCGGCGTCACCTTCGGGCAATATGATGTTTATATGCGCGAAATGATACGGCCCAAGCCGGCCTCGCTCCTAGCTAATTTGCTCGCCTTTGGTGCTGGCGGAGACGGCGCGCCCTTCATCCCCTTTGCCGGCGTGACCTCAATTGCCAATGAGGGCGAATTTTCAGCCGAAAATTTTACCGATCAGGCGATCGGGATAGCAGGCTATAAGGCCTGCGGACCGCGCATTGTCCGGTTTGATATTTTAAACCGATTGGCGGCTGTCATACGCCAGGCCCAGCGCGAGTCCGGCACGAGACGGTTCCAGATTATGCAGGAAATGTTAGCGCTTCTAGGCTGTACATACGAGGAAATGCAAGGCGTCCTTAAAGGGCTCGGCTATCAATCGGAAGTGATCGAAGGCGCAATTGACGAAACCGCCAGGCCGGAACTGGCCGCGCCGGTCCCGCCGCGCTTTGTCAGTGACGACAAACCCGCCAAGACGGAAGCAACCACGCCAGAATCCGAAGCGGATGCCAAAACTAAGACGGAAACCGCTGAAAAGCTCTCCGACCCCAAACTTGAGGACACGAAACCCGCTGAAGCGGCCAAGCCCGCCAAACCGGTCGATCGTAAGAAGCTTAGCGTCTATAATTTTCGCGAGACAGGTGAAGATGGCACCATCACCGAGCTTGAGAATAAAGAGTTTTGGTTCCTGCCATTTCGGGGCAAGAAAAAGCCCGGATCGAAATTTGGACAAGACCGTCGACCCCATTCCGGCAAGTCTTTCAAAAATAATCGCCGGAAAAAACAGGATTACAAAGGCGGAAAGCCGCCCAAATATGCCAAGTCAGAACCGCGCCGCGATGAAGACAGCCCATTTGCAGCTCTTGCGGCCCTTAAAAAGGATAATCCGCCAAAAAAAGGCGGCTAGTTTTTGACCGAAGTTGATAGCGCACCGGGCGGACAAAGACTGGATATCTGGCTTTATCGCTGCCGTCTGTTTAAGACCCGCACGCTCGCGACCCGCCATATCAAAAAAGGCAAAATCCGCTTGTCGCGATTTGGCCAGATCCAGCGTATTAACAAGCCGGGCTTTAAGGTGCTCCCCTCCGATGAGATTAGCTTTATGCGCGGCTCTGCCTTATTTCAGCTGGAAATTATCGGCCTGCCCCATCGCCGCGGTCCGGCGAGCGAAGCGCGCGAGTATTATAGTGCACCGGACAGCTAGGCCAATGACACGGTTCTGTGTTGACAAAAGCCGGTCAAGTCTCCAAATGCGCCGTCTATATTGATACCGTTTCGCCGTATGAGCTTTTCATGACCTATATTGTCAAAGACGAATGCATTAAATGTAAATTTATGGACTGCGTTGAAGTCTGTCCGGTCGATTGCTTCTATGAGGGCGAAAATATGCTCGTCATTCACCCTGAAGAATGTATCGATTGCGGCGTTTGCGAGCCGGAATGTCCGGTTGATGCGATCGTCCCTGACACAGAAGACGATCCGGACGGTAAATGGCTCGAGATCAATACCAAATATGCCGAAGTATGGCCGGTTATCACAGTTAAGCGCGATCCGCCTGAGGACGCCGAAAAATTCGAATCTGAAACCGGAAAATTTGAAAAATATTTCAGCGAAAAACCCGGACAAGGCGACTAAATTTGAAGTTTTAACGGTGAATTCGGCTGTTTTTTCATCTAATGGTGAAAATAATTGGTTGTATAACTGGATTTTTGCTCTTTTTTTTGTTATAATAGGTCAACAAGCGCGGTTTAGGTTACCAATCTGGCCGCGCTATTTATTTGTGTAAACTTAGGCGGAGCCCCAATTTAATCCCGCCCCAATTGGAAAGTTTCTAACATGGCTTCAAGTAGGAAAGCCGCCATTAAAGGCGGTAAGAAAAAAACATATTCAAAATTTAAGGTCGGACAATATATTGTCTATCCGGCCCACGGTGTTGGTCATGTGACCGGCATTGAGCAGGAAGTCATCGCCGGCTTTGATATTGAAGTCTATGTCGTGCTGTTCGAGCAGGATAAAATGACTTTGCGCGTCCCGACCGCCAAGGCCGGCACATCCGGCATGCGTCCGCTCTCAAACGAAAATGTTCTCAAGGACGCTTTCACGACAATTAAAGGCCGCGCCCGCATTAAACGCACTATGTGGAGCCGCCGCGCTCAGGAATATGAAGCGAAAATTAATTCTGGCGACCTTATACTCTTGTCCGAAGTCGTGCGCGACCTTCACCGCGGCGAAACACAGCCGGATCAATCCTATTCCGAGCGCCAGCTTTATG
>JABDKG010000037.1 GCA_013002305.1 Hellea sp.
TAAAATATCGTAGGCAATCCTATGCTTATGAACGGCGAGACTTTATTTATCCATGTGCCGAAAGTTGGCGGCATGTCGGTTACGGCGTGGCTTCTCAATAATCTTGACGGACAGATATTTTTGTCCGTTCCTGAAACGGCGCGCGATCATGCGCGTGGCACGCTCGAATTTGATGATATAGAGCCGCGTCTTAATTTTCTGCCCGGCGGTCGCCATGAGCGAATTAGCCCGGCGCTCACCAAATGCACCAAATGGCAAATTGGAAAGCCCAAGCGTATCTTCGTGCTCGTGCGTCCCGCGTATGATCTGATCCGATCTTACTTCCAATATTGCCAGAAACCCAAAATCGCCGCGCGGATGAGCAAGAAGGTGAAACTGGCGGGCGATCTTAAATTGGCGCGCGCCGGTGACTTCCCGGACTTTGCCAGAAATTGCACTATTTTGGGCAAGAATCCCGAACGGATGTTAGGATATTATAATTGCGCCGATCCCACGATCGCGCTCGATATTATCCCGCTTGAACATGCGTCTGAATATCTCGCGCGCCAATTTGGAGCGCATGAAAATTATGGGCGTTTAAAAATGCCTCGGCGCAATGCCTCGAAAGAGAAAATGGATTTTGATCCGGTCGCGCAAGAAATAATCGCGCGGCGATTTAGCGAGCTGCAATCCATCTATGATCAGGCGGTTGCGAGCTGGAGCTCTGGCCTAACCGAATAGTTTCGAGACGCTCTCATCATTGGCGATCCGCCGGATAGCTTCACCGAGTAGTTTGGCGACTGAAACTTCGCGGATTTTCGGGCAATCTTTAACCTTATCTGGCTGCGCGATTGTATCCGTTGTGACCACTTCTTTGATGACGGATTTGGTAATGCGTTCAACGGCCGGATCCGACAATACGCCATGTGTAATATAGGCGGTTACCGAGCCGGCCCCATGTTCCATCAGCGCATTTGCGGCATTGCACAGCGTGCCGCCGCTATCGATAATATCATCATATAAAATGCAGTCGCGGCCTTCGACCTCGCCGATAATGTTCATAACCTCGGCTTCTCCGGCCTTGGGACGCCGCTTGTCGACAATGGCAATGTCAGCATTAAACTGTTTGGCAATGCTGCGGGTCCGCACCACACCGCCTGTATCGGGCGAGACAAAGAGAAGATTATCACGCTCTTTGCGGGAGTAATTATCCTTGATATCCTGCACAAAAACCGGCTGGCCGAACAAATTATCGGTCGGAATATCGAAAAAGCCCTGAATTTGTCCGGCATGTAGGTCGATCGTCAAAACCCGGTCAGCGCCGGCCTTGGATATCAGATTGGCAACCAGCTTGGCCGAGATCGGTGTCCGGCCGCCTGTTTTGCGGTCCTGACGGGCATAGCCGTAATAGGGAACAACCGCCGTGATGCGTTCGGCAGAGGCGCGCACCAAAGCGTCGATCAGAATCAGCAGTTCCATCAAATGGTCATTGGCCGGAGCGGAGGTCGGCTGGATCAGGAAAATATCTTCACCGCGGACATTTTCATTGATGCGAACGAAAATTTCCTGATCGCGGAATCTTTCTATTTCGACGGAGGTGAGGGGAACATCCAGAACATCAGCAATTGCTGCCGCCAAGTCCGGGTTTGACGATCCGCTAATCAGTTTCATTGGGGCCCACCTTCAAAGTCCTAATGTTTGAGGCTTCTCTAATGAGCGGGCCAGCGCTTGTAAATCACTGTTTGAGCATTATCGCGGAAATATTGCGTCCATAGTCAATAATTTCATTATGGCTGTTATAGCGGTAGCTAAAATAATCCTCCGGCTGGCCATAAGTACAATCGAGCAGGGCATCGATTCGGGTGATGCCGTCATCCCGTAGCCGGGCGAGGATAAAGCGTTTTAGGTCAAAATGCGGCTTGCGCTGCCCGTCCTTTTTGGGCGGTCCGAGTTTGAAAAACCGGTCATAGCTTTCGCGTTCGGCAGCGAACATATCCTTAAAATCATGACCGACTTCGTAATTGGCCTGACTGATACAGGGTCCGAGGACCGCGCGGATATTGCCGCGCGTCGCGCCGAGGCTTTCCATAGCCTTGATTGTCGCAGACGTAATGCCTTTGAGCGCGCCGCCCCAACCGGCGTGACAGGCGCCAATTATTGCGGCGTCCGGATCATGAAACAGAACCGGTCCACAATCGGCCCCAAGCGCGGACAGGGCCAATCCCTTGGTTTTGGTGACCAGGCCGTCAGCGTGGGGCTTCTCGCCGTCCCAGGGGCGATCAACGATGACAACTTTTGCAGAATGGACCTGATGGTTGGACAGTAACCGCTTTGATGATGTGCCAATAGCCGAGGCAATGCGCGTGCGGTTCTCGACGACATTTTCAGGATTGTCGTGCGATCCTTCGCCGGCATTCAGACTGGCATATTGCTCTGTTGATATGCCGCCTTCGCGTCCGAAAAATCCATGACTAACCGATGAATGATCAAGCAGGTCATGGGTTTTGTAAGGCGGCGTTTTTGTCATGACGGTTCATTAAATGATCGAAAGCCCAGCGGCAGATCAAGTCCGGTGGATTGAAAACAAACGGCTTTAAACAATTGCCCCATTTGCGCTTCTCCAGTGAGACGTTCGAGCTGGCGGGCGATCTTGGCTTTGGACTCCGGCTTGGCGCGGGCCAGCGCGGCGGCGCGCATTTCGATCCCGAGTTTTGACAAAAATTCGTATTGCGCAACCGGCAAGGTTGCCGTCAAATCAAGCGACTGCGCAAACTCTCCAAGCGCGCCAAAATCGACGCGGGCTGTTAAATCAATATTCCCCGGATCTGAAAACACGTCGACCTTTTCATGACGTTTCAAGGCCTGTAGCGTATCGCCAAACTCGGTTGTCTCCGGCCCGTAATCGATAAACAAAGCGCGGCCCGGCGAGGCGGTGAAGCGGGTTTTGATCTGGTCGAGCATCTGATAGGCCGCCGGGCAAATTTCGAGCAGTTCGCCCGTCTTGGCATCACTCAGAGCCGCCGGCATGGATTGCTGCATCACGTCTGATATCGGCTCGGCGGAGACGGCGTACATTAAATTTTCTTCGTCTTCAGTGAGGGTGACGACGCGCTCGTGCCATCCGGCTGCCTTGGCAAATCTGTCTTGCTGGATAAATTGCCGGATCGGTAGGCAATCGAGATATTCGTTTCCGATGATAATAGTCGGGCCGTCCGGGACGTCGGACAGGCTGGAAACCCAGCTAACCGGAACGCTTATATCGCCGAGTGTTTTGGCCTGAACCGCTTCAAGTGCGGCCGAAGCTTCGATCAGGTGAACAGACAGGGCTTTTATGAAGTCCGGCGCCAGGTTGGCGGCGCGCAGCATATCGCTCATCATAATTCCGCGTCCGGGCCCGAGCTCGACCAAATGGACCCTTTCGGGCCGGCCCATGTCGGTCCAGCTTTGCAGCGCCCATAATCCCAAGACCTCTCCGAACATCTGAGAAATTTCCGGCGCGGTGATGAAGTCGCCATCAGAGCCGAGCGGATCACGGGTCGGATAATAACCGTGTTTGGGATCAAGCAGGCAAATGCCCATATATTCGGCCACGCTCATCGGGCCTTCCGCTTTGATACGGGCTATGATGCGGTCTTTTAAAGTGCTCATTTCGCCTTGGCGGTTTTAGCCGAAGGACTTGCGTCGTCCGGCATATGTTTGGGCGCAACCGGCGGACGTTTGGCCGCCCACCAGACAATCGCCAGACCGATAAAGACCATTGGCAGGGAATAGGTCATGCCGCGCGTCAGTCCTTCAATAATCGGATTGCTATCCGGCTCTCGAACAAATTCGACTCCAAACCGGAACAAGCCGTATAGCAGGAAGAACATGCCCGCACATATTCCGGGCTTGGTCAGAGCTTTTTTCTTGCGCGCCAGAAACCACAGGATCAGAAATATGACCAGTCCTTCAAGGAAGGCTTCGTATAGCTGGCTCGGATGGCGCGGCAGCTGATCATTATCTCCGGCCCAAAATTTAAACGCCCAAGGCACATCTGTAACGCGGCCCGGCAATTCCTGATTGGCAAAATTGGCCAGCCTGACAAGACCAAGCCCGAGCGGCGCGCCAATGGCCGCCATATCAGCCCAGCGCCATAAAGATATTTTATACTTTCTGGAAATTGCCCAGACCGCCAGACATACGCCTGCAAATCCCCCATGGAAGGCCATGCCGCCATCCCAGACCTTGAAAATGTCGACCGGGCTGGAGAAATAAAATTCAGGGCGATAGAGCAGGACATAACCCAACCGGCCGCCGACGATGATCCCGAGCAGGCAGTAGAAGGTAAAATCCTCGAGCAGTCTCTTATTCGGAATAAGCTCAGAGCCCCGGGTGACCCCTTCGGGGATCCAGACCTCTTTCTTTTTCACGGTTCGGGCGGCCCATAAAAAAGCCAGATAAATGCCGACAATATAGGCCAGACCATACCATTTGATCGATAACGGTCCGGGTAGCGGAATAGCGGTATCGCTGATCCAGTCCGGAAATCTGATGGCATATATCAAATTAAAAATCATAGCGCGGCAATTGGGTTACTGGTGGCGATCTGGAAATTCTGTTAAACGTCCCTATCTGTTAGAAAAGGCAAAATCAATCGGCCTGATCAAGACTGAAGCTGAAAGGCAAAACATGCAGACCAAATCCCGTCCTCTTGACGATTTAACCAATCTCTTCACCAACGCTGTCGGCGCCGTAAAAGGTGTCGGCGACGAGGTCAAAGCCATGGGCCGCTCACAGGCTGAACGGCTGATCGAAGATATGGATTTGATCACACGCGATGAATTTGAAGTTCTCAAAGCGCAAATGCAGAATCTCGCCGCTGAGAATGAAAAGCTCAAAAAAACCGTTTCCGGACTCGAGAAAAAGCTTAAAACAGCCAAAAAGTAGTTTATCAACCGCATTTTTACCCCAAAATATAGTTATCAACAATTCCAGGATAACTATATCTTGTAATTTAAAGTGATTTTCCTAGCCTGTTCCTAAGCGAAGAGGTGATTCAAAATCCGATGAAAATTGCCGATGAATATTGTTTGCGGCCGGGCGCAACCCTGAAAACAGCTATAGCGTCACGGCAAAGTCCGCTGGATGTATTTGAGCGGCTCTGCATAGCCGAGCATTATGAATTTGAACGCCAAAACCCTGATGAGCTCCATATTTCCTTGCCGGGTCTTTGGTGCCACCATGATCTTATCCTGACGTGGGAAGCGGATACTGAAGCGCTCGCGCTTTATCTGGCATTTGACGGGCGCTCGCCCGGCGGTCGCAGCGACGATATTTGCCGGTTGATTTCTCTGATCAATGAGCGCCTGACCTATGGTCATTTCGACTATTGGGATAAAAACAGCGCGCTGGTCTATCGACACAGCCATTCGCTCAAAGGCGGCGCTAAATTATTGATCGAACAGGCTCAGGATTTGATCGCCCAGGCGCTGGACGCGGCCGAGCGCGGCTACCCGGCCTGCCAATATGTCATCTGGGCTGGAAAATCGCCCGAAGACGCGCTGACCTCAGCCCTTGTCGATCTCGCGGCCAATCCGTAATACTCACACTATGATTACTCATATTGCGATAGGGGCAGGCCGAATGGGCGGCGCCATGGTTTCTGGCTGGACCAAAGGCCGAAATCCGGTCGTTCCTTTAAAAAATTTACTGATTGTCGATCCCCAGCCAGGCGAAGCGGCGCAGACCGTCATTGACACCGGCGCCGCGCATCAGGCTGCGGTTTCGAAAAAAATCGCCAGCGCGAAATATGTTCTGCTCGCGATCAAACCCCAATCCTTTGCGGAGGCAGGAGAGCAAATCGCGCAATTCCTCCCGGCCGGCGCAATTGTGATTTCTGTTCTGGCTGGCACAACCATGGCGTCTCTCGAACGGACCTTTCCGGATCAGATCTGTGTACGCTGTATGCCCAATACGCCGTCTTCTATCGGCAAAGGCATAACCGGCTTTTATGCGCCCGGTCAGCTTGAGGCCGAACCCAAAGCCCATATCACCGAATTACTGCAGGCGGGCGGAGAAGTAATTGAACTGTCTTCCGAAGCGCAAATAGATGCGGTCACCGCGATTTCAGGATCCGGCCCGGCTTATTTTTTCCATATGGTCGAAGCGCTCGCTGCCGCCGGTCAATCTATTGGCCTTTCCGAAGAAATGGCCGGGAAACTGGCCCGCCAGACATTAATCGGCGCCGGCGCGCTGCTGGAAAAGTCCGGACAGAGCGCAAGAGAGCTGCGCCGCAATGTCACCTCGCCCGGCGGCACTACTCAGGCCGCGCTCGACGTTTTAATGCAAAGCGTTGGATTACCGCCTGTTATCCGCGAAGCGGTCACTGCCGCCTATCGCCGCTCCCAGGAACTGGGAAAAGAAAAGCCATAAGCGCCTGCATTGATTATTTGAGTTCGCGCAAATTCGCGATATGAATGCCTATGTCTCGATACCTATTATCTCTTGTTCTTTTTTTGTGCCCGGCCGTAGCGAGCTGCTCGGAAACGCCGCCGGAAGAAGGCGCCGCCGCGCCCGTCCAGGAAGTTGTCGTGCCGAGCTCTTTGGAAGACCGCTTTTCAAAAACTGCGGAGGAGATTTCCCATTCGCCTCTGCCCTATGCCCATGCGGAAGATGGTGAGCATCATGATGAAGATGAGCCGAGGCCGTATGATGCTGACGCTGACGCCCATCAGGATGTGGAAGATATTTTGGCCCGGGCGCGCGCCAATGATAAGCTCGCTATTATCGCCATGGGCGCGAATTGGTGTCATGATAGCCGGGGGCTGGCCGCGCGGTTTGAAGATCCTGATTTTCGCGCGCAAAATATCACGCCTTATTATGAATTGCTCTATATTGATGTCGGTCGAAAAGACCGCAATATTGATATTGCCCAGCGGTTTGGCGTCGAGGAAATTGTCGGAACTCCGACCGTATTTATCGTGACTAGCGAAGGCGAAGTCCTCAATCTCGATACGGCGCCAACCTGGCGAAACGCCGCTAGCCGCACGGATCAAGAGACCGCAGACTATTTCCGGGAATTCGCAAGCCAAGATCAATAATTATTAGGATGAAAACTCCAAGGAAAGTTTGACGATCCGGCACAGGGTCCAAAGGTTTATTTTTTGGTCCGCTGGCGAAATTCACGGCCTTTGACAATCGCGGATTTACCAAATTTTTCTCGTGCTTTGTCCGTGGCGCGCTCGGCAATGCCGCGTTTGGCGGCGCCCGGGTCGAGAAGATCACCACTATCGCCGACCGGATCGGATAGATCGGCTATGCCGGCGCCGA
Organism: Hellea sp.; assembly: GCA_013002305.1. Lineage (GTDB taxonomy): Bacteria > Pseudomonadota > Alphaproteobacteria > Caulobacterales > Maricaulaceae > JACOMS01. Next base: position 7,288 of record JABDKG010000037.1, read on the forward strand.
GCAAGCGAAATTTACGGCCATTGGCTTCTTTTTCAAGGAGCGGAGAGAGGGCCTGAAAAATAGCGTCGGCGAGCTGCGCTGGCTGGGCCAAAGTCCGGCGCCGACTAATGGTTTCAAATTGTTTGGTTTTGAGCTTCAGGGTCACAACACGCCCGGCAATGTTTTTGGCTTTGGAACGATCGGAAGTTTTGACGCACAAAGTCCATAGAATGTCCTTCAGGATCTCCGGGTCATCAATGTCATCGTTAAAGGTGGTCTCAGCCGAGACGCTCTTGCGCTCGCTGACCGGATTGACTTTCCGAAAATCCTCGGCCCGCGCCAGCCGCGCCAACCGCATGCCGGCCTCGCCAAAATTTTTCATCATATATAGGTCGTCGCGGCGGCGCACATCTGCGATTGTTTGTATGCCGGATTTTGCCAGCGTCTTGGCGAAGGCGGGCCCGACACCAAAGATAAAACTGACCGGCTTATCGGTTAGAAATTCCACCGCGTCGGCCTGGCCAAGCGTGGCAAAGCCGTGAGGCTTATCCAGATCAGATGCGGTTTTAGCCAAAAACTTATTATAGCTCAGTCCGACAGAGACGGTCACGCCGACTTCGGCTAATATCTTGTTTTGAAGGAGAATTAGACTTTGGGCCGGCGTACGCCCATGCAGCCGGTCTGTGCCGGTTAGATCCAGAAAAGCCTCGTCTATGGACAAGGGCTCTATCTGCGGCGTGAGCTGCGACATCAGATCTTTGATGCGCCGACCTTCCCGGGCATATTTATCCATTTCCGGCCGGATAACGATTGCATCTGGGCAGGCCTTCTTGGCCTTGAACATTGGCATGGCGGATTTGATGCCATACATGCGCGCCGTGTAACAGGCGGCAGAGACCACGCCGCGCACGCCGCCGCCGACGATAACCGGTTTTTGCGCTATCTCGGGATTGTCACGCTTTTCGATTGAGGCATAAAAAGCATCGCAATCGACATGAGCAATCGAGAGCCGATCAAGCTCCAAATGGCCGACAGTCCGCTGAGACCCACAATTCTGGCACAAATTAGCAGATTCTGCGCGCTCGGCGCAATTTCGGCAATAAATGATCATATTTTGATCCATTTTCCGATTATGTCCTGAATCCAGACAAAAATATATGTTCTTTTTCTGTTCTTTTAAGGCCTTGTAAAGGAATTACACACGCTTGATTAAGGTTATTAGTGTTTAATAGGGCCAATAAAAAGAATTGGGTGCAAACAATTTAGGTGTCGTGGAAGCATGTTACAAATTATGCCAAAGAAGGTCCTCATAGTCGAAGATAATGAGCTCAATATGAAGCTCTTTTCAGATTTACTTGATGCGCATGGCTTCGAGACGGAGCAAGCCAGAGAGGGATTAAAGGCTATCAAACTCGCCAAATCATTCCGTCCCGATCTCATTTTAATGGATATTCAACTGCCGGAAGTCTCCGGTCTGGAAGTCACAAAATGGATCAAGGATGATGAGAGTCTGGCGGGCATTCCAATTATTGCTGTAACGGCTTTTGCTATGAAGGGTGACGAAAAGCGCATTCGGGATGGGGGCTGCGAAGCCTATATTTCCAAACCGATCAATGTTTCTTCATTTTTGGCGACGATCCGTAAATTTGTTCAATAGGCTGGGCCGTCCGTTGTGAGTGCCCGTATTCTCATTGTTGATGATCTAGCGCCCAACCTCCATCTGCTGCAGGTTAAGCTTTCGGCTGAATATTACGACGTTTTACTGGCGTCCTCCGGAGTTGAAGCGCTGGAAATCGTTCAAGAAGAACGGGTCGATCTGATTTTGATGGACGCTATCATGCCGGAGATGGACGGGTTTGAGACCTGCCAGAAGCTAAAAAACGACCCCGAAACCTATCATATTCCCGTCATTATGGTGACGGCGCTCGATAGTACCAAAGACCGTATTCGCGGCCTTGAAGCCGGGGCAGACGATTTTATCACTAAGCCTTTTGATGATTTCAACCTGATGGCGCGGGTCAAATCCTTGCTGCGGCTGAAAATGGTGACAGATCAGCTGCTTGGCCATACCGGTCATACGCTCGCCAATTCACGCACAGTTGTTCGCGAGATTGAAAAACGAAAAGGCCATATTGTTGTTCTCGAAGACCATGAAAAGCGCGCTTTGCAGATTGCGGCGCCTTTGCAGGATATTCACCGCTTTACGATTGTGACCAATCCGGCGCAGGTTCTTAATCGCCGCCCGGGCGATACGGATCTTATCATTGTCAGCCTGTCGTCCGATAATTTTGACGGGCTTCGAGTCTGCGCCTCATTGAAATTTGACCATGACACGCGCACTATTCCGATTTTACTGGTCGGGACACCGGACGACGAGAACCGCTTTGTCCGGGCCTATGATCTGGGCATCAATGACACGCTCATGCGTCCGATTGAAAAGCAGGAGCTAATTGCGCGCGTTAATACCCAGCTTAAACGCAAATTCTATTCCGATGCGCTGCAGGAAAACTTCAATCAGGATCTGGAGATGGTGGTCGCCGATCCGCTGACCGGGCTGGGTAATCGCCGCTATTTTGACCGCTCAGTATCGCCGTTATTTGACAATGTGGCCCGCGGCGAAGAGTTTTCAATTATTGTCTTTGATATAGATCATTTTAAACGCGTGAACGACATACTCGGCCATGATGTTGGCGATGACATCCTCAAAGAGGTTGCGACGCGTCTTGTGACTCATATGCGGGCAATTGACATTGTCAGCCGATATGGCGGCGAAGAATTTATGATCGCCATGCCCAATACTAATCAGGATGACGCGCTTTTAGCTGCGGACCGTATTCGGTCACTGATCGGCGGGACGCCGATCTTTGTTAGCGGACAGGCCCTATCAGTGACGGTAAGCGCCGGCGTTGCGCAGGTCAGGCAAGGCGAAAAACTAAGAGATGTGTTCAAGCGCGCCGATTCAGCGCTCTATGTGGCAAAACGGGAAGGGCGAAACAAAGTCGTTCCTGCGGCCACAAAAAAAGCCGCCTAACCGGCGGCTCTTTATTCAATTTTAAAATCAACTATTTGATTTTGCCTTCTTTAAACTCGACATGCTTACGGGCAATGGGATCATACTTACGCTTGACCATCTTTTCGGTCATTGTCCGGGCATTTTTCTTAGTGACATAGAAATATCCTGTGTCAGCGGTTGAGTTCAAACGAATCTTAATTGTGGTTGGTTTAGCCATGGCTTACACCCTTCCAATACTGGGGAATCTTCAAGCGGCGACTTATAGGCGCGAATTTATCGATGTCAACGGCAATTACTCTGGAAAACGGCTGACTTTATATTGCTGATATTCCATGCGCGAATAGAAAACATCCGACGGTAAAGCGGGCTTTTCCAAGAAATCCTTGAGGACACGCAACATCATGGTCGTAGCGCGGTGTATTTTTAGCTCTTTGATTTGATCAAATGTGAACCAGTCGACATTGAGTAGCTCATGACTATCAGAAGCCGCTGCGAGGTTGCCATTAAAAGGCTGCGCGAAAAACCAGGTATCAAAGCGTTTATGACGGTGCGGCGGCGTAATCGCCCGTCCAAACACTTCAATGTTTGACAAATCCGGAATGATATTAGCCTGACGAAACGCATCCCAGCTTTTGTGATTGAGATTTTTGTGCCAATCGCCTTTTTGGCCCAGCATGATCCCGGTTTCTTCCCAGGTTTCCCGAATCGCAGCGAGAACGCAGGCCCGGGCTTTGCGGGGCGCATAGGCCGCTTCCAGGATTTTTTCAGTCCGGCGCGGCAGATCATCACAATATTGCGCGTAATTATCGGCACGATCGACCCGTCCGCCGGGAAAGACATAGACGGACGGCATAAAATCATGGCGTCTGGCCCGCTGGCCCATCAATATTTTCGGATTTTTGCGATCGCCCGAATAGAGCACAATGGTGGCGGCGATCCGGGGCCGGGCGGCCCGGTCTAGTTTGGCGCGCTGCGCCTTTTCTTTATCCGTAAGAATAATCTCCGGAATTTTCATCGCCGTCTCTTTTTACCCGACCGGTTCTTGTATTTCTGGTTCCGGCCGCGGGGATTATGCTTCGGCTTGGGTCCGCGCTCAGGCGCCGTCAAAATTTCAAATATGAGACCGCCTGTTATCGGCGTAGCCTCGACCAATTTCACGGTGACCTTGCGGCCAAAGCGAAAAATGTCACCATTATTGGAATTGACCAGCGCCTTTTTCTTCTCGTCAAACATATAAAAATCGTCGCCGATTGTGCGCGCCGGAATGAAACCATCAGCTCCGGTTTCATCGAGCGTCACGAACAGGCCGGCCTTAGCCACACCTGTAATGCGGGCAGGGAACTCGGCTCCGACCCGGCCTTCAAGATAGGCCGCGACATAACGGTCATTGGCGTCGCGCTCGGCCGCCATAGCCCGGCGCTCCGTATTGGAAATATGTTCGGAAGTTTCTTTCAAGCGGCTATGTTCTTCTTCGGTTGTCCCGTCATGGCCGAGATTAAATGCCCGGATCAGGGCCCGGTGAACCACAAGGTCGGCATAGCGCCGGATCGGTGAAGTGAAATGGGCATAATGGCTGAGTGACAATCCGAAATGGCCTTTAGGCTCGGGGCCGTAATAAGCTTGGGACTGGGTCCGAAGGACCGCCATGCCAACAGTTTCAGCCAAATCTTCTTCGGTCGCTTTTTTCAATAGATGATTAAAGCGCTGAGTTGAAACCCGCTCGCCCATCGACCATTTCAGTCCAACCGCAGGCAGAAAGTCCGACAGGCCCTGAATTTTTTCGTGGTTTGGCGGTTCATGGACCCGGACAATTGTCGTCACGCCCTTATCGGCCAAAGCCTCGGCGGCGGCGACATTGGCCTGTACCATGAACTCTTCGACCAGCTTGTGGGCGTCAAATCGTTCCTTGATCGTGATCTTCGTAACTTCGCCCTTCTTATTGACGTGAACGCGCCGTTCCGGGAGCTCAATTGCGAGCGGGGCGCGTTGATTGCGCGCCTTTAAGAGCGCCTTATAGGCGGCGTAAATATCCCTCAGCGTATCAATGACGGTTTCGGCGACCTCGCCGGGTTTTCCGTCAAATCCTTCCTGAGCCTGAGCATAGGTCAGGCGGGCGTGGGAGCGCATAATCCCGCGGGTAAATTCGTGATCGACTTTGGACCCGTCGCCGCGAAAGCGCATTTTCACCGCCATACAGGCGCGGTCTTCATTGGGGCGAAGCGAACACAAATCAGCCGACAGCTCCATCGGCAGCATTGGTTCAACCCGGTCCGGTAGATAGACTGAATTGCCTTTTTCGCGGGCCGCAACATCAAGGGCGCTGCCCGGCTGCACAAAAGCGGCGACATCAGCAATCGCGACCCAGACGATCCAGCCGCCCTTATTTTTGGGATCGTCATCCGGGCGCGCAAACACGGCATCGTCAAAGTCTTTGGCGTCAACCGGATCAATCGTGATGAGCGGGAGCTTGCGCAAATCCTCCCGGTATTTGTCAAGTTTTCGCAGTTTCAGCGCCCTGGCTTCGGCAATGACTTCATCATCAAAACCGACGGGAATTCCGTGCTGCTTCAGTGAAATCAGGCTGGCAGCTTTCGGGTCATTGGCCGGGCCGATGATGCGGGTAATCTCCGCCCGTTTTTCATAACTATTGCCGCGCTTGGAATTTGATGTCCGGAACTCGACGAGGCTGTCAATTTCCGCGCCCTCAGGGACGTTGATCGGGCGGAACTCGTTCCGGGCCTTTTTGTCGACCGGTTTAATGCTCCAGCCACGCCCGTCCTGATAAAGAATCCCGAGATGTTTCATGCCGCCGCGGCCCAGTTTTTTCATGACCTGCGCGACATAGCCTTGGTCCGTCGGTTTTATTTTGCACAGGGCCCGCGAGCCGATACCGAGCTGCGCGCTGGCATGGCCTTTGGCCTTCTTGGATGCCGGGCCTTCGCGGACGATCATACGCGGAGGATCGCCTTCGCCGCGCCAATTCTCCGGCGAGCCGACCATATCGCCGTGGGTGTCGATCTCGGAAATGCGGAGAACCATGACCGCCGGGAGCGTGCCAGCTTCGCGGTAGGTTTTACGGCTGGTTTTCACCAATAGGCCGCCCTCGACCATTTCGCGAACGGCACCGCGCAGCTCGCGCCGGTCATCGCCTTTAATGCCAAGGCGGCGGGCGAGGTCCTTTAAAGTCAGCTTGTCGGGATTTCCCCGCACAAGCTCCATAATATTTTCATTCAAGTTTTCCACGGGCGCGGGGTAGCACAGAGGCGATGAAGGGCAAGTAAAATCCGGTTTTAGTGAATTGAAGTAGTTCTATTCAGAAAAGGCCGTGGCGCGGGCGAAGTTTTCAAGGTGTGACGCGCTTCCGCTTTCCATATGGCGGACCCACAAATCACGCTCTTCATCGGTCACGATGGATCCATCGCTGATTTTGTGCAGCGTAATCATGCCTTTTTGCGCTTCAATCATGTCCTGGCGCGCCGCTTTTCGGAGCCAGAAAGCCGCCTTTTCAAGCGAATATTCGGTTCCAAAACCATTGGAATAGGCGGCGCCGAGCTCAAATTGCGAGCCGGGATGTCCGGCTTCGGCCAGTTCCCGCCAGACCGGAACTGCCGCCTCGTAGGCTTGCAGATCATAATAGGACAAGCCGTCTTCAACATTCATATTGACTTCGATCGAGCGGTCATAGTCCCGCTTTGGAGCTTCCTGAGCGCTTGCCGTTACAAATAATGACAGGGTTAGCGATACCGACGCCAAAAGCTTATGTCCGTGTGCAAATTTCATCGTTTGTCGCTTATCAATTTTGAAATTTTACGTCCAATATCATTTACAGCTGAGGCTTAGGTTTTCGCCTTCTTTTTCGCCGCCGCCTTTTTCTTTTTGGCCGGGGCTTTTTTCTTCTTCTTGCCGCCTTTGGCTTCTTTGGCGGCGATATATTCGAGCGCCATTTCCATCGTCACCTCTTCAGGCTTAGTGCCTTTCGGGATGGTCGCGTTGATTTTCTCATATTTGACATAGGGACCGTATCGGCCGTCCATGACCCGGACCGGCTTTTCGGTTTCCGGATGTTTGCCGAGGTCCTTTAGCGCCGCTGCGGCGCCGCGTCCGCGTCCGCCGCCATTGGCGCGCTTTTCCGCCAGCATTGTGACAGCGCGGTTGATCCCGACTTCAAACATCTCATCGGCGGTCGGCAGGTTCACATATGTCCCGGCGTGCAGGATATAAGGGCCATAGCGGCCAATCGCGCCGGTGATCGGCTCGCCGTCTTCCGGGTGTTTGCCAATTTCGCGCGGCAAGCTGAGAAGGCGTAGGGCTTTTTCAAGATCGATGGATTCATATGGCCAGTTTTTCGGCAGGGATGTCCGCTTGGGCCTTTTCTCCTCGCCGAGCTGAACATAAGGCCCGAAACGCCCGTTTTTAAGGAACACATCAATGCCGGTTTCCGGATCCTGTCCGAGCATTTTATCTTCTTTTTCGCCCGCATCTGCATCATCGCCTTGACCAAAGGGCCGGGTAAATTTGCAATCGGGGTAGTTCGAACAACCGACAAAAGCGCCAAACTTACCAACTTTAAGCGACAGCTCGCCATCATCACAGGATGAACAGGCGCGGGCATCTTTCCCGTCTTCACGCGGCGGAAATACGAGCGGCGCGAGGGTGACGTTGAGCGCGTCAAGCACCTGCGATACCCGCAGCTCTTTGGTCCCGTCGACATGAGCCGAGAACATATCCCAGAAATCATGCAGAAGTTTTTTCCAGCCCAGATCGCCGGCCGATACACGGTCAAGCCGCTCTTCAAGATCGGCTGTGTAATCATATTGAACATATTTGGCGAAGAAATTTTCAAGGAAAGCAGTGACAAGCCGGCCTTTATCAGACGGGGTAATCCGGCGCTTCTCGATCGTGACATAGTCCCGGCTCTCAAGGGTCTTGAGCGTCGAGGCGTAAGTGGATGGACGGCCAATGCCGAGCTCTTCCATTTTTTTAACCAGGCTGGCCTCGGAGTAGCGCGGCGGCGGCTGGGTAAAATGCTGATCGGCATTGACATTGCTGGCTGACGTGGTTTCGCCGCGCTCGACTTCCGGCAAAAGACCGGAATCTTCTTCGTCTTTATCGGTGATCGCTTTGGCCGCTTCATAAAGCTTCAAAAATCCATCAAATTTCAGGACGGAGCCAGAGGCGCGCAATCCGACTTTGTTCTCATCATCGGCGATTTCAATCGTGGTGCGCTCTAGCCGGGCATCTTCCATCTGGCTGGCCATGGCGCGCTTCCAGATCAGATCATAAAGCTTGGCTTGATCGCCGGAGAGTTTGATGCGGCCGGGGACGCGGGCAAAGCTTGTCGGCCGGATCGCTTCGTGAGCTTCCTGAGCGTTCTTGGCTTTATTCTTATAGACGCGCGGCGATTTCGGCAAATATATGTCGCCAAATTCGGAGCCGACAATTGCGCGGGCTTCCTGGATCGCTTCGCCGACCATCGAGATACCGTCGGTCCGCATATAGGTGATCAGGCCGACAGTCTCGCCGCCAATATCGATACCTTCATATAGTTTTTGCGCGGTTTGCATGGTGCGCGTTGCCGAGAACCCGAGCTTTCGAGAGGCTTCCTGCTGCAGGCTCGAAGTTGTGAACGGGGCATAGGGCCGGCGCTTAACCGGTTTGGCTTCAACTGAGCGGATGGACAGGGCAGCGCCATCGACCAATTGTTTGGCAGCCATGGCGCTGGATTCAGAGGCCAGGGAAAATTTGTCCAGTTTTGTGCCGTCGAGCGCAACAAGCTTGGCTTCATAATCTTTGCCGTCCGCGGTTTTCATGGCGGCATCGACAGTCCAATATTCCTGAGCGACAAACTTTTCGATCTCGTTTTCGCGCTCGCAAATCAGGCGCAGCGATACAGATTGCACGCGGCCAGCCGAGCGGGATCCCGGAAGTTTGCGCCACAAAACCGGCGAGAGCGTAAAGCCAACTAGATAGTCAAGCGCGCGGCGCGCGAGATAAGCATCGACCAATTCCATATCGAGCTCGCGCGGATGGGCGATCGCTTCGGTGACGGATTTTTTAGTGATGGCGTTAAAAACGACGCGTTCAATCTTTTTGTCTTTGAGCGCTTTTTTCTTTTTCAAAACTTCCAGCAAATGCCAACTAATCGCTTCACCTTCACGATCCGGGTCGGTTGCGAGAATGAGCTTGTCGGAGTTCTTGAGCGCGGTCTCAATGTCTTTGACACGGGATTTTGACTTCGTGTCGACGGCCCAGGTCATGGCAAAATCCTGCTCCGGGTCGACCGATCCGTTTTTCGACGGCAAGTCGCGAATATGACCGAAACTGGCGAGGACCTTATAATCCTTACCGAGATATTTTTCGATGGTTTTGGCTTTCGCCGGGCTTTCAACAATGACCAGATTCATAGGATGGGCGTCTTTATTATGGGTTTTGGGCTCAAAATCAGGCGCCCAAATGGGGGAAGAGTCTTTGATTGTCAACGGTCAAAGGATGTTTGAGGGTAATCAGCTTCTTGCTCGTCCTCGAATTTATCCTCTCGGATGGGCAGCGCGATGAACGCGCCTGAGGCCCTCGACATCGACGCCCGTATAGCGCTGGGTTGTCGAGAGACTTTCATGGCCGAGTAGCTGCTGAATGGTCCGCAAATCGCCGCCGCCGCCCAGTAAATGTGTGGCAAAGCTATGGCGCAGCGCGTGCGGCGTGGCCGTATCCGGCAGGCCAAGATAGCCGCGCAGAACCTGCATATCGAGCTGGACTTGCCGGGCCGAAAGCGCGCCGCCGCGCACGCCCCGAAATAGCGGTGTTCCGTCTTCGAGCGCGAACGGGCACAATTTGGCATATTGCTCTACCGCCTCGATCACGATCGGGAGGATCGGGACGATTCGCGTTTTGCCGCCTTTCCCGCTCAGGGCCATGGTCGGCGTTAATGGCAGATCATCCGCGGTTAAAGACAGCGCCTCGGAAATTCGAAGTCCGGCGCCGTAAAGCAGCATCATCACCGCCGTATTGCGGGCCTGTACCCAGGGCCGTTCATCAATCGAGCCTTCGGCAACAATGTCGCGCGCGCCGGATTTGGATAGGGGTTTCGGGAGCGGCGCTTTAACGCGCGGGCCCTTCAAAAGGCCGATTGCGTCATTTTTTATGCGGTAGCGCCGGCTCAGATAGCGGTAAAAGGTGCGCAGCGCTGAGAGCAGCCTTGCGATAGAGGCGGCGGATAGCGGTTTGTCACCGCGCTGCCGATAGGCCAGATAGGCGCGAAAATCCCGCAGCGCCAAGCTAGAGAGATCGCCGAGCGACACGGACTTATCCAGATGATTCGCGATAAACCCGGTAAAGCTGCTAATATCGCGCTGATAGCTCTCGACCGTTTTTTCCGACAGCCGACGCTCCCCGGCGAGATGATCCAGAAATTCGCGCAAGGCTTGCTGGGATGATATTTGTGTCAGTTTGGCCACGCGCATTTATCACGCTATAGAGTTAAGAAATTCTGCATTTGAATGGAGCGCGCTATGGGGCGGTATTTTGTTTTAACCGGCATTTTAATAGGAGCAGGCCTGATCGGTTGTCAGCCGGTATCCGATCCGCCGAGCGAGACAGAGGCACGTGCAGCCCTGCAGACGGCCAAAGTCGAGACCTGGCGGGCACTCTACCGAGACAATGATGTCAAAGGCCTGGAGGCGTTTCTGGCCGATGATTTTGTCATGATCCAAGCCGACGGCGCGGTTACAACCAAGCTCGAAATACTCCAAGATCTCTCTGACAATCCATGGGATATGCCGGAGGATTTTCTCTATACGGTGACCGGGATTGTGTTTCCGAGCTCGACCAGCGCGATTGTTTTTGGCCATGGTGACAGCTCGCGGATTGTTGACGGGCAAAATTGCCACCACCGCTACACGTCCTCTAATGGCTTTCGCTATGAAGCCGATAAATGGCGGCCTGTCTCGTCCCATGTATCTGATGCGTCCTGCAAGTGACATCATGCCGATGATATGGCTGGCCCGCAGGCGAATTGACTGATAGAGCAGGCCCCATGAAAGACTGGCTTTTTTATCCTCTATTTGCGCTGATCGCCGGCTCGATGATTTTCTTTGCCTGGAGCCGGGGCGAAGCACCTGCGCCGATTAGCGCTGCGCAGGGGTTTGAACTTAAAGGGCCGGATTTGCAGCGCTTGACCGCCGCGCCCGGCACGACCTTGTCCTTCGCCGGCGACTATAGCTATGCAATACTAAGCGCAGATTTCACATCGGACGTGCAAAAATCAGCCGGTGTTTTTGTGCTGCTTGATAGCCGCTATTCAGAGGTTCTGGCAGGGAAAGATCTGAAAATCACCATTCGCGCGCGCGCCGGATCAGACAAGCCATCCGAGCGGTTCATGATCACTTTTCTGCCGCACACAACGGGCAAAATCCGCTGGCAGACCTTTGAACCGACCCAAGAGTTTCAGGATTATTCGGTCACGACAACGCTCGGCCCCTACCTTAAGGATCTGCCCGAAATCTACTTCGGAGTCTGGCCCGACAAAGACGGCCGAGGCGGAACTCTCGAGGTCGCGAAGTATGAGATAAAGGTTGTTCGGTAATTAAAGCCCGCTGACCCGAACCGCTTCGGCGGCCATGCAGGCGACATGGTAAAATGTGCTAACGGGTATGGTCTTGGCCATGTGGCCGCCGCAGGCATTGATCTGGTCATTCCAGGAGCCGTCTTCGTTGAGGTAATATTGGAACAGGCCTTCGATTGTGGCGGCGGCCATGTCGGCGCTGCCGGTAACGCCGCGTTCAGCCTGGGCGAGATGGGCTTTGACGACTTCGGTCTGGACCCAGAGGCGGCGGGATTCGCGCCTTATATTGCCGTGAACATCTTCTTCGTCATTAAGGAAATAATGCCCGCCTAAAATGGCCCGATCATAAAGCTTCTCGGCGTAAATAGACGTGTCGACACCGCTTAGGCGTTGATATTGACCCAGAAGCCAGACCCATTCGACGCCGTGCCCGGGCTCCACCATGTCACCTTTCGGCGGGGCGGCATATTGCCAGTCTTCGGTAAAAAACTCCCGGATAATATGATGTTTCGGATCAAATATATGTTTTTTGAAAAGCTCATAGATTGTGGCCGCGCGATCAAGCCAGGTTTGATCGCCTGACAGTTCATAGCTCGCCAGACTGGCTTCAAAAATATGCATATGCGGGTTGGCGCGGCGCGGCAGGCTGTGCGGAATACCTTCGAGCCAGCCGCCGTGAGGTGATGTGAGCTTGCCGTCAATAAATGCCAAAACATCGAGGGCAATCTCGTCGCCCATCTGCCCGACATTGGCACAGGCGAGCAAATAAAATGCGTGGTCATAAAGGTCGCGGCGCGGATCTCGGACCGTGCAGTCCGGATTAAGAAGATGGACAAATCCCGGTTTGCCGCCTTCGCGGTAACCCTTGATCCGCATAAAATCAAACGTGGTTTCGGCCACTTCGCGGGCCGGTGCCCACCACCCTAATCGGTCGGCGAGGGCATAAACATAGACCTGCCGCGCCTGTACCCGCAGGCGGCGAATGGCGTCCGGATCGGGAGATTTGTCGAGCAACAGATGCTCATACCAACCTCCGTCCAGATCTCGAGCCTGGCCGGCCCAAAAGGGCAGGGCGGCCTCGCGCATCCAGCGCTCGAGCCGATTAGCCTGTGCCGCTAATGCCGTCATATCTATCCGTCTTGCGCCAGTTTTTTAATTAAAGCACGGGCTCGCCCGGCGATTTCCGGATGATCAATAGCATAGGCCGCAAAGGCTTCGAAATAGCCATATTTCGAGCCGCAATCATAATCCTGCCCGTCATATTTAAACGCGTGGAAGCTCTGGTCCTGCATCAGGCGCGCCATGGCGTCGGTCAGCTGTATCTCGCCGCCCGCGCCTGCGGCTTGATCGGATAATAGATCCATAATTTCAGGCTGCAGGATATATCGGCCCGTAATTTTCAAATTTGACGGTGCGTCCGCCTGGGACGGCTTTTCAACCATGCCGGACATGGCAATCAGCTTACCATTGTCACCAGCTGTCTTTGGCGCAATCACGCCGTAAGAGGAGACCCGGTCCATTGGAACCTCATCAACCGCGATGATATTGCCGCCGACCTTGTTATAGGCAACGACCATCTGGGCGAGGCAGGATTTCTTGGCTTTGACGAGAACATCCGGCAGCAGGATCGCGAACGGCTCGCGGCCGATAACGTCGCGGGCGCACCAAATGGCATGACCGAGCCCGAGCGGGCTTTGTTGACGCACAAAACTGGTCGACCCGGCCTTGGGCAGCTCGGCCGTTAATTTATCGAGAATATCGATTTTGTTTTTGTCTCGCAGCGAGGACTCAAGTTCGTAAGCCCGGTCGAAATAATCTTCAATCGCGCCTTTATTGCGGCCCGTGACAAAGACAAAATGTTCGATCCCGGCTTCGCGCGCCTCGTCGACGACATATTGCAGGGCCGGGCGATCCACGACCGGCATCATTTCCTTGGGTATGGCTTTGGTCGCCGGCAGGACACGCGTCCCGAGACCGGCAACCGGCAATACGGCTTTTCTGATTTTAGACATGTTTCCCCCCACGTCCTTCTAAAATTATTCGACTGTTACGGATTTGGCCAGATTACGCGGCTGATCGACATCCGTGCCGAGCGCGGTGGCTGTGTGGTAGGCGAGCAGCTGCACGCCAATGGTCTGAACGAGCGGTGCCAGAAACTTGCCCGTTTTTGGCAGCACGATAACCGAGTGGGCCATATGGCCGGCGGCTTTGGCCCCGTCTTCGTCCGTGAACAGATAGATCCGCGCGCCGCGCGCTGCGACTTCCTGCATATTGGACACGGTTTTTTCAAACAGCTCGTCATGTGGGGCGATTACGATCACCGGAACATCCTGCTCGATCAGCGCAATAGGCCCGTGTTTGAGTTCTCCGGCAGCATAGCCCTCGGCGTGAATATAGGAAATTTCTTTAAGCTTGAGCGCGCCCTCAAAAGCAACCGGCGTCATCGCGCCGCGGCCAAGGAAGAAAGCATGTTTGGCCGGCGCAAGAGCTTCGGCCAGCTTGGCGATATCGGCGCTGGTCGTCAGCGCCTTGGAAACCAGATTTGAAAGCGATGATAATTGCTCGGTTAGCTTGGCAATACCATCTTCATCAATGGCCGCGCGCTGCGAAGCGGCCAGGACCGCGAGGGTCGCCAGCGCGGTGAGCTGCGAGGTAAAGGCTTTGGTTGAGGCCACGCCGATTTCAGGCCCGGCGTTGAGCGGCAGCGCAATATCGGCCTCGCGCGCCATGGTTGAGGTCATGACATTGACCAATGCAGCAGTCGGGATGCCCGCCTGTTTGCAATAGCGTAGAGCGGCCAGCGTATCGGCGGTTTCGCCGGATTGCGAGACAGCGACAAACAAAGAGTTTTTCGACAGGACCGGCTGGCGATAGCGAAACTCGGAGGCGATATCGACATCAACCGCTAGGCCGGCGATTTGCTCGAACCAATATTTCGCCACTTCTCCGGCATAGCTTGCCGTGCCGCAGGCGATGATCACCAAGCGGTCAATCGCGGTAAAATCAATCTTTCGGGCAGTTTCGGTAAAATCATCAGCGCCGAGATAGGCTTTAAGTGTGGCATTGACCGTGATCGGCTGCTCATGAATTTCCTTGAGCATATAATGCTCATATTCGCCCTTGTCCGAGGCGCTCATAGCGCCGGCCTGAATAACGGTAACATCACGTTTCACCGGCTGATCATTTTCATCAAATATTTCATAGCCCGCCGGCGAGAGCACGGCCCAATCACCTTCCTCAAGATAGATAAGCTCGCGCGACAGCTGCGCCAGTGCCAGAGCGTCGGACCCGAGATACATTTCACCATTGCCGATTCCGATCGCAAGCGGTGATCCGGCGCGCGCGGCGAATATCTCGTCTTTTTCATCATCGACCATTATGCCGAGCGCGTAGGCCCCGCGGAGTTTTTTCAATGTCTGGCTAAAGGCCTCTTTGGAGGTAAGTCCGGACTTAAGCGCCTCGTCCATCACATGGGCGATGACTTCTGTGTCTGTGTCGGTCGAAAAATTTCGGCCATTAAGCTCGCGGCGAATATCCTGATAATTTTCAATAATGCCATTATGCACCACGCCGACTTTTCCGGCGAAATGGGGGTGGGCGTTATTAATATTGGGCTTTCCGTGTGTGGCCCATCGCGTATGCGCAATACCAGCATGGCCATCAATCGGGTCTTTTTCGAGCGCATCCACCAGAGATGCAATTTTGCCCTTGGCGCGAGCGCGTTTAAGGCCGGACCCGTTTAAGACGGCAACACCGGCGCTGTCATAGCCGCGATATTCGAGCCTTTTCAGCCCGTCTATCAAACGGTCCGTGACCTTTTCGGTCCCAACTATGCCGACGATTCCGCACATATATTATCCTGTCATATCCAATCCGGCCCTTTAATTTTTGCTAGCCTTTGAATGTGGCCATTTAACGACCCACACTGACATAATTTATCCCTAATTCTTTCATTACATGAGAGGTGTAGATATTTCGTAAATCTATCACATCCGGGGATTTTAACAGAGATTTGACTCGCTGCATGTTGAGCGCGCGAAATTGATCCCATTCTGTGACGATTACCATCGCATCCGCGCCCGTGATACAATCATAGGCGCCAGAGGCATATTCGACATTTTCGAGCTCTTTTTCGGCCTCGTGCATGGATTTAGGATCATAGGCGCGGATTTTAGCGCCTTTTTTCTGTAACTGGTTGATAATGGTGATGGACGGGGCTTCGCGCATATCATCTGTGTTGGGCTTAAAGGCCAGACCGAGAATAGCGACTGTTTTGCCGTCAACTTTGCCTAAATGATCGATAATTTTCTTTGCCATACGGATTTTGCGGCGATCATTCGCATCGACGACCGATTTGACGATCGACAGATTAACATCGGCTTCATCGGCGGTGCGGACCAGCGCCAGCGTATCTTTAGGGAAACAGGATCCGCCATATCCCGGACCGGCGTGTAAAAATTTCGATCCTATACGCGCATCAAGACCGATACCGCGCGAAACTTCCTGAACGTCGGCGCCAACGGCTTCGCACAAATCAGCAATTTCATTGATGAACGTAATTTTGGTCGCCAGAAACGCATTGGCGGCATATTTTATCAATTCCGAGGTCCGGCGCGCCGTAAAGACAATCGGTGTCTCATTGATATAAAGCGGGCGGTAAAGATCGCGCATAACGTCTCGGGCGCGCAGGCTGTCCGCGCCGACAACCACGCGGTCCGGGCGTTTAAAGTCATTGATCGCTGCGCCTTCACGGAGGAATTCCGGATTGGAGACAACCGCGAACTTTTCCGGACCATGTTTCTTTGATAAAATCCGTTCGACCTCATCGCCAGTCCCGACCGGGACGGTTGATTTGGTCACGACCACAGTGAAATCCTCAATATGGTCGGCAATCTCTTCGGCGGCCGCGTACACATAGGAGAGATCGGCAAAGCCGTCACCGCGCCGTGACGGAGTGCCGACGGCGATAAAGACCGCGTCCGCGCCTTTCATGGCTGCGCCCAGCTCGGTCGTAAAAGACAAGCGCCCAGCCTCGACATTGGCACGCACCAAATCTTTCAGACCCGGCTCATAAATCGGGATGCCGCCATCATTCAGCGTTTCGATTTTGGACGGATCCTTATCGACACAAATAACGTCATGGCCAAAATCAGCAAAACAGACTCCGGAAACCAGGCCGACATAGCCTGTTCCCACCATTACTACTCGCATGGTTTTTCCTTATAATTTCGCCGCTTTATAACAGCTTTGTTTCACATATGCGACATGGATCATAATTTGTGAAAAATCTACAGTCTGGCCCAATCAATTGACATTTCGCTTTGTTTTGGCGACTTAGGCGGCGATGGAAGAAGCACTTGCAAATTTCCCATATTGGAACCCAAAATATATTCTGGCCGTGGCCGGGCCGTTTTTCTTTATTACGGTCATGCTGGAATGGTGGGGCATAAAGTCTGGCAGGCTTGGCGGGGGTTATGAAACCAAAGATGCCTGGGCCTCAATGGCCATGGGATTTGGCAATCTCTTGTCGGATATCGTGACAGGGTTCATCAGTGTCGCCTGGCTGCTCTGGATTTGGGAATTGCCGTTTCGCACGCTGGATTGGGGATTTTCGATCGGGGCGTTAATCGCCGCAGTAATCGCTCAGGATTTTCTCTATTACTGGAAACATTTCGCCTATCACAAGATCCGCTGGTTCTGGTCAGCGCATGTGGTGCACCATTCATCGGAGCATTATAATTTATCGACGGCGCTCCGGCAGCCGTGGAATAATCATATTATTGGCTTGGCGCTTTTGTCGACGCCGCTCGTATTTTTAGGGCTTCATCCTCTGCTTCTGGCGTTCGTGGCCGCTTTTAATCTGATCTATCAATATTGGATCCATACCGAGGCGATAGGCAAAATGCCCCGATGGTTTGAGGCGGTTATGAATACGCCGAGCCATCACCGGGTTCATCATGGTACAAATCCGCGATATCTGGATGCGAATTTCGCCGGTATTTTTATTATTTGGGACAAGATGTTCGGCACATTTGTTCCGGAAATTGACGACGAAAAAGTTGCCTATGGCATCATAAAACCAGTCGGAACCTTCAACCCGGTCAAAATCGCCTTTATTGAATTTATCAACCTGTTCAAAGATGTATTTCGCCCCGGCCTTAAGCTGTCAGAGCGGCTTAAATATGCTTTTAAAGCACCTGGTTATTCGCATGATGGCTCGCGTATTGGGTCAATGGATATCAAACGTGCCTATGTTGCTGAACATCCGGATCAGGCCGGGACGCCGGGTCTGCCTGAACAGGGCTAAAGGCCGAGTTCTGCGCCGAAATGCGTGTGGACGTTCTGGTAGAAATCACGCTCGCGCAGAGCCTGACGCCAGCGGGTCACAAATGGATAAGGCTCAAGGCTGACTTTGAGAATTTCCGCCGGATCAAGCGAGGCCAGCAAGGTGAGATCGCCAAGGCTCAGGCTGTCGCCGCAGAGAAATTCCGTTGATTCAAGCTTCAAATCGATAATCGGCAGGCTCTCTTCAAGAAAATGCAGGCCCATCTTGATCGAATTTTCATCCGATGGCTGCCCGAGCATCGGCGCGATCAGGCGATTAAACTGGATACGGTTAAACGGGCTGCGAACATGATGGGCGACATAATCCATCCATTGTTCAATTTGAGCCTGACCTTTCATATCTTCGGGAAAAAGATCCGAGCCTTGGCGGCGCGCCAAATAGCGCTGAATCGTCAAGCTTTCGGAGATTTTGAAATTCCCGTCCTGAAGCGCCGGGACCTTACCGGCGCGGTTAACTTCCAGAAAATCTTCCGTGCGCTGCTCGCCGCTTTGTAGATTTACGACTTTCTTCTCAAACTTTACTCCGACCGCGTGAGCGGTAAACTCGACGCTCAGCGACGGGGTGGAAATCGGGTGAAGATAAAGCTTTAGCATTCAGCGTTCGCTCCTTGGCGGGTCGGATGGGTTCGACTCATATAGTGGCGCAGAAAATCCGTAGCATCCAGCGGAATTTTTTTGGCTTTGGGAAAGGCTCTGGAGAAATTTAAGAAGCCGTGCGGCATGGCTTTTTCATGGTGCAATTTCACCCGTACACCCGCCGCGGCCAGATTGTCGGCATAGGCCTTGCCTTCAAAGCGCAAAGGGTCGAGCCCGCACGTCAGAATATAGGCCGGCGGAACCCCGATCAGATTGCGTTCGAACAAGGGTGAAAGTCTCGTCTGAGATGTATCGGCGCCGGCGACATAATGCTGATCGATAAATTTGAGCGCGATGACGCCAAGCTGAAAAATATCCTGCGGGCCGGGATTGGGCGGTTTAATTTCTGCTAGCTGCATCAAAGGATAAAACAGAATTTGAGCCTGAACCTCTTTGCGATATTTTTGCGCCAGATAGGCCGCCATATTGCCGCCGGCACTATCGCCGGCAATGGCGATGTTTTGGCCGCTTATTCCATAGGTTTCGCCGGCGCCGGATAGAGCCCATTGCAACACCCTTTTGCAATCATCCGCTCCGGCCGGATAGGCGTATTGCGGGGCCAGCCGATAATCGACAGACAAGACGCGAAAGCCGGTCCCGCACGCCAGGCGCAAGCAAATGCCTTCATGGCTATCCAGATCACAGGTGACGAAGCCGCCGCCGTGAAAATAGATAATGGTCGGTCCCGGCTGATCCGACACCTCAAAGGGCTCATACAGTCGGACCGGAACCGGATAACGGTCATCCGGGACTTCAAAATTGATGATGTTTTGCATTTTCGGACCCGGACCATCAAATTGCCGGGTCAATTTGCGAATTTGCTGATGGACATTATTAACCTGAGACGGGCTGGCATTGTCGCGGGCGGCGCGTAGTCGCTCGATTTGGGACTTGAGGTCGGCGGCAAATTCTCTTGGTTTTTTCATGGTTGCCCTTGTCAGTAAGGCTTTAATTTATAGGACTTCGCGCTGGAAACAAGGGCTTAAGGTGTATAGCCGCCATCTTTCAAATATTGCCGTTCCTCAGCGGTCGAGGTGCGTTGCAAAATTTCGTTGCGGTGCGGGAACCGGCCGAAGCGCGCAATCAATTTACGGTGGGCCTTGGCGTGAAATAATGTGCTATCATCATCAAGGCGTTGATCGGCTAGCGCGACCATCCTGTCCTGATCTTCCAGCGCCTCACTATGCATGAGCGGCATATAGATAAAGGCTCTGCGGTCTTGAGCGATTTTAAGATCATGTCCCGCGTCCACCGCCCGTTTGGTAACGCCCAGCGCAAGTCCGTCCCAAGTAAAGGCCGCGGTCGTTCCGCGGTACATATTGCGCGGGAATTGATCGAGTAAAATGATCAGAGCCAGCGCGCCGTCAGCATCAATTTCCCAAGGGTGCGGGCCTTTGACCACCCGCGCAGCTTGCGAAATAGCGAGCTCTTCAAAGCGCTCCCGTATCTCCGCGTCAAAGGCCGGGCTGGCATTAAAATGAAACTTGCGATCAGTTTCTTCAAACCAGAAATGCAAAACCGCGCCATACATGATTAGAGCCTTTGGGCACCTTCTTTGATGGCTTTAAAAACGGTCTTGGTGAGCGGTTTATATTGCCCGCTCGCCGGGTCCGCATAATAGAGCGGCTCATGGACATTGGCAGGATTAAACCCCGCCTTCACAAGGTTGGTCTTCTTGAATTTGAACGTCGAGGTGGTTTCGGATTCAGATGACAAGCGCAAAAAGACGGGCTGCGCATAATGGGGCAAAGACGCGTCAATATGGGCTTTGAGGTTGGTCAGGTCGAGCTCGACATCTGAGACGATCGCGGCCATGCCGGCGCGGCCATCATAGCCCGGGACTTTAACGCCGTAGACATTGGCCTGCGTGACACCCTCAAAAGCGGAAATAGCCGCCGCGACTTCGCCGGTCGCAACATTCTCGGCCTTCCAGCGAAATGTATCACCGACCCGGTCGACGAAATAATAATAGCCGTGCACATCGCGCTTGATCAGGTCACCGGTGCGGAACCAGGCATCGCCTTTGGTGAACACATCGCGCAGGATCTTCTTTTGCGTATCGGCTTTGGTCTCATAGCCGTCAAATCGAAAGCGCGCTTCATCGGGCCGAATTTCGCCGATCAACTCGCCAATTTCCCCCGGTTCAGCCCGGATACAAAAGCCGTCAGAGCCGCGAATATTACTATTGGTTTCGACATCATATCGAATAATGTCATTATTGAACTTATGCTTGATATAGTCCGGCATGCGGCCGATCGCGCCGACAGGCCCATCAATATTGATCAGGCTGACATTGCCTTCCGTTGCGCCGTAGAACTCGATCACATGCGGAATGTTAAACCGGTCGACAAATCCCTGCCAGACTTCTGGGCGCAGACCATTGCCGATGATCCAGCGAATTTTATGGGCGCGCTCTTTCGGGTGCGGCGGGCTCGAGAGCAAAAACCGGCACAACTCGCCGACATACATAAATAGGGTCGCCCCATATTTAACCGCATCATCCCAAAAGCGCGTGGCGGAAAATTTGCGGCGCACAATCACCGCGCCGCCGGCGAAAAGGGCCGCGCCAACGCCGCAAAGCCCGCCGGTCGCATGATACATTGGCAATACCATCATCATCCGGTCAGAGGATTTGGCCTTGGCCGCAGCGCCAAAGGCGCGCATATAATTCTGAACCCGCACATGGGTCACCTTGGCCGCTTTGGGCATGCCGGTCGTTCCCGATGTGTACATTTTCATACATTGGGCCGAGGCTTTAATGCCTTCGCGCACAGAGCGCGGCGGGCGGTTCGGTACGATATTGGAAATGGCCAGATCAAAACTGTCATAGTCGGGCGATTCGCCGAAAGCGGACATTACTTTGACGTCGGCGGTTATATCGGCTTTGGCCATCTCATAGGGCTCTAGCAGCTCGGAATCCAAAATCAGGTGGCGGGCATCGGAAATATTTACGCAGTGCGCCAGCGCCGGACCGACAAGCTGATAATTGATCAAAGCCGGGATGACGCCGGCTTTGGTCAGACCATACCACAGAGCTACATATTCAAGCCGGTTTTGCACGAAAACTGCGACTGTTTCGCCCGGCTTATATCCCTGCTCAATCGCCCATCCGGCGACCCGGTTGGCATAGATATCGAACTCGTCATAGGTGAAGGTTTTTTCGTCTTCGATAAAGGCGAGGTTCTTGCCATGCTTATCGACCAGCTTTTCCAGATCATCGCAAATCAGATTATTGGAATCCGGGTCGACCTTCTTAGTCGCGCGCAAAATCCGCATGACGCCCGTGAGATATTTATATTCCCGCCCAATTGCCTGCAAAAAGCCCATAATTCCCGCCAAAATGCTCTTGCCGCGATACATAACAAAATGGAATTAAGGGTCAATGAAAATTGGCGTCCCCGAGTGGATTCGAACCACTGGCCTCCAGATTAGGAATCTGATGCTCTATCCGACTGAGCTACGGGGACTAATGCTTCGCATAATATTCCAATTTACCCGAAACATTCAATCGGTTCTTGGCGCGTAAAAACAGTTGATGCGCGGCGCTATCTTCGCCATCATTGGGTCCATGAGACCGTCTCCCAATACAAAATGGTTCCGGCGCATCGCGCTGCTCGCGGGTTCGCTTTTTATGTCGACGGCGCAGGCGAGTGATAAACCATTGCTGGAAGGCGAGATCGGGATGGTCCAGTCAATTGTGGATGGCGATACGTTATTTTTGGAAAACGGCTTGAAAGTCCGGCTCTCGGCGATGCAGGCCCCGAAATTGCCGCTGGGCCGCCCGGAGGTCAAAGCCTGGCCACTCTCGACCACGGCCAAGAAAGAACTTGAGAAACTGGCGCTCGGCCAAGAGGTGCAGCTTTATTATGGCGGGCTGCAGCGAGATCGATATGACCGGGCGCTGGCACAGGTTTTTTTGCTTGATGATGCAGGCGAGAAAACCATTTGGCTGCAAGAAGAAATGATCCGGCGAGGATATGGCCGGGTTTATACGTGGCCGGATACTTGGCAGGATTCTGAACGGTTATTTGCGGCTGAGCGAGAGGCCCGTGCTGCCGAACGCGGCATTTGGGGTCGCGATTTTTATAAAATACGCACACCGGAGCCGAATAATCTGTCGCAGGATATGGATAGTTTCCAGATTGTCGAAGGTATAATCGTGTCGACCGCGAAAGTTCGCGATAAAATGTTTCTCAATTTCGGCGCAGATTATCGAACCGATTTTACGGTGTTTGTCACCAAAGAGGGACAAAGACGATTTAAAAAGGCAGAGCTTGATCTTATGAGCCTTGAGGGCGCGCGGGTGCGCGTGCGCGGCTGGGTCGAGATTCAAAACGGGCCGACCATGATCCTCGACCATGCCGAGCGCCTGGAAATTCTCGACTAGCGCTTATTCTCAGCCATAAAAAAAAGCCCCGCTTGTCAGCGAGGCTTCTTGCATTGAAAAAAGAATGACTAAGCCGCAGCCTCGTCTTTGCCTTCTTCTTTATTGTCATTTTCGCTTTCCGCGTCTTTGGCCGCTTTCGCTGCCTGACGTGTACGGGCGCGGGTCAATGTTCCCAGAATTTCGTCAAGCGCAACGCCGCGATCAACCTTGTTGATGGCCGCAACTTCTCGGACCATGCGGTCAATCGCACATTCATAAAGCTGACGCTCTGAATAGGACTGTTCGGGCTGTGTTTCGCCGCGGTGAAGATCGCGAACAACCTCGGACAGCAATATCAAATCGCCAGAATTGATCTTGGCTTCATATTCCTGAGCGCGGCGGCTCCACATAGTGCGTTTAATGCG
>JABDKG010000066.1 GCA_013002305.1 Hellea sp.
TTCGTCATGCCCTTTGGTGTTGAAGTTCGTGTCATTGGCATATAGTTTGCGCCAAATTTACCGAGTCAATCGGCATATAATTTAAGGAAAAATCCGTGGTCGATTTTGTCAGTGAAGTTCAGGAAGAGCTTCGAAAAGACGATTATAATCTATGGCTCCGTAAATATGGGCCTTTTGTGTTTGCGATCATTATTGTCGTGATATTGGCGACTGCCTATCTTGAATTTCGAAAAGACAAGGTCGCGGCCGAGGCAGAATCTTATTCCTACACTTACCTTGAAGCGGCGGAATTTGTCGGAACTGACGATGAAAAAGCGGTTGGAGAATTTCTGGCCCTGTCAGAAAATGCGCCGGCCGGTTATGCGGGCTTATCTCTTATGCGGGCATCGGCTTTGGAATTCGAACGCGGCAATACCGATAAAGCTGTGGAATTGCTGGATCGGTCGACCAAAGTTTTCGAACTAAAGCGTCATCAACAATATGCTCAGATGAAGGCTGCCTACATTCTATTAGCTGATGGCCGATTTAGCGATGTCATCGCACGCGTCACGCCATTATCAGCCCGGAACGAGCCTTTTGAGTTCCTGGCGTTAGAACTTCTAGCGATTTCCGCGCTTCAACAAGGCGACAATCAAATAGCGCGAAAGCACTTTACCTATCTCGATACAATTCCAGGAGTGCCGCCCAATATTAAACTAAGAGCCAAGCAAAATTTGCTGCTCATGCGCGATCCAGCGACCGCAGATGAGCCCGCCAAGGAATTGCACATTCAAGATATCGAACCTGTACCGGCTGACGAAACGCCGACGGAGACACAAGAAAATGAATAAAACAAAACTTTTATGCGTTGCTCTGATCGGCGCCTCCCTGTTGATCTCTGGATGTTCGACCATCTCAAGCGTTGCAGACTCGGTTAACCCGTTCGACAAAACTGAAGCGGATAAAAAGGCCGAACAAGGCGCCGTTGCCGGCGAAGAGCAACGTATTTCACTGATTTCCGCCGATGAAACGTTAATAACGTCGACGGATATTACGCCTCAAGATGTCATTCTGCCGGACGTCTATGTCAACGAAGACTGGCCGATGCCGGGCGGAAACGTTCAGCATGCTATGCAGCGCACTGTTGCAGGCGGTGGTCTCGACCGGATTTGGACCCGCGACGTAGGGGATGGATCATCCCGCAAGGGCCGCGTTGTCGCGTCTCCCGTAATTTCTGGCGGAAAGATTTTTGTCATGGACGGTGAAAATAGAGTATCTGCCTACGACGCTAATAGCGGTGCGCCAATCTGGCGTCATGATATAAAAGTTGAAAGTCAGGGCCGGACCCGCGAAGGGCGTGCCAATATTTTCGAGCGTGTGACCAATCCTTTTGGCGGTGATGGCGGCGGTTCGGACAAAGAATCAGTCGGCGGCGGCATAGCGGCGGCTGATGGGAAATTATTCGTTACTTCTGGTCTGGGAACAGTTGAAGCGCTTGAGGCCCGATCAGGAAACGTCGCTTGGAGAAAGCGTCTAACCACGCCAATGCATTCCGCGCCAATTGTTTCAAACGGGCGATTATTCGCTATTTCGGACGACAATGAACTGTTTGCGCTGAATTCCGCGACAGGTGAAGTCTTATGGACCTATCAAGGCATTGTTGAAAGTGCCCGAATGCTAACGTCGCCAAGCCCCGCTGTAATCGATGATGTAGTCATTGCCCCGTTTTCGTCAGGCGAGCTCGTCGCTCTGCGCGTCCAAAACGGCGTCGTATTGTGGCAAGATGCTCTATCTTCGCCTGGACGCTTGACCCCTCTTTCAAGTTTGAATGATATTGCATCTGGCCCGGTTATTGCCGATGGTTATGTTATTGCCACGGCTCAATCCGGCGTGATCAGTGCATTTGATTTACGAAACGGTCAACGTATTTGGTCACAACCTGCTGGTTCTCTGGGCTACCCTTGGGTCGCAGGTGATTTCGTTTTCACCATCACAACTAATGGTGAGATTGTTTGCCTATCCAAAATCAGCGGTGATGTTGTCTGGACCAAGCAACTGCGCGCGTTTAAAAATGAAAAGAAACGGAAAGAGCGGATAGCCTGGGCGGGCCCTATCATGTTGGGCGACAAAATGCTCGTCGTTTCATCCCGCGGTGAAGCTGTAGAATTTAACCCATATGACGGTTCGATAGTACGAGAATATAAGCTCAAAGATCCAGTGTTCGTGCCACCCATTATCGCTAATCAAACTGTCTACATTTTAGATGACAAAGCACGCTTAACGGCGCTCCGTTGATGATATGGAAAATTCGGAGATAACAGAACCGTCTGAAGAGACGGATATTGAACGTTCTCCGCGTGCGGCCAAGATTGCGGTGGTTGGCCGGCCCAATGTAGGCAAGTCCACGCTTTTTAACCGCATGGCCGGGAAAAAACTGGCGATTGTCAATGATACGCCCGGGGTGACCAGAGATCGGCGAGAAGCCAAAGGCCGGTTGCGCGGACGTGAACTTCTTTTGATGGATACGGCTGGATTTGAGAACGCCAAGGGCGAAAAGCTCGAAGCGAGAATGCGGGCCCAAACCGAACTTGCGGTGATGGAGGCAGATGTCTGCCTTTTCGTTTATGACGCCCGCGTCGGCATTACTCCCCTTGACAGGATATTTGCTGAATTTATCAGAAAGTCCGGAAAACCAACCGTTCTTGTCGCGAATAAATGCGAGTCGCGGGCTTCAGATGGCGGCGTGACTGAGGGATACTCGCTCGGTCTCGGGGACCCGATTGAAGTGGCGGCTGAACATAATATAGGGATGGTTGATCTTGACGATGCTATGGAAATGGCGTTGCGCGATGTCGATCTATCGCCTGTGGACGACGATTTAGATAGGAGCGACGCGCCTGTACGCATTGCGATAGTCGGGCGGCCTAACGCCGGGAAGTCGACTCTCATCAATACGTTGATCGGGCAAGATCGCCTCTTAACCGGACCGGAAGCTGGTGTAACGCGCGACGCTATCACGATTGACCACATGTGGGCCGGACGGCGCGTTCAATTCCATGATACTGCCGGGATGCGCAAAAAGGCAAAAGTACAAGAAACGCTGGAAAAACTATCGGTCGGGGAATCCTTGCGCGCAATCAGATTTGCGCAAGTCGTAATTCTGTTGATGGATGCGACCCAGCCATTTGACAAACAGGATTTGCAAATTGCGGCGCTGTGTGAGCGTGAAGGTCGCGCTTTGGTGATCGGCGTGACTAAGTGGGATTTGGTTGAGAATAAGTCGGAAATGGCTAAGAGTTTACGCGAAATGGCGGGGCGGTTATTACCGCAACTCCGCGGCGTTCAAGTGATCATGTTTTCAGGTTTAACGGGCAAAAGCGTTGACCGATTGCTTCCTGCTATTGAGCGGACTCATATTGATTGGAGCGCAAAAGTCAAAACCGCAGATCTCAATGAGTGGCTCGCAGAAAAAGTCCGGCGGCACCCGCCGCCCGCTGTCAATGGCCGGAGAATTCGCCCGAAATATATAACGCAAACAAAAACGCGGCCGCCAACATTTGTGCTTAAATGCTCCCGGGCGACCAGTTTACCTGATAGTTATAAGCGCTATCTGATCAATGGTCTCCGCGAAGATTTCGATTTGCCGGGAACGCCGATACGGCTCTTTGTGAGAGCCGATAAAAACCCGTATGACAATTAGAGGAAGATTATGAAATCGTTGAAAATTATTGCTGCAAGCATCGCCGTTTTGGGCTTGGTAACATGCGGCGCAAACGAAAAGACGCCGGCAACTTCAAAACCCAACGTGAATATGTCTGCGCAGACAGCCAAAAATACCAGCAACAAAGATCAGTTTACTTACGCCAATTACGATAAAGTTCGGATGAACCATCTTGCCTTGGATCTTGACGTTGACTTTGACCGGAAGGTTTTGGATGGAACCGCGACGATTACCTTTGAAAAGCTGGATCCGTCCGCGAACGAGCTGGTGCTCGATACAAAGGATTTGAAAATAAAATCGGTCGAAATTCTTCAAAATGGAAGCTGGATGGATGCTAAATATGCTCAATCTGATGACGATGAAGTCATGGGGCAATCCTTGACGATATTACTGCTCGATAAAGCGGATAAAGTCCGTATTGGATATGAAACCGGTCCGGAGGCAGAAGGGCTTCAATGGTTGTCTCCAGCGCAAACGGCTGGCAAAAAACACCCATTTTTATTCTCACAAGCGCAAGCCATTAATGCAAGAACCATGACACCGATTCAGGATACGCCAGCCATTCGTATTACTTACACAGCGAATTTACGGACGCCGCCTGAATTACTAGCCCTGATGAGTGCCAATCAAGACCCTGATACGCCGCGAGACGGGGATTATAGTTTTGAAATGCCACAACCGATTCCGCCTTATCTTCTGGCTATTGCCGTGGGCGATATTAAATTCAAACCGATCAACGACCATATTGGTGTTTACGCCGAGGCCTACATTCTCGATAAAGCCGCTGAGGAGTTTTCCGAGACGCCATTGATGGAAGAAGCGAATGAGGCGCTTTATGGGCCTTATCGTTGGGGCCGCTATGACATGATCGTTCTGCCGCCGAGCTTCCCTTATGGCGGCATGGAAAATCCGCGTCTGTCTTTCCTAACGCCGACTTTGGTCGCCGGTGACAAAAGCCTAACCAACGTGGTCGCCCACGAACTCGCCCATAGCTGGTCCGGTAATTTGGTGACCAATTCGAATTGGCGAGACAGTTGGCTCAATGAAGGCTTCACATCCTATGTTGAAAACAGGGTCATGGAGGAACTCTACGGAAAGGAGCGCGCAACGATGGAACAGGCCCTGGATATGGACGGCTTGATCCGCGGAATTTCTGAAGCGAAAGACCCGGCTCTTACCCACCTCAAAATGCCGGACAATATGAAACATCCTGACGATGCCTTTTCCAGTATCGCCTATATTAAAGGCGCCAACTTTCTGTTTTTTTTAGAAGACCGATTTGGACGCGAACATTTTGATCCATTTTTGAAGCAATATTTTGATGATTACGCATTTAAAACGGCCACCACGGAAGCCTTCCTTACTTATTTAGGTGAGAATTTACGCAAGCAGTTTCCTGACGCCGTGACGGATGCTGAAATCAAGGCTTGGGTCTATGAACCGGGCCTCCCGGAAACAGCTAGAAAGCCAAAATCAGACGCGTTCAGCAAAGTTGAAAAACAATCAGCAGATTGGATCTCAGGGAAAATATCGATTGAGCAAATGAATACATCCGCTTGGACAACCCACGAGTGGCTACATTTTCTCAATAATTTGCCCTTAAATACGACACCTCAACAACTTGGGCGTTTGGATAAGGCTTTTAGCCTAACTGGGCATTCCAATGCCGAAATCGCATTTGCGTGGTACATGCAGACCATTCAAGTCGGATATAAACCAGCGGTTCCTGCGTTACGAGAATTTTTGATGAATGTTGGGCGCGGCAAATTTATCTACCGCTTATATGGTGCGTTAAAGGCCAATAATCGGGTCGACTGGGCGGAAAAAGTCTACGAACAAGCTCGTCCGGGTTACCATCCGATCGCCCAGCGCCGGATCGACGCGATTTTAAAGGACTAAAAGTCGAAAATTTTGGTTCGGGTCTCAAGGCCCGGACTAACCAAACGTAGTTTGGCCTGCCGTTTGGTCCAGTCAATATCCATCATGCCGTAATTCACTTCCATTTGCGGGTCACCATCGCGGTAGGGTCCGGGTTCAATGCGGGTTTCCCCGGAACGGGCCCGCCATACGCTGACGGGCGCATTGAGCGACGATGTGGTCATTTCAAGAAGCCGCGCGCCGGTCACATCGCTGCGTTCGTAAAACGCGCCGGAATGCCGATCGCCGGAAATAATGATCGTGTTGCTGGCCCCGTTATCCTTTAGCAAGTCGTAGAGTTTTTGACGCTGCAACGGTAAAGTTCTCCAGGCTTCCCAGCCATGGCCCTCGGCAATAACCTGAATTGATGAAACAAGAATACGAAGGTCGGCCGGCTTCTTGAGTTCCCCGTCAAGCCATGCCCATTGATCATCACCAAGCATCGTTGATGAGGGGTCAAAATTTTGGAGATAGCGCTCTTTAAGCGGAGCATTTTTCTCGTCAGTTTCAGTCAACGGTCCTCTAAAATAGCGGGTATCGAGCAATATAAGCTGTACTGTCTGTCCAGCTGGGCCGATCATTTCAGATGTATAGACGCCAGCTCTTTTGCGCCTTGCGTCATCAGTCGGAATATCCCACGCATCTAGAAACAGTTCTTTAGCGCGATCTTTAAAAGGGTACTCAGCTCCTCCATCATTGACTCCGTAATCATGATCATCCCAAGCGACAAATAAGGGAGTCTTTGCACGGAAATTCGCAAAAGCGCGGCTATCGGCAAGCTTTTCGTAGCTGGCTTTCATGGCAGGCATTTCAGGCAAATTGAACCTTGGGTCATCCGGGTAGAGATCACCGTACACATTGTCGCCAAGGAAAACAAAAGCGTCAGGGTTTTCAGCACTGATTGTGTTCCAAATCGATTGATCATCTTTTTCTTTAAGGCAAGATCCAAATGCAAGACTTGACAAAGGTGATGACATATCGAGCGCCGCGCTGGTCATCGTCATAGATGAGGCCTTCTGCGTCGATCCAATTGAGTCTTCGCCTGTGGTCACGACGACGGAACATGCCCCAATTAAGATGGCAGCTAAAGAAATTGTTTTAACATAGCGCATCAGTTTTCCTTTGGTTGCGAAGCCATTACTATATAATGAATAGAAATTAGATGAAACGATTAGTTCGGCGCGGTAGCGCAAGAATACAGGAGCCCCGATGTCAAAATATCATGGATATGCAGCGATGGAAGCCGGTCAAGCGCTTCAACCTTATTCATACGATCCTGGACCTTTGGCAGATGACCAAGTTGAAATTGATGTAATTGCTTGTGGTCTTTGTCACTCCGATGTGTCGATGATCGATAATGAGTGGGGAGCTTCAAAATATCCTATCGTTGGAGGGCATGAAATCATTGGCAGGGTGAGCGCCAAGGGACCGCTCGTCTCGAATGTTGAGATCGGTCAAACCGTCGGGGTGGGTTGGCTTTCGGGAAGTTGCCAAAATTGCGGATCATGCGTGTCGGGTAGCCAGCATCATTGCAGAAACGCGGCCGCGACAATTATTCGCCGGGAAGGCGGCTTTGCCAATAAAGTTCGCGCGCAATCATTGTGGACTATTCCGCTTCCCGAAGGTCTGGATCCTCAAAAAGCAGGCCCGCTCTTTTGCGGCGGAATCACAGTTTTTTCGCCTTTTGTCGATTTTCAGATTTCGCCGACGGATAAAATTGCCGTGGTCGGTATTGGAGGTCTTGGTCATCTTGCCTTAAAATTTGCCAACGCATGGGGCTGTGAGGTGACGGCTTTTACGAGTTCGATGGATAAGCGAGATGAATTACTAAAGCTGGGAGCGCATCATGTCGTCAATTCCAAAGACAACGACGCTATCAAGGCTCTGAAAGGAAGATTTGATCTCGTGCTTTCAACTGTGAATGTCAATTTGCCTTGGTATCATTTTCTGTCGGCCCTAGCGCCGCGCGGACGTCTGGTTCAGGTTGGAATCGTGACTGAACCGATGGCCGTACCGACATTTTCAATCATAACGGGACAAAAGTCAGTGTCTGGATCGGACACGGGGTCACCGTCTACGATCGCGAAAATGCTCCAATTTTGTGCGCGTCATAAGATTGAGCCGCAAGTGGAATTTTTCCCGATGACAGAGATAAATTCTGCGATCGAGCACCTGAAATCTGGCAAGGCAAGATATAGGATTGTTTTAACCAACGACTAATAGAGCGTTGTCCTTGCGGCGGGATCATAATCCTGTAGCTCATCCATGCGACCATCCTTAACTTTCACGGCCCAATTCGGGTCTTGTAAGAGCGCGCGGCCGACACCGACAAGATCAAATTCTTCGCGTTCAAGCCGCTCAAGCAAATTATCCAAAGATTGTTTCTCTGACGTTGTTTGGTGAACGAGACTACCAATGAAATCAGATGAAAGGCCGACCGAGCCTACGGTAATAGTTGGGCGGCCCGTCAGTTTCTTTGTCCAACCCGCTAGGTTAAGATCGGAACCTTTAAATTCAGGCTCCCAGAAACGACGGGTTGAGCAGTGAAATATATCGAGGCCTGAATCTACGAATACGGACAGGAATTTTTCAAGTTCAGTCGGTGTTTGCGCCAATTTGGCTTCATAATTTTGCTGTTTCCACTGTGAAAATCTAAGAATAATCGGCATGTCTGAACCGACTTCGCGTCGGATAGCTTTTACGATATCTGCGCCAAAACTTGCGCGATTGATAACTGAGCCGCCATATTTGTCGGTTCGGATATTCATTCCTTCCCAGAAGAACTGATCGACAAGATATCCGTGGGCGCCGTGAATTTCGATTGCATCAAAGCCAAGGTTTTTGGCGTTTTTCCCGGCTCGAGCGAATGAAGCAATCATGTCTGCTACATCGCTATCGGTTGGCTCTGGAAGAACTTGCTTGCCGGTATGGGTTATTCCGGACGGCCCATCGCTCGGCGCTTCGGGATGAGGTCCGGTTCCGGGTTTGCGTGCCATCCCTTGGTGCCAGAGCTGCGGCGCGATTTTACCGCCTTCGACATGCACATTTGTGACAACTTTTCTCCAGCCTTCCAACGCATCGCCGCTGTGGATATTGGGTACTTCGTTGCTGTTTGAGGCTGCAGCTCTATCGACTGTCGTCCCCTCGGTAATAATTAATCCGATATCGGCTGCCGCGCGCCGCGCATAATATTCAGCGACATCTCGTCCGGGAATACCGCCTGGCGATTTCTCCCGTGTCATAGGGGCCATTACTATTCGATTTGCAAGGGTTAGACCTTTGCAACTAAAGGGACGAAATAAGGAGGAAGTGTCAGTCATACGGGTCGATAGATACAAAATTGATCATACTCAATAGAAAATATAGAAGCCCCGAAAAAACGACATATTTTTAGGTTTTCTAGATTTAGTGTTAATGATTAATTTACGGTTTCAGCGAGCTGATGGTGCACTCATAGAAATTAGCCTCAAATTAGTTTATCTGACAATGGTTGGTACGATCCAATAGGAAAATTCGCGTCAAAATCAGACTTTTGCAAAGCGTGAGCGCCAACTTATTAAAATAATAGATATGGCCAGCAATTCCTGTGAAGCGACATATTCGCCCAAGTTGATTTTTAGTGGCTTAAAAGCTAAGTGTATTAAAAAAACTTATTAGAAACAACGATTAAACAAATTTCCAGTTGCGATAGTTTGAAAAAATTAATTAGAAGATACATAATCCGCTATGATCTATTCATGCGGTGATTTGCCAATGACCGGGGCGCGGCGGCGATGTGATCCGATTAATTTAGGGTGTATCTGTCGGGCGCGAGTTGAGCGCCAAAACAGCCACCATAAACAAAGCGCCAATCACAGCACCAGGTATGACAATTAGGCTTAACATGAATTTCGTATATACGATTCGAGATAAATTCAAGTTAACGGATTGCTGAATTCTCTTGCAAATTAATCGCACCGAACAGCTTGCAGCAAATAAGGGAAAAGCCTATCTTTGAAATCGAAAGGTGACTCATGCAGATAGGTCGAAAATTTACTCGCGAAGGCGATGGCCCGTACGCGGATATTTCGTTTAAGACCGTTAAAAGCGAACTCAAGCGAGCGGACGGGACTGTTCTATCGGCTTCAGGTGACTTTTTAGCGCCGGAAGGGTTTTCGCAGGTTGCGTGTGACATTCTTGCCCGAAAATATTTTCGGAAGTCCGGTGTGCCGGAGAAAACCAAGCGCGTTTCAAACGATGATATTCCGTCGTGGCTGCAAAAACGAGTTGCAGTTGGGAAATCAACGCGAGGCGAGAATGACGCCCGCGAAGTCTTTAATCGACTGGCGGGTTGCTGGACATATTGGGGATGGATTGGCGGTTATTTTAATGCAGAAAAAGATGCTCGCGCTTTTTATGATGAAATTCGATTTATGCTGGCTACCCAAATGGCGGCGCCGAATTCTCCGCAATGGTTTAACACCGGCCTCAATTGGGCGTATGGGCTGACCGGTTCTGCACAAGGTCACTATTTTGTCGATCATGAAACGGGCGAAGTTGAACAATCGACCAGCGCTTACGAACGCCCTCAGCCGCACGCTTGCTTCATTCAATCTGTTGACGATCAATTGCTGGGTGACGGATCAATCATGGACCTTTGGCACCGTGAAGCGAGATTGTTTAAATATGGTTCCGGGACTGGGACGAATTTTTCAAATTTGCGCGGCGGCGGCGAGGCCCTATCAGGCGGCGGGCAATCCTCTGGGTTAATGAGTTTCTTAAAGGTTGGCGATGCCTCGGCTGGCGCCATAAAATCGGGCGGTACTACGCGGCGCGCCGCGAAAATGGTAATCGTTGATATCGACCATCCAGACATTGAAAGATTTATTGACTGGAAAACTGACGAAGAATTGAAAGTCGCAGCGCTTGTCGCGGGAACAAAGGTCCTAAAACAGCGACTAGACGATATCATCGATGCGGCAGTGAATTGCCAAGGCGCAGCGCGAGACTGTTTCGACCCGCTCAAAAATACAGCGCTTAACCGCGCCATTCGCACGGCTCGGCGGCAGGGCGTACCGGGCGGCATTATCCAAAGAGCACTGACCTTGTCACGTCAAGGCGTACGCCGAATAGAAGTTACCGAACTATCCACGGACTGGAATAGCGAAGCTTACGCAACTGTATCAGGACAGAATGCAAATAATTCCGTCCGTGTTACAAATGAATTTCTAAAGGCGGTTGAGCGCGACGAGAATTGGGACCTGATAAACAGGGTCGATGGAAGCGTTGCAGAAAATGTCAGCGCGCGAACGCTATGGGAAAAAATTTCAAGAGCAGCCTGGATGAGCGCCGATCCAGGCGTACAGTTCCATGACACGATTAATAGCTGGCATACCTGTCCGGCAGGCGGCGAAATTCGCGGCTCCAATCCTTGTTCGGAATATATGTTTTTGGACAATACAGCCTGTAATCTCGCCTCGCTTAACCTGATCAAATTCAAAACATCTTCAGGCGAATTTGATTTCGAAACATTTGAGCACGCCAGTAGGCTTTGGACGATCGTGCTCGAAATATCGGTCATGATGGCGCAGTTTCCATCTCGGGATATTGCGCGCCTTTCATATGAATACAGAACCTTGGGGCTTGGGTTTGCTAATATTGGCGGGCTTTTGATGTCTTGCGGAATTCCCTATGATAGTGAAGAGGGCCGGGCCGCTTGCGGAGCAATAACCGCTTTAATGTCAGGCGTCGCCTATAAGACTTCCGCTGAAATCGCCGAATTTATGGGCGCTTTCCCAGGATATGCCGCAAATGAGACCTCGATGTTACGCGTGATCAAAAATCATCGCCGCGCGGCGGAAAATCGAAAAACTTTCGACAAATTGACCTATCGTCCTATGGGGCTGGACAAAGACGTGTGCCCATTTTCAGGACTCGTTGATCGAGCCGTTCTCAATTGGCGAGATGCAGAAAAAGCCGGAGCAA
>JABDKG010000095.1 GCA_013002305.1 Hellea sp.
GTGTAAAGCCGCCTGACCCGTGCAGCCAGTAGACAACCGGATATCGGCGCGTTTCTTCCGTTTGGTAGGACGGGGGCAGGTAAACATTAAACCGCATAGGTTCAGCATATCGTTTCGTGGGAACGGCCCCCTGCAATAGGCGCGGCACGTCAGGATTTGTTGTCGCCATTTGTGAAGCGCTGCCCGTCATGTCATGCGAAGCTGTTGATCCGGATACTGTGCAGCCGCAAAGCACAAAAGCCAATCCGGCAACCACAAGAATGTGCATGAACAATTTCATCATTTGCAATATCCCCGAGCCCCGTAGTCTACCAGAATTTCCGCAATCAAGCAATATCATCCATGCGACAGCCAACACCCTCTGGCATAAAATATTTCGCGTCGGTTAGGCTATGGTTTCCGGCTCGGGGGCCGGGATGACGGAGGCTCGGAGGCCGGGATGGCGCGTCATACCCCCCCGTCATCCCGGGTCGTGCGCCGATGCGATTGACCCGGGACCCATTACGCTACCCGTCATTAATGCAATTAACCCGGGACCCAATATTCAACACCGGCGAGGCGGTAATGGGTCATGCGATTAATCCCCGTCCGTCCGCCGGTCTCGTTAATCTGTATCAGAAACCGCAAGGTCGGTTTTTCGCGCTCGGCCAAAATATCCAATCCCGTGACCGAAATGCGCGGCCGGATAAACACTTCAAGCGTTTGATCAGTTCCATCAAGCCAGAGATCTTGATGGGATTTGAAATAGTAGCGCACGCCGTCATGGGTGAATGCAATCGGGTCGCCTGTCGTGATCAGGTCGCCATCCTGCCCCGATATCGTGACCGATGAGCTGTCGCGATCCATAGCCTTAACGGTTAGAGGGGGAATCAACCCTTGAGGGGCGCTGCGACTGTGCAAATTCATATAATAGGCGGGCACTGGCAGGCGCGGATCATAGACATTGACGATGCCTATCCCTTCAGTGCGCGCGAGAAAGCTTTCAATCTCGCGGCGCTGGTTCATATCTTTGGGCGGCAGAGCCAGTTCAAACATCCAAAAAGGCGACATGAATTCATGCGCCTGTTTACCAAACTCCGGTTTATGCACGGAATAAGAGGGTTTGAACGCGACTTCATTGGCGCACCAGATCCAGTCATGTTCAGTCATAGACATTTCCAATTTTTATAGCGGCCGACAGCGCGGACTGGACATAAGTTTTCCGCGTCGATAAACTGGCACAATAAGAAGGGCGCCATGAAATCATTTGCTGCAGTTCCAATGTTAATGGCCGCGTCAGCGCTCATCGGCTGCTCCAATCTTGCACAGCATCGCGATCACTCCCGGATTATAGACGTTCACCGCCATGGGTCCTGGCCTGAGAGCGACGACACCGCCGACAGGCATAAAATATTGTCCGATATGGGCGACCATGGCGTTCGGATTTCGGTGATTTCGCTCACCGATTATGACGATATCGAAAATTGGGTCGATGAAGCCCCTGATGCGCTAATAGCGGGCGTCATGATTCCCTGCCCCAAAAATGTGTCCCCGCCTCATTACAAATGTTTTCCATCAACATCGGGCTGGGTTGATCTCAATTGGTTGCGTGCCCAGATCGAGGCTGGGAAAATACAGGCGATTCATGAGGTTCTGCCCAATTATTACGGTATCGCCGCGAGCGACCCGAAGTTTGATCCTTATTTTGCGCTCGCGCACGAGTTTGATTTGCCAGTCGGCGTTCACACGCAGCGAGGGCCACCGCCCGAAGCTGTAAATTCGATCCGGAGCGAACCGGGATGTTGCCCGGACTATGATGGTGAAATGGGCAACCCCGCCCTGCTGCGCTCGGTTCTGGACAAATATCCCGGTCTTCGGATCTGGATCCAGCATGTCGGCGCGGGCAATCGCTCGGACCATCGCCCTTATTGGGACGAAACACTTGCCCTGCTTAGGGATTACGCGCAGGTAAATCTGGACCTTTCCATAACCAACGGGGCCCTCCCGATCGCGCATTATGATACCAGCTTGCGTCGGTTATTCGACGCAGGTTTCGGGGATCGAATAATGTTCGGCTCTGACGGCGTTCCCACAGCGTTGATTTTAGAGCGCCTGAACTCGATTAATTGGTTATCGCGAGATCAGCGCGATGCCATATTATATAAAAACGCTGAAAAATTCTTCAAATTAAACGATTGATCAATGCGATAGCGGCGCACCAAATCCAGTCCTGTTCGGTCATATAGGCTCCTAGGCCATGCCGCGTTTGCGGTTAAAACTGTGGCGATCCATCAGGCCCGGCATTTCTGCTTTCAGTCCGCGATCACGTTCATCGAGTGACCGGCGCAAATCGTCCTGCGTATGGCCATAGAAATTATTGATCGGCGCGTAAGTCATCGAGCGCCCCGCGCCGCCGTCCGCCGTGAGCCGGGCGGCATGGCTGGCCGCAATATTGTCATTTATAGGTGTCACACGTAGCGGCGAAGCGCCGGACGATATAATCTCGGGACCCTGCTCGCCAACGATTGCAAACTGTCCGCGCGGCACCACGCCGCCGTC
>JABDKG010000084.1 GCA_013002305.1 Hellea sp.
GAATGTCACCAGATTGGCTATATTGGACGTCTCGGGCTTTACGAAGTTGTGATCATGGATGATATTTTACGCGGTATGATACATGACGGAAGCCGCGAAGTTGATATGTCTGCCCACGCATTTCGCGTTCGCAACGACCTGCTCAAAAGCGGCTCATCCCATGTGCTGAGCGGCTTGACATCCGCAGAAGAAGTGCTGCGCGTATGCCGGGCCAAAGCCGATCCAGAGGTCGAGGTTTAGGGGCGGGCCGTGGAAACCTACGATTATGCGGCGTTTGATAAATCCGGCAACCGGTTGACTGGCAGCGTGGTGGCGTCAACCGCGCGGGAAGCCCGCGATATTCTAAGGTCGCGTAGTTTGACCCCGGTTGATTTACGGCAAGTCAAAAATAAGGAACAAACCAAATCCCGGCGATTAGGGAGAGTGTCTCACAAAGACCTCACTCAAGCGACGCGCCAATTGGCGATTTTGATCGAGACGGCGACCCCAGTGGAAGAAGCGCTCAAAGTTGTCGCGCTTCAATTTGAAAAATCCGCGATGCGCGGCATATTGATGGATGTTCGCTCTCGTGTGATGGAAGGTACACGTCTGTCTGATGCCTTGCATGCCCATCCTAGGACCTTCTCTGACCTTTATTCGGCCATGGTCGCATCCGGCGAAGCGTCAGGCCAACTGGCCGCGGTTCTCGATCGTCTCGCCATGGATATGGAAGCGGCGCAAGAAGTTCGCAATAAAGTTATTGGGGCCGTTGCTTATCCCATAATTTTGTCTGTTGTCGCGATTATCGTGGTCATTTTATTGATGGTTTATCTGGTCCCGACGTTAGTCGAACAATTTGATAGTCTCGATCAGGACCTACCGCCACTCACCAGATTCGTCATCGGTCTGTCAAATGGCGTGATCAAATATGGCGTGTTTATTCTAATTGGAATTGCCGGGTTGGTTTTCGCGTCGCGCCAAGCGCTGAAGAACCGGGAGATTCAACTGCGCTGGAGTGCTTTTTTGCTGAAGGTTCCGTTTCTAGGCAATCTCATTCGCAGTATAAACGCCGCGCGGTTTGCCCGGACCATGGCCGGCTTGCTGGATAGCGGAACGCCGGCGCTCGCGTCGATGGAAACCGCCCTGCATACACTTCGAAATTCGACAATGCGCAAGGCCGTAACAGAGGCCGCGGTTAAAGTCCGTGAAGGCTCACCCATTAGCACGAGCCTTAGGCAAAGCGGGACATTCCCGCCGCTCGTCATCCAAATGGTCGCCGGAGGGGAGGCCAGCGGCGATATAGCGAAAATGTTCACGAAATCAGCTGAATATCTCGAAGGCGATTTTAACCGGGTTACAACTGTATTTCTAAATATTCTCAATCC
Organism: Hellea sp.; assembly: GCA_013002305.1. GTDB lineage: Bacteria > Pseudomonadota > Alphaproteobacteria > Caulobacterales > Maricaulaceae > JACOMS01. The sequence continues at coordinate 1,365 of JABDKG010000084.1, forward strand.
TTTAATAATTATTCTGCTGAGCTTCGTGGTATTATTAGTTATTCTGGCCATGTATATGCCGATGCTGCAAATGGTGGCGCTTTAATTCTCGATCTTAAATATGGAGAAAAAAATGAACGACAAAAATCCAAAAGATGAAGGATTTACGCTGGTCGAAATGATGGCCGTTTTGGTCATTATTGGACTATTGATGGGCATAGCGGTCGTGGCGACAGCGCCGATGCGTCAAGAAGGTGTCAAAACCCGCGTAAAAGGAGATTTGCGCTCGATAAATTTGGCGCTCGAATCCTACAATAGTACCGTGTTTGATTATCCACCTGAGGAATATGGACTGGAAGCACTGGTAGAATTGCCAACCGGGCTTGACTTGGGAAGCCGCTATAATGGCCCCTACCTCCAAAAACTCCCGAAAGATCCGTGGGGACGCCCCTACATTTATATCTATCCCGGGGATGAGAATCCTTACGAGTTGATGACCTATGGCCGCGATGGCCAGCCAGGCGGTGAAGATCAGGATGCCGATGTCAGCTATTGGGATAAAGACGAATAGTTTTGTGCCCCGCGATTATCGCAAAAATGAGGGATTCACACTTGTTGAGATGATGGCTGTTCTGGTCATTATTTCCTTAATCTCAGCTGCCGTAATATTAGCGGCCCCGGCGCGCATAGATGATGTTCAAGATCAGGGCGAAAAACTGCACCGTGAGTTTGTCTTGGCAGCAGAGCGCAGCGTCATTACGGGCGTGCCCCAAGCATTTGGAATATCAGAAGATGGGTTTCTTTTTTATGCTTTTGAGAATGGCGAGTGGGAAGTGTTGAGCGAAGACGTTTGGCCCGACGATGTGAATGTCGAGTTTTTCAAAGACGAGGTTGAGATCGAATTGCCGAAAGAACCGATCCCGGTAGTGGTATTTGAACCTGTCGGTCTTTCAACTTATTTTGATCTCTATCTTGAGGGGGATGAAAATATGGTCGTTTTCTCAAGTGATGGAAATGGCCGGGTCTCCTGGGAGACGATTGAATGAGAGATGCGGGTTTCACATTAGTTGAAGTATTGGCGGCTCTAATGATTTTCAGCGTGGCGATCGTCGGACTGATCAGCGTGAATGCTCAAAGCGTTCGGACGGTCCGAGCGATGGAAGTTCGAATGTTAGCGGGCGTTGTCGCCGACAATGTCATAGTCGAAGCCCGGCGAAAGGAATTACAACTCGGGGAAAATGACGGCGAAATGCAGGCCATGGGCCGCCGGTTCGAATGGGAACAGGACATAACCGTTACCGAGATGGAAAATTTCTTCCGTATCATGGTGCGGGTCAGGGAGGCCGATAAAGAGAATTTCGCTGTCGAGCGCATTGCTTTTCGGAGCAAAGAAAAATGAACGTCCAAAAGCAAGATAATTCGGATGCCGGCTTTACGCTGATCGAAATGTTGATCGCGCTGGCGATTTTTTCATTGCTGTCGGTCGGGGCAACCACGGCCATGTTAGGCGGGCTGAAAACAAAAGAAGATGTAGCAATCAAGCTCGACCATATTACGCAGTTTGAAATGGCCCGGGCGCTGATGCGCTCGGATCTTAATAGTCTGGTTCTGCGCGAAAATCGCGACCCTTATGGCAACCCTGAGCAATATATTGTTTCCGGCGGCGTCGAGACCATTTTAACTTTCACCCGGTCCGGGAGGGAAAACCCGGGCGGGCTTGAAAAACGCGGCCCGATTGAAAGGGTCGCCTATGTGTTTGAAGAAGATAAATTGATCAGGCGCAGTTTCGCCAACGCCAATCCGGCTCCGCAAACCAAATTACGCGACCGCATATTACTGACCAATCTGGAAAATGTTCGCGTCAGTTTTGAAGATGATACGCTAAGCTTTAGCCAGCTCTACGTGCCCGGAGAGGAAAAAGTTCTTCCGGTCAACATGATGGTTTTAACATTAGTCTATCCGGGCGGTATTGAGCTTGAGCAGAAATTCGAGCTTAGTCCATGACCCGGCAAAGCGATAAAGACAAAGGCGCAATCCTTTTAACAACACTACTCATTATGAGCATGATGTCGGCGCTAGCCGTCGCGATGATGGATGATGTTCGGGTCGCCATTTTACGATCCAAAAACATTCAAACCCACGCCCAAACCGATTGGTATGTGCAGGCCGGAGAGAGCTTTGCAGAGAGTTATGTCGAAAAGAATTTTCTGAACCTGTCTCCGGAACAGCAAAATGCCGCCCTAGCACGGCCGCTTTTTGCCGAGCTGCCAATTGAGGGCGGGCTCATGACCTTGGTCATCAGTGATGGCACGCAATGTTTGCCGCTCAGCGCCCTACAGCCACCGCCGAGTGATGGCCGCGGACAAGAAGAGCGCCCGACCACTTTCACGGATGCATTTCAAAGACTACTCGAAGAAACGGGTATGGGCGAAATTGATGCCGCGAACCTGACGGCCGCAATTGTCGATTGGCAGGATGGTGATCAACAAATTTCAAATGGCGGGGCTGAGGATTACTCCTATCTGGGTCTTAATCCTGCCTACCGTACGCCCAATACGTTTTTCAGCGCAGTGTCAGAGCTTAGAGCCGTTCAGGGAATGAGCGAAGAATTGCTAAACATGATCGCGCCCTTCATTTGCGCTGGTGACCCAGAACGCGGAGGCCAAATTAACATCAATACGCTCGGGCCGCAGCATTTGGTTTTATTGTCTGTCTTACTCGGGGATGATGAAGATTCCTTGGCGTCGCAAATTTTGAAAAACCGTCCCGGAAGCGGCTATCAAGATATTGTTCAGGAGCTTATTGATGCGGAAATTGAGGCCGAGAAAGTGAACGCCCAAAACTTTGTCTATGCTCCAAGATATCTTTGGATCGAAGTCGATATAGAATTTCAGGAAGCGCGCCGGACTGTTTTGCTAGAGTTTAAGATTGACAGTGATGCTCTCACCCGCACATATCGCCACTACGGGACGGAAGGACGCCGTCCAATACCGCTGGATAAACCCGAGGAAAAGCAAATTAATGAGTGATCCGCTGATCATATGGCTTCCTGAAGACCTTGACGATGCATGGGCCTATTACCGCTCAGCCGCCGATCAAGGCTGGGCTGCCGACGATCAGGAACGCGCCGCGCTCGGACCAAAGGGTGTAGGCGGAACAATCATCGTGGCGCCGGGCACTTGGTTTAGAATTTTCCCCCACAGTCTGCCGGATATGAAATCGTCTGAGCGCCTTTCGGCCGCCGGATTTGCAATAGAGGAAAAACTCGCCGCGCCGCTGGATGAGCAGCATATTGTTTTGGGCAAAAGTGATGACCAACGGGTTGGCGTTATCAGCCGCAATCAAATGAAAGCGCTTCTCGATAGACTGGACCAATATAAAATCGCGCCCGTGAAGGTCATGGCAGAATATGAAGCCTTTGACTTTGATGCCGGAACTTTAGCAGTCTGGGGCCGCACCATTCATCCCGGACCCATGGGTTATTCTATGGATGCCGATCATGAGGGCGACAATCCGCTGTCCCATATGGCGCAGATGAATTTTGAAAATGCTATAAATTACGCGCATGGCGACTTCGTTCGGCGGCAAACCAGTTTTGTAAGCTGGCGCAGCTTGATCCCGGTTGCCGCATCACTTGCCATTCTGGGGATTGCTTGGTTATTCTGGCAAGGGGCAGAAGCGCGGGCAATGCATCAACAAGCGGCTAACCTTAAAGCAGAATCCGAGCAACTTTATTCCGAGGTTACGGGTAAGCCGGCACCGCCAAATTTGACCATCGCGATCAATCGGCTGAACCGAAATGGCACCGCTCCGCAGACAGATTTTAAGAGTCTCAGCGCTTCATTTTTTAATGGTCTCAAACGGATAGATGGGGTGCTGGTCGATACACTACGTTATAATGAGAACCGGGGTCAATTAACCTTGAAACTGGTCTATCCCAGCTTTGACGCCGCAACCCAGCTTGAGCAGGTTTTTGCGTCCTCTGCCGGCCAGTTTGAATCCGGTTCTGTCCGGGAGCAAAATGGCGTTTTAATTGGCGAGGGGACCTTTAAAATGCGGGGCGGTTCATGAATTATTGGAATAATTTGGTCCCGCGCGAAAGGCTTTTACTGGTTTCTGCCGGTACGCTCATTCTGGTTGCGGCTTTATTTTTCTTTGCGATTAGACCTGTTATGAAAGCCAAAGCAAGCGGCGCAGTGGCGCAAGTCTCGGCGCTGCAGGACTATGAAAATCTACGAGCCAATATTGCAGGTTTATCGGGCAAGTCGGCAACGAACATCGGAACCAAACCGTTAACCCGTAATGCGGTCATTCAAGGCGTTGACAAACGCAAATTGGAGTTATCCCGTATACAGCCGGAGACAGGCGGCGCTTTTAAGATCTGGTTCGACCAAGCCAGTTCCAAACAGGTATTTGGATTTATCTCAGACATTACCGGCGATCACGCGGCCATAGTTTCGGCCGTTCAGCTTAGCCGCAAGAAAGACGGAACTGTAAGCGCAACGCTCACGTTCCGGCCAACCGGCGGAGCGAGCTAATTATGATGAAATATTTGGCCCTGCCAAGTTTACTTCTAATGCTTTCCGCCTGCACGACTATTGGCGAAACAAGCAAGACATCTAGCCAAGTTCAAAATCAAACAGACCGTTTGGCGGCCCGCGAATTGTCGCCGGGTGAATGCGGACTTTTCGTATTTACGGCGGATGATGAACGGCGATTTATTCTGTTTAGTCAGGCCAGCAATAGCGAGGCAAGTTGGTGGACCGAAACGGGCGAGGTCAAAGTTAGGCGAACGGGTACTGATGGGTTTGTGACCTATGGGCAAGCCCCGGGGCAGAACTTCGAATTGCCAAATGGCGGCGTTCTTAAACTTGTATTGGGTGATCCTCAAGAAATTGACCGGGGGACGCGCTACAAGGCAGGGCGCATCACAAGCGCCGATGCTGACGGCTGGGAGAAAATAATGCCGGTTATTGGCGCAGCGGGATGCCAAGCTGGGTCGCGTTAAGGGCTATCCAAACGATCAATATTCCAAGTGCCAGAAAAGGCCCAAACGGAATGCGTTCATTTTCGCGAATTGATGGGAAGAGGGCGCCGATCAATCCCATGCCGCTGGCAATCAAAACAATAAATGGCAGACCATATAATCCGCACCAGGCACCGCCGCCTGCCAAAAGTTTGGCATCGCCCCGCCCAAGACCATCTTTACCTCGTATTTTTTTAAACAAAATTTCAATCGCGACAAATATCGTAAATCCGATCGCCGCACCCAGAATTGATTCCTTCAGCTGATCCAAGATGAAATGTGCCTGCAGCAATCCCGTTACAGTAAGTAAAATCGTCAACAGATTGGGCAAACGAAACGTCTTGAGATCAATGATGGACAGGATCAGAAGTAATCCAGCCAAAACTCCTAGCGATAAATAGATCATGATCTTGGGATAGCTTTGGCGCGATAACTGTCAAGAGGCTGCATTTGCGCTGGTATTCACCCGATAAGTTGAATATGAGCGGCGGCATGGGAAAACGGGTTATAGCCGGGCTGTTATTGACGGCTTTCGCTGGCAGCGCATATGCCGCTGAGCCCGTCTGCGACTCAGCCGATCACTGTGTATGGATCATGGAAAATCACGGTCCTCACGAGTTTGATTATGATATTCTCACCCAGGAACTTCTGGGGTTCGGGGCCGAGGGCAAAGAATATCTCATTATGTTGACCGGCGATAAAGACCCAAAGATCGCGGGCCGGGCAATCGATATATTGGTTAAAGGCCGGTTTCCTTTTTCCAAAGCCGAAGTCGAAGACATTATAAAAACCTGGCCAGGATCTAATGTCGAGAAATTGGCTCACTTGCTCGTCAAAATCGGGACGCGTGACGTGCAAAGCATGATGATCAGCTCGTTATTATCAGATGATGACAAAATCCGTTTTGTCGCCCGCGATGTTCTGTTTCGCATGCGCGCGAGTGGTAAAATTTATCCGCTGAAACCTTTCGAATACGGCCCCATCGCCAGAGCTGTAATGGAAGCTCCAACCCGCGAGCTCATACAGATGCTGGCAGCTTACCCCGACGAGCAAACCGTTCCGATATTAAAGAGAATATTGGAGAGTGAAGATGCTCCGAGTCTTATTGCCGCTTATGAAGCGCTGTATGAACGCGATCCGGAAATGGCATTTGAAACCTTGCTGGCGACCTTTTCGAACCTAGAAACGGATCAGTCCGGAACTTCTTTTGCAATCGCTGAATTGTTGCGTCGCCGTCACCCCAACCGAAAAGATGGATTTTATTTGCAATTCGCCAAAGAGCTCGCCGAGGATCCCGAAATGAGCTCGATGGGGCGGGTTGCGGGATTAGACGCCATACTCGGCTGGCCTGCTACAGGAGACAAGCTTCCCAGCCTTGATGACAATGAATATACCAAATCTGCTTTCGAGATCGCGATTTTCGCTAAACAACATAATATCAGCCCATATGAGCAAAACTTTATTCGGGCATTTCCCAGCGCGCCTGAAATTTGGGCAAAGCGAATATGGGAACAACTCAAACATTATAGGCAGTCAGACCCAAGGACTTACGACCGGTTTTTCCGCCAAATAAAATCTCTGGATAGTCAGAAATCTATCCTGATCGACGCGTTTGCCGAAACAGAAAATTTGCCCCTATTGACCCATGCCCTTCAAAGCGCAATCCAGAATCCGAGTGAGGACTATTTGCCCGCGATTGAACCGCTGACACACCATTGGTCGAACGAATTGCAGATTTTGGCGCGATTGGCCAATCGCTCCATTTCTGGTCAGCCGGATTTATCAAATCCAGCAATATATAAAAAAACCAGCCGCGAAATTAGAACCGCTATCCGGGACAAAAATAAACTCTGCAAAGTCAAAGGGTCAAAGCTGACCGATTATGTCGCCCAGCTTCCATATTTTACACTGGAAGAAGAGGTTTCCCAAAGCATCATCAAGCGGCGATATATCTCATCGACCTATCCAACTCCGGCCGGATGGTTTGTCGGGTTTGACGGACCAACCCATCAAGGTGGCCTGTGGTTTTTCGATAATATTACGGGTCTCGGTGATCCGGTTAATTCGCTGGATCATGCTGGAGTAATTTTTATCGGTCCGATCACCTTACCTGATCCGGGGCAATATATGCGTGATTTTTGGGTTATCAGTCGCGACAGCGGCTCACAATATGGGCGCCTTTCGACCGCCCGGCAAACGGCCGAGGACATTACCTCAGAATTTCAACGATTTTTGCCACATGCGGATTTTGAGGTTTCCATTTTGCCCGGCAATCGATATTTACTCAGTCATGACACTCATTCTTCGCTAATATTGGAGCCAGATGGGTCAATTAAACCAGCTTGCGAGTAAAATGACCTATTCCGAGACAGCAGCACTCAAAGCTTTGGCACAAATACAGGACCTCGACGGGAAGCGCGATATTGTGGCTGCCGGTCGGCTTGGTGACTTGGCGTATGAGGATGGATATTTAAGGGTTATCTTGCAAATTAGGCCGACAGAGGCAGATAAGTTCGAGGCGGTCCGAAAGCGCGCCGAAGCAACGCTGAAATCTCTGGATGGCGTTGATCGCGTGACAGTAATGCTGACGGCTCACAAGGCCGCGCCAGAGGTAGCGCCGAAACCCAAACGCAGCGCCAATCCGCACCAAGCCCGCCGCCCTGAAGGATATCAAGGCGACGCATTGGTTGATCATGTCATCGCGGTTTCAAGCGCCAAGGGAGGCGTTGGGAAATCAACCGTTGCCGTCAATTTAGCTGTCGCGCTTGCCAAACAAGGTAAGAAAATCGGGTTGCTGGACGCTGATGTTCATGGGCCGTCAGTTCCAATGTTAATGGGTTTGTCAGGATCGCGCGCGGTGACGACTGAGAAGGAAGGCCGCCGACTAATTACACCATTTGAAGCCTACGGCGTCAAAACCATGTCTATTGGATTTTTAACCGACGGAGACGGACCGATCGTATGGCGCGGCCCGATGGTGCAGGGCGCAATTTCGCGTATGCTTTGGGACGTTGATTGGGGCGAGCTTGATATGCTGATTATCGACATGCCTCCGGGGACCGGCGATCCGCAACTCGGCCTAGCGCAAGATATTAAACCGCGCGGCGCTTTGATTGTCTCGACGCCGCAGGACCTGGCGCTGCTTGACGCCCTCAAAGGTGTGGCTATGTTTGGTAAAGTCGATATTCCTGTCTTGGGATTGATCGAGAATATGAGTGTATTTATCTGTCCGGATTGCGGCGGTTCACATGATATTTTTGGAAGTGGCGGCGTTAAAGACGAGGCCAGCAAATTGGGCGTGCCGCTATTGGGGCAAGCCCCGCTGCACATGGAGATCCGAAAACGTAGCGATGCCGGGAAGCCAATTGCCATAGACGATACCGCCGAAGCCAATTTCTTCACAACTATCGCGCAAAATCTGATGCAATTGCTCTAATTTTAACTGAATATCTCCTGAACAAAGCGTTTTGCATTGGTACATATCCATGCCTATAATCTTTGCAAAATCAAAGAGGGAGAACATTATGAAACGTCTTTTCACAGGTACAGCATTAGCTTTAATTTTCGCGGCGGGTTCAGCCTACGCGCAGGATAGCACGAAACAAAGCGATTCAAATGTAACTGAGCCGGCGACCAAAGCCAGCAGTTCAGACTTTGAAATTCGAGTGAACCGAATAGACATGGCGGTCACAGCGCCGGATGGCAATGATGACAATGATTACGACGATGATGATGACGATGATGATGACGATGACGACGGGCCAGCGACGGACTATAATTCATCGCGCAGCAACAAAGCTGACGGCATTTCCTATTCTGGCGGCGGTGTTGATGACGTAGACGTTGACAATGATGATAGTGTCGAAGCTCGAACCTACAATAGTTCCCGAAGTAATAAAAACGGAAACAATGTGATTGATCTTGGCGGAGATGATGAAGAAACCGGCACTGCAGACGATCGAAAAATTGGCGATGTCTTACCACCGCCGCCGATGCCGGAAGATACTGAGGACTAGCTTAAAATAATGTACCTTGAATGCCGTCGAGCACAAATTGCGCGGCCAGTGTCGCGAGCAATACGCCTAATATGCGGGTCAGAACTTCCGTAAAGCTTTTACCTAACAATTTAAACAGCGGACCGGCGATCAGGAACGAAATATAGGTGATAACCAATACAGCAAGCAAAGCCAGCAAGATTGATGCTTCTTGCGCTTTGTTACTGGCTTGCGACATGAGGATCAACAACGATGCCATCGTGCCGGGGCCCGCAATCATAGGTATACCCATCGGGAAAACCGAAATATCTTCTGGATTTTCGGCCTCTTCCAGCGCTTCTTCGGCTCGATCTTCTCGGGATTCGGTGCGCTTTTCAAAAACCATATTGAGGCCAATTATGAACAGCATAATTCCGCCTGCTATACGCAAAGCATCGAGGCTAATCCCAAGTTTGGCAAAAATAAATTCACCGGCATAGGCAAATCCAAACAGAATAATAGCGGCGACAAATACCGACTTGAACGCCATGATGTTTTGGTGTTTACGGCTAGTGCCTTGGGTCAGAGTCGCAAAAATCGGCGCGCAGCCGGGAGGATCGATAATCACAAAGAGAATCGTAAAAGCCGATATGAAGAGTTCTATTTCCATTGTGTTTGGCAGTTAGTCCATCTATCGACCGATAACAATATGCAAAAATGCAAGGCAGGTTGCCGGCAATATCTAGATCGAGCAATTCGGCTCTCTTATTTAATTGCGCTTAAACATCACATGAGCGGCATTGTGCCCGGGCGCGCCGGTGACGCCGCCGCCGGGATGGGTACCGGAGCCGCACATAAAGAGACCTTTAATCGGGCTTTTATATGCCCCGAAACCGAGGACCGGCCGGGCTGAGAACAGCTGATCAAGGCTCATGGCGCCTTGGAAAATATCTCCGCCGATGAGGCCAAAGCGCCGTTCAATATCCAGCGGGGAATTAATTTGCCGCGCGATCACAGATTTTTCGAATCCGGGGGCGTAACGCTCAACCGTTTTGATTATATGATTGGCTACGTCGTTGCGGACATCGTCCCAGCTTCTATCCTTGCCAAGATCAAACTTGAATTGTTGACAAAACAGGCTTGCCACATGCTGTCCCTTTGGTGCCAAACTATCGTCCAGCGTTGACGGGATCAGCATTTCAATTATGGGCTTATCTGACCAACCTTTAGAGTGCGCCGATATCCAAGCCTGATCCATATAGTCCAGTGATGGCGCGATAATGATGCCCGATGTCAAAAAATCCTCGCCCTTCGGCGCATTGTTGAACTTCGGGAGCTCCGACAAAGCAACGTTCATGCGAAATGTGCCGGATTGGGATTTATAGCCGCTCATGCGCCAACGAAAATCCTCGGGGAGATCAGCCGGATCAAGCAGACGTTCATACAATATTTTAGGATGGACTGAGCTGGCGATCTGTTTGGCACGAATGACCTCGTCATTTGCGATGACGGCGCTGGCACGCCCGTTTTCTGTTTTGATCTTTGAGACAGGGCTATCCGTGCGGATTTCAACACCAGCAGCGAGACAGGCGCTTTTCATCGCTTGGGTTATAGCGCCCATACCGCCAATAGCGTGGCCCCAAGCCCCGGGAACGCCGCGCGCTTCGCCAAAGACATGATGCAAAAGGACATAGGCGCTTCCGGGTTCATAGGGAGAGGCAAAATGCCCGACCACAGCATCAAAGCCGAAAAGGGCTTTCACCGCTTCATTTTCAAAGTAACGATCAAGAATTTCGCCGGCAGACTTAGTAAAGAAATCCAGTAAGTCCCGCTGGGTCTCCAGTCCCGCTTTTTGCGCGATCCGGCCTGCCTTAAGGGCTGCCATAAGATCAGAAAAACCGCCGCCAGCATTAGGAGGGGCCGTAAGGAGGAATTTTTTGAGAACCGTGACGACTTTATCAAGACGAGCTTCATATAGTGGAAAATTTTCGGCGTCTTTCTTGGAATGGCGCGAAATTTCTTTCGCCGTAAGGCCTTTAGGCCCGGCTAGTAAATAACCCCCGTCATAGGGCAGGAAATTGTCGACCTTACGCAAAACAACTTCAAGCCCATGCTCATAAAGTTTCATGTCATCAATGACTTTCGGCTGCAAAAGAGAAACCGTATAGGCGGCCACTGAATTACGAAAACCCGGATGAAACTCTTCGGTAAAAGCGGCGCCGCCAACCTCGTGATGGCGCTCCAATATTAAGACTTTTTTGCCTTTGCGGGCTAAATAGAAGGCGCAGGTCAGGCCATTATGTCCGCCGCCTATAATGATTGTGTCATATTGCATGTTAAAGCCCATACGAATTAAGGCAAATTTAGGCAAGCCCCCGTCATAAGCGTGCCATATTCAGAATGCAGGTAAGCCTTGAGTTAAGAGCTTTGTCGCTTACAATTGACTCACGATTTGGAGAGATCACATGCGAAAGATATATCTCGTCGATGACGATGAAAACATTTTGACATCAGTTTCCATGTTTTTGGAAAATGAGGGATATGATGTCCGTTGCTTCCACGATGGTGTTTCAGCTTTGGAAGTTTTAAATAATGAACCGCCGGATCTCGCCGTATTTGATATTAAGATGCCGCGGATGGATGGGCTCGAGCTCTTGCGTCGATTGCGCCAATCTTCAAATCTTCCGGTTATCTTCCTGACGTCAAAAGATGATGAATTTGATGAGGCGATCGGCCTCAATATGGGCGCTGATGATTATATAAAGAAACCGTTTTCTCAGCGATTACTTGGGGAACGGATCAAAGCCGTCCTTCGCCGCGCCTCGCTAACTAACATCGAGCTTCCGGTACCTGATGAGGACGATCAGAAGATCATGAAACGCGGAAAATTGACATTGGATCCCAATCGGCATGCTTGTTCTTGGGACGGGCAGCCAATCCGGCTTACAGTCACCGAGTTTTTGATCCTCGAAGCGCTTGCACGGCGACCGGGTTTTGTGAAGTCGCGAGACCAGCTCATGGACGCGGCTTATGATGATCAGATTTATGTTGATGATCGGACGATAGATAGCCACATAAAGCGACTGCGCAAAAAGTTCCGCAAGACGGATAAAGAATTTGATGGTATCGAAACGCTCTATGGAGTCGGATACAAATATCGCGAAGCCTGATCGGCGTACCGGCGACGAGCGTCGTTCGCGATCAAAAGTGCGCCGACAGCAGCATCCGGTTCAAGAAAGATCTATATTATTTTCCCGGCTGACCCGAGTGATTTTCCTATCCCATTTGTTCGGGCTGGTGATATTGATGGTTGGGTCATTGACGCTCAATCAATATTCCAAAGGATTGATTGAAGCGCGAATCGAGAACCTTAAATCTCAAGCCTTACTCGTGACGTCTATCATGGGCGATACAGCGACTGGTTTCGGCGCTGACGCTCAGCTTGATATCGACAAAGCCAGAATAATAATTGGACGTTTGGACCTTCCGCCAGAGTGGCGGCTACGCCTACATGATACGGGTCAAAACCTGCTCGTTGATAGTGAACAAATCGGGGCTGATATTTCGGTCGGAGAATTGCCGCCGCTCGATACCGGGGCGCAAAAGATTATTAAATCAGCCGACGCGAAATTTTCGATGCGGAATTTTCTGAAAAGTTTACCGTGGCGAAAACGGGCGCGCGACAATAATCGGCGGGATCTACAAGCAGAGCTGCGGCGGGCCTTGCTGGGCGAAACTGTGAGTGAAGAGAAATATGATTCAGAAGATCGTCATATTGTTACGGTCAGCACGCCTGTCAAAAGGGTACAGGAGATTTTAGGGGTCGTGACGCTGGAATCTTACGATGTTGAAGATATTATCGATCAAGAACGTTTATCGTTATTGCCGTTTATAGGATGGGCTATTTTCGCGTCGCTCATTTCCTCGATTGCTTTGACAATGTCGATTGTTTTTCCGCTCCGTGATCTATCGCGCGCCGCTCAAGTGGTCGCCCGGACCAATAAGAAAGTCGACCAGATCCCCGATTTCTCTTACCGAAAAGATGAAATAGGCGACCTATCCCTAATGTTGGGGGAAATGACGCGCGGCCTATATTCCAGGATTGACGATATCGCCAATTTTGCGGCCGATGTCGCTCATGAGATCAAGAACCCTCTGACCTCTCTACGCAGCGCATCGGATACATTGCGGCATGCCAAATCGGATGAGCAGCGCGAAAAACTCATTCATATTATCCAAGATGATGTGGGCCGGATGGACCGGCTTATTACGGATATTTCCAAGGCATCCAAAGTCGATGCCAATCTAGCCCGAGAAAAAGCAGAGCCAATAAATCTCTCAGAGCTCCTTAACAATGTAGTCGAATTTTATCAGGAAACCCGAAAAGACGGCGATCCAAATGTTGAGTTTATCCCTGTGGATACCATCAAAGTCGAGGCGGTTTTCATACGGGGATTTGAGACGCCTTTTGCGCAAGTGATCCGCAATTTGGTAGACAATGCTATGACGTTTTCGCCGGAAAACGGAACTGTGAAAATATCCTTGGCGGCAAGAACGGAGAATAATGCAGCCCGCGCCGTCATAAATGTGGAGGATGAAGGTCCCGGAATACCGCCTGACAACCTCGAGACTATCTTTGATCGATTTTATACAGAGCGACCCAAAGGCGCGCAATTTGGATCTCATTCCGGCCTAGGTCTGGCTATATGCCGTCAGATTGTAACCGCCCACAAAGGATATATTTTTGCCGAAAACAGAAATCCAGAAAGCCGGACCGGCGGCGCGAGATTTGTGATAAATTTACCACGCCAAGCCTGATTGTGGCGTAAAGGGGTATTTTTTGCGTCAAAGTCGATTGCCTATCCAAAAAAAATAGTTTTTAGTTTTTTCATGATAGGAATGGTCATAGTCACGCACGGCAAACTTGCTATTGAACTTCGCAAAGCCACTGAACATGTGGTTGGCCCGCAGGAAAATGTTGAGACCGTTTGCATTGGCCCTGATGATAATATGGAAAGGCGCCGTGATGATATTCGCAAGGCTGTCGCGAAGGCGAATGCCAAGGAGGGCGTGATTATTTTAACGGACATGTTTGGCGGAACGCCGTCAAATTTGGCTATTTCTCTTTTGGATGACAAAAAGGTCGAAGTGATTGCGGGTGTCAATCTTCCCATGTTAATCAAGTTGGCAGAAGCGCGGCGAAACATGACATTAGCTGAGGCCGCGAAAACCGGCCGTGATGCAGGACAGCGGTATATCGCTATTGCATCTGAAATCTTGGCAGGCCAAACTTAATTCATGCAAACTTACGCCAGCGCAACAGTTCAGTTAACCAATAAACGTGGTCTTCATGCCCGTGCCTCGCACAAATTCGTTGCGCGGGCTTTGGAATTCGAATCTCAAATCGAGGTTAAAAGCCACAATAGCGTCTGCGCGGAAACCGTGGTCGCTGATTCCGTCATGGAATTACTGCTTCTGGGGTCCGCTTGCGGCGAAGATATTACGATTTCAGCTCGGGGCAAGGATGCCAAGAAGGCTGTCTCCAGTCTCATTACGCTCGTCAAAAACCGGTTTGGCGAGGAGGATTAATGCGTTTTTATTTGGCTATATTCGGCCTATTCGCGAGCGGCTTAATGTGGTCTTGCTCGACCGCACCATATTTTAAGCCCAAAAGTGAGTACCCGCCCGATCCATGGGTAAAAGGGTACTCCAATCCGGACGATTGTCTTGGCGGCGAGCAACTCGCGGCCCGAAAATTTTATTTGCCGGATTATCCCCGAACTGCTTTTAATGCGGGTCGACAAGGCTGGGTAATTGTTCGGCTCGATGTTACACAGGCGGGCGAAACCGAAAACGTCACAATTGAACGGTCTGTACCGGCGGGGACATTTGACGGCGCAGCAAAACAAGCGGTTCGCGAGTGGCAATTTGAACCGCCGAAATCTGGCCCTATGTCAGATTGCCGGGTTCTGCTAAGATTCCGATTGGGCGGTGTTAGTTTAGGCGCGTAAGTGCCAAAAATTGTGGTTTTCTGATCAGGTCCTTCCATGTAGGGTCTGCAGAATCAAACTAAGGTCATACTTTGATTTCGACTCTCGCAGAATATCAAGAACTGATCGTTGTCGCCACGGTGATGATGGTGGCTATGTTCGCCATCTATGCCGCCCTTAGAACTTATAACCGTTTTGGTGGCGGCGGAGACATTTGGAAAGAACGCTACGCGGAACTTGAGCGCCGAATGTCCAAGGCGGACTCTATTTTCGGGGCCTATCCGGGATTGATTTTAATCTGGGATGAGAAGCATAAGGCGACCGACCAAGGATGGGGTAAACCCAAAGTTTATGGCTCGCCAGCAGCGCTGGCCAGTATTCAGCGTTTTGCTGAGCCGGGGCGCTCCAAAAACCTGGCACTCAGGATTTTGGACGGGCTTGCTGATCTAGATGCGATCGGGGAAAACGAGAACGAAATGACCCTCCGAAAACACCTCGATGTTTTGCGCCGAAACGGGAATCCATTTTCGATTTCAATTGTTTTACCTGAGGGGAATGTCATTGAGGCAGATGGCCGCGCCGCCGGGCATCAAGCCGTGTTGTGGCTTGAAGATGCATCCATACGCGGCGAAGATGAGCGAACTGCAATCAGCCGATTTGAGACGCAAAAACTTCTGACGCAGGAAGATCCAGTGGCATTTATTGACATGCTGGGCCGCGCACCTTTTCCGATTTGGCGCATGTCCAGTGCCGGAAAACTAGTTTGGGTCAACGAGGCTTATATCTCTGCCGTAGGTGCCGATAATATGGCTGATGTTTTGAGCGGCCAAATTCAGCTCGACAAACTTGCCGCTGAAGAAGCCCAAGGCGTCCTCAACACACAGTCACGGCTCGAAAATATTCGACGGGTCAATATCGGACGCGACATGAAATCCATGCTTATCAGCCTTTTCCCCATTTCCGGCGGCGCAGTCGGGATGGCGGTTGACGCGTCTGAGACCGAAGATTTGCGCCACGCGTTGAAACGTCATGTTCAATCTCATGATGAACTTCTGAACAATATGGACGAAGCAATTGTAATCTTTGGCGCTGATCAACGCATGTCTTTTCACAATACGGCTTTTGCTGATTTATTTAGTCTGGAACCCGGATGGTTTACGACGCGCCCATCCCATTCGGAGTGGCTTGACCTGATGCGCGAGAGACAGCTCTTACCATTACAGTCAGACTATAAAGCTTGGAAGGCGTCCGAATTGGCACTTTATACCGATTGGCCAGCGGAGGTGCCCGATGAAATTTGGAGCCTGCCTGAAGGCAAAACCCTTCGCCTTGCGCGAATGCGCGACCCGCGCGGCGGAATTTCATTGCTTCTGTCCGATATAACAAACACGGTCACACTTCAAAGCCAGTTTAACACATTGATCAATGTTCAGGCGGCGACACTCGATAAGCTGTCCGAAGGGATAGCGGTATTCGGGCCTGATGGACGCATGAAGCTTTCAAATAAGGCCTTTGCAAAATTGTGGGAAATAGAAGAATCACAGTTGGAACAAGGCATAGGATTTGCGGATATCGCTGATAAATGTCTTCCCCTTTATCACGACAAAATTTTCTGGAACGATTTAAAAGCTCGCGCGACAGATCCCAATCCTGATGTCAGATTGCATGTGGACGGCGAGATTAAACGATCAGATGATAAAATATTGACATGGCTTTCACGCCCTCTACCCGACGGCGCGACGTTGATGGCATGGCAGGATGTCACGAGTGCGCGAAAAGCTGAGGCAGCCCTGATTGAACGCGCGGAAGCCTTGGAGGCGGCCGACCGCTTAAAATCAGAATTTGTTGGACATGTAAGCTACCAGCTCAGGACACCGCTCACGACTATTTCAGGTTATGCGGACTTTCTACAAAATAACCTCGCGGGTGAATTGTCCGATAAACAAAGCGAATATGTTTTTGCCATTCAGACCGCGTCTGAAGATCTCAAGAAGACGATTGATGATATCTTAGATATTGCCGCGATTGAAGCGAATGTTCTGGATCTTGAACTTGGTGACGTTGATATCTTTGAACTGCTCGATCAAGCGCTAGACTATGTCGCGACCAAGGCGGAAGATACGCGGAAGAATTTGACGTTAGAATGCCCGGAAGATGTCGGGGTAATACGGGCGGACGGGCGGCGTTTGAAGCAGGTTATTTACAATCTTCTGTCTAATGCGTTGCGGTTTACCAAACCGGGCGGGAATATAATCCTCGGGGCAAAACCATCGCACAATGGCGGCGTTCAGATTTGGGTTCGGGATGACGGTGTCGGCATTCCATCTGATCGTCAGCCGCAAGTCTTTGAGAGTTTTAAATCAAGCCGCGGCGGCGCAGGTCTGGGGCTCGCTCTCGTACAGAGATTTGTCGAACGGCATGGCGGCTGGGTTGAGCTAGAGTCCGAAGAGGGACAAGGAACCTATGTGACATTTTATATGCCCAAAGAGGCTGCCATAGATGCCGCGCATCCAGAATTCGAATTCAAGGTCGCCGAATAGCTTTTACGCATTCCGACTTTGAACAATTTCTCGGCAAGAGGACTACTGGACCTCCGGGGTCGAAACGGTTATGCCGTCAAGCTCGTCAGAAAGCTGAATTTGGCAGGAAAGACGGGAATTTTCCTGAACATCTTCGGCAAAATCAAGCATGCTTTCTTCCATATCGTCTCGGGCTTTTAATTTGTCCATCCAACCGTCAGCCACATAGACATGACAGGTCGCGCAAGCGCAGGCGCCGCCGCAATCAGCATCAATACCGGGAACCATATTTTGGACCGCAGCTTCCATGATTGTTGTGCCAATCTTAGCCTCAACTTCGCGGCTCGTACCTTCATGGTCGATATAGATGACTTTTGGCATGAAAACTCCCAATAAAACTCTGTCTCTTACCTAAGTAATTGCATTCAGATTTCAAGTATTTATGACCATGCATATGCAGATGAATCGTCGCATTGATAATGAAGCCGATATGCTTGCCTTCGGGGTAAGTCTTGCACGGTTGTTCAGAGCCGGCGACACAGTTGCTTTGACCGGAGATCTGGGGGCGGGAAAAACCACCCTGGCGCGTGGAATTATTCGGGAGCTTTGCGGGAATATTGAGGTCCCGTCACCAACTTATACGCTGATCCAGACTTATGACGGTCCAGAATTTGAAATTTGGCATTGCGACCTTTACCGGCTTGAGCGTCCAGAAGAGGTGCATGAGCTGGGTTTGATCGATGTCATTGATGAAGCGCTGTGTCTAATCGAATGGCCCGACCGCGCCGGTTCATTGCTCCCCGAGACCGCGTTGACTCTCAATATTGCTTTCGAAGACGAGGGTAGGCTTGTAAAGCTGACAGGCGATGAACGATGGGAATTGAGGCTAGAAAATGTCTGATCGTACCGGTTTGATCGAGAAATTCTTAGCAAATGCCGGTTGGTCAGAAGCTATTCGAGAAACGGTGCCCGGGGACGCGTCAACGCGCACCTATGAACGGCTTAATTTAGACGGCAAAAAAGCCGTGCTGATGAACGCCCCCAAAGGTGAAGAGGCCCCGTCGGAGCCAGAAGGTGCGACGCCGGAAGATCGTAAAATGATAGGCTATAATGCGCTGGCCCGTCTGGCCGGACCGAATCCGGAAGCGTTCGCGGCTATTGCGCAAGAACTTAAAATGCGTGGCTTTTCGGCACCGACTATATTGGCAATCGATCT
Source organism: Hellea sp. (assembly GCA_013002305.1). Taxonomy (GTDB): domain Bacteria; phylum Pseudomonadota; class Alphaproteobacteria; order Caulobacterales; family Maricaulaceae; genus JACOMS01. Next base: position 20,069 of record JABDKG010000084.1, read on the forward strand.
GGAAAGTGGATTATTGCTCCTCGAAGATTTAGGCTCTGATCTGTACGCAAGAATTCTCGAGCGTGATCCAGAGCTTGAGTCAAAATTATACAATGCGGCAATTGATACGCTTGGCGCTATCTATCGTTCTAGCTTCCCGGCGTTAATGCATGCAGCAGGAAAAGATTGGCGTGTAAGAGACTATGACGCTCACGCGCTGCAGGCCGAAGTCGACTTGTTTATCGATTGGTTCGCGCCGGATGCCGGCATTAAACTTAACGAAAAAGCCTATCAAGAATGGGTCACGATCTGGGACGGGCTTTGGCCCTATCTTGATAAACATCCCAAGGGGCTTTGTCTGAGAGATTATCATGCCGAAAACCTGTTTTGGCTGCCCCGCCGTCAGGCCGTTGCGCGCGTGGGTTTAATCGACTTCCAAGATGGACTATTTTGTCACCCGGCCTATGATCTCGTTTCGCTGCTCGAAGATGCCCGGCGTGACGTCAGCCTGAATTTACATGAGGGTCTTATCAAGCGCTTTTGCAACACGGCCGGCCTTAACTATGACGATGATTTCAAGGCCGCTTATGCGGTCATGGGCGCGCAGAGAAATGCAAAAATATTAGGAATATTTGTTCGCCTCGCCAAACGAGATGGTAAGGCCAGCTATCGCGACCTAATCCCGAGAGTTATGGCGCATTTTACTCGGGACGTTGAACATCCGGCCCTTGCAAAGTTAAAGCAGTGGATTCAGATACATTTACCCTCTGTTCTGGAACGCGCCCCAAAAATTAAATCGGCAATGGTTATGGCGGCCGGACATGGCACTCGCATGAAACCGCTGACCGATGATCGCTCTAAAGCCATGGTCGAGGTCGGCGGCAGACCTTTGATCGATCACACGCTGGCACGCCTATCCGAAGCGAGCGTCACAAAAGCTGTCGTCAACATTCATGCCCACGCCGATCATTTGGAAGCACATCTAGGCAATCGGAAAATGAACCTAGAGATTTTAATCTCGGATGAACGCGGGGAGCTGTTGGAAACCGGCGGCGGATTGATCAAAGCTCTTCCTCTGCTGGGCAGTGATCCAATTTTCATCTGCAATATTGATGCAATTTGGCAGGAAAACTCTGCTGTTCTCGAGGCAATGACGAAGTTCTGGGATCCAGAAATGATGGACGATTTGCTATTGCTTGCGCCCATTGAGCAAACGCTTGGCTATAGCGGAAATGGCGATTTCACGCTTAGCAAAGATGGCCGGATCGCCCGACGAGACGGTGAAAGTGCGCCCTATGTTTATGCGGGTGTCCAAATCGCGCGCTTGGAGCCCGCCCGCGGTTTTAAGATCGAGCCTTTCTCCCGCAATAAAATGTGGGATTTGTCCCTGGCTAACGGGCGCGCCTACGGGTTTATTCTCGATGGGTTTTGGATGCATGTAGGTGACCCAAAGGCTCGCGGCGAGGCCGAAGCTAGGCTCAATGACATATGAGTAAAACTGTCTACACGATGCCGGCTGGCGTAGATTTTCTCGGTGAGTTGGCAGAAGAGCTGCAACGAAAATTTGGCGACCAATTGCAGGACGCGCTGATCCTGCTGCCGACACGGCGTGCAGTGCGGGAATTAGGCGATATCCTTGTGGGGAGCACCGGGGCAAAAATCCTGCCACGCATGCGTCCGCTTGCGGATATTGACCCTGACGAGCCGCCTTTTGAGCCTGGCTATCTCAGCGGGCTTGTTAAGCCTGCTATAGCGTCCACTAAGCGCCGGTTCGAATTGGCGCGATTAGTCGGACAATATCATAGCTCTTCCGGAGATCCTCTGGGACCTTCCGACATGTTAGCTTTAGCAGAGCCGCTGATTGCAATACTTGATGATGCGGCGATGGAAGAAGTCGGATTGGAGAAGCTCTCCGAGCTCGAAGAAATTCGTGAATTTGCCGCGCTCCATTTTCAAAACGCAGCGAAATTTTATGAAATTCTGCAACTCCATTGGCCGCGTCATCTTGAGAAATTGGACGTCATGGAACCAATGGCGCGACGCGTTGCCTTATTAAATGAGCTGGCGTCGCTCTGGGAGGATCGTCCACCGCGACATCCCGTTATTATTGCAGGCTCTACGGGTACGCTTCCGGCGACTGCGCGCTTGATGAACTGCGTTCGCAACATGAATGACGGGTTAATTATCCTTCCGGGGCTTGATAAAAATATGCCAGAAGAGGCGTGGAATGAAGTCCGCCTCAAGGATGAGATGATTGCCGACAAAATTGTAAGCGCGACACCTGAGCATCCTCAATATTCGCTTAAAAAACTCCTTGATAAGTTTAATCTTGAACGGAACGACATCGATACAATCGGGTCGGAAAAACACGGTGAAAATCCTCGATTAGCGCTAATTTCTGAAGCGCTTGTACCAGCCGACTCGACCTCAGGCTGGCCGGACCGTATCAATAATTTAACTGACGGCGCAAAAAACAAAAACTTCTTCCCAGAAGCCCTAGATGGTTTGTCTATTATTGAGGCGCGCACAGATGACGAAGAGGCATTATCAATTGCTTTGATTATGCGCGAAGCCGTCGATACCGGCAATGAAACGGCCGCTCTCATAACGCCGGACCCTTCATTGGCGCGGCGGGTCAAGGCAAGGCTGCGGCGCTGGAACATCTATGTCGACTATTCTCAAGGTGAGCCTCTAGAAGAAACTTCTCTTGGGTCTTTTTTTTCTTTGATATTGCGGCTTGCCAATGAACCTGATGACCCGGTCCATATGGCCGCATTGTTCAAACACCCGCTAGCTCAGTTTGGCCTAGCCCCGGGCGCGGCCCAAATGTATTGGGAGGATCTTGAGCGCGTCCAATTTCGCGGGGATGTCAAGAAAAGGAAGAAGGCCGCTTCTGAAGAAGCCTTGCAATCCTACCTCCTTCATTTGAGCCGTTTAGAATCGGATTTGATCGCGACGGCAGATGATTGGGCGCAGCGGATAACTTCTGCTGCCGAAACAATAGCTGACACGGATGAAATTGCGGGCGCCGAACGTCTTTGGAACGAAGATGCGGGTGAAAAGGCAGCGAGCCTTATCAAAGATTTAATTGCGCACGGCGCTATCCTGGGCGATATGTCATTGTCGGAGTTTACGCGCCTATTCGGAACTTTGATGCGTGGCAAGGTCGTGCGCCCGCGTTATGGCACCCACCCGCGTCTACAAATTTTCGGACCTCTTGAAGCTCGAATGCTCAATGCTGACACGATCATTCTTGGCGGTCTCAATGAAGGGGTTTGGCCATCGCGGCCTGCCCATCGACCGTTTCTATCCCGAGGTATGCGGCAAAAACTGGGTCTATCATTACCGGAACGACGGCTCGGCCTTTCGGCGCATGATTTTCAGCAACTTGCGGCCAATAAACGGGTCTTTTTGACCCGCGCCAAACGCAGCGAAGACGGCCCGCGCGTCGCGTCGCGCTGGCTCTGGCGTTTGCAGATCCTTGTCAAAGGGGCATTAGGAGACGGGGCAAATGAAGCGTTATCCTCTGAACATCCTTATCTGAAATGGGCGCGTTCATTGGATGAAGCTGCGCCGGATCAGGTAAAAGCCGCACGTCGCCCGGATCCTCGCCCGCCGCTCGAGAAACGGTGGCCAAAGGGGCGGCAGCTCTCTGTGACCAGAGTAAAAACCTGGGTCCGCGACCCTTATGCCATCTACGCCCGAACCATTCTGGACCTCAAACCGCTTGAGGATTTAAGCGCGCTTGTGGGGCCGCGAGAATATGGAAATGCACTGCACAAAGGGATTGAACGGTTCACCAAGGCCAACAAAAACGACCTCACAGCCAAGGCTGAAATGCAACTCGCCGAAGAACTTGAAAAAGCTCTACTTGACCATGGGTTCGCTGATTATCACCTTGTCAAAGAGCGCCCGCGATTGGCGCGAATTTCCGCTGACTTTGTAGCTTGGGCGCGTAAACGCGCCGAAACGAATGGCGGTAAAATCTGGCCCGAAATCATAACGAGTTGGCGAATAAACGATGTGAATTTCACGCTGACAGGCCAGCCGGACAGGATAGAAGTATTCGAAAGCGGCTATTCCGTCATTGACTATAAAACCGGCGCACCTCCGACTGTGAAAGTGGTGCAGGCGGGGTTTGATCCTCAGCTTCCATTATTGGGAGCCATGATCGAAGCGGGCGCGTTTGAACAAATTGGCCGGGGCGAAGTACATGATTTAATCTATATCAGGATCAAAGGCAGTGGCCGTCAGAACAAATTCGAAAACTCAATCGTCGATGTCAAAAATGGTGTGCCGGCGGAAGACCTTATTGGGGATGCGCTCGGTGATCTCAAAGATTTAATCCAAGAATTTGACAAAGTGGACACGGCTTATCACTCGCAGCCACGCGCCAAGTATAAGGATGATTATGGCGACTATGATCATTTAGCGCGGCGCGGCGAATGGGCTAAGCTTGGCAATGAAGAGGAGGGCGGAAATGGATAGTTACGCCTCTGACCTTGACAAAGCCAATGCCGCGCAGATCGAAGCGGCCAACCCGGAAGGCTCGCGTTTGGCGTCGGCCAATGCCGGGTCCGGGAAAACCAAAGTTCTGGTTGATCGTGTTACCCGATTGCTGATCAGGGGCGCATCACCTGATAAAATTCTTTGTCTTACCTACACTAAGGCAGCGGCCAACGAGATGCAAAACCGCCTATTTGAAAAACTTGGCTCATGGTCGGTCATGGAAAAAAAGAAGCTCAATGAAGCGCTAAATGAACTTTTTGACGGACAAAAAAAACGATCTGACGAAGTCATCGCGAATGCCAGGCGATTATTCGCCAAAGCGCTCGAAACGCCTGAGGGTCTGAAGGTCCAAACCATTCATGCGTTTTGTGAGCGTGTTCTGGGCCGTTTTCCAATCGAAGCTGGCATACAGCCGGGGTTTGATCCAATTGATGATATGGATCGCAAATCCATTCTCAAATCTATCGAAACCCGTATCTACCAAATGGCATGGGCCGATTTGGACGGAGAACTTGCGCAAGCGATCAAGATTGCAGCGGCGGATAAGGGTGATCAGACGCTTGAAAAACTTATGTCTTGGATGGCTGGAAATGTTGATGAAATTCAGCAGTGGGAAGCTGCCGGCGGGCCTTCACTCTTAGCTGAAAAATTAAATATCTCAGCAGATGCCAATCCAGAATCGATTAAATCTGCAGCCTGGGAAAATACGCCGCAAGAGAAAGTCCGGGCCGCAGCAACCGCTATGCTGGGTAGTAGTGCCAATGACAAAAAATATGCTGAAAAAATACTATTGGCGTATAGTGCGGATAATTCTGGGACTGCATTTGACCATTACGCATCCGGTCTGTTGACCAGGCAAAAATTACGGGATGCGCCCGTAACAAATAAAGGCCCTGAAATCGCTCGAACACTCTGGGGTGTAAAGGACAACGTCTCGAAAGAGGCTCATAGAGTTTTAAAAGTTTTTCACGATGCCCTCGCGGCGCAGATTTTGATCATGACGAACGCGATCTACACAATCGCCCGCGAATTTACGGGGCAATATGAAGCGGAGAAAAAGCGATTGCGAGTTCTCGATTTTAACGACCAAATTCTTAAAGTCCGCGATCTATTAACGCGAACAGAGGTCGCCGAATGGGTCCAATACAAACTGGATGGCGGCGTTGACCATATTCTTGTGGATGAGGCGCAAGATACGGCGCCCAACCAATGGACGATTATTGACAGATTGAAAGAAAGTTTCGAGCCTCCGGACCCAAATGAATTTGGCCAGAAGGTCAAAACCTTCTTTGCGGTTGGCGATGAGAAACAATCGATTTACTCGTTTCAAGGCGCGAGGCCAGAGAGCTTTATTTCGAGAATTGATAATCTCAAAAAAGTTTTGGGAACCAGCGCTGTACGCATGGAAATGTCATTCCGATCCGCGCCAGAAATTTTGAAATTTGTCGATACCGTATTCGATACGCTTGGCGGTATCGACGATATGTTTGATAAGAGCATAACAAAAGATTTGGATAATGTGCATCACAGTGCGCATCGTCGTGATGCAGGTCTGGTTGAACTTTGGCCATTAGCGCCAAAACCGGATGAAGGTGAGGACGAGAAAGCTTGGGACACAAAGCCGGTAGATGCGCTCGCGCAGGCCAGTTCGCGGGAACGGCTTGCCCAAGAAATTGCGGTCCAGACGAAAGCTTGGCTGGATAATAAGGAACCGGTTTTTCAGCGCGACAATAAACATGAACATGGCGGGGCGACCCGACCCATGCGCGCTGATGATATCCTGATTTTGGTACAGCGCCGTACCGCATTTTTTGACGCTGTCATCCGGAACCTCAAAGCCAACGGCGTGCCGGTGGCCGGCGCAGATCGCCTGATCCTGTCTGAGTCCGTGGTCGTTAAGGACCTGCTTGCCTTGACCCGCTTCGTGCTTCTGCCAAGTGACAATCTGGCGCTCGCGGAATTGCTACGAAGCCCCTTAATTAATTTATCCGAAGATCAATTATTTGAGTTTTGCTATGGCCGAGGGAAGGCTTCGGTTTGGGAAAGCCTGCAAATAAGTGAATTGGACGCGGCAAAAAGGGCGTGCGACACATTACGCAAAATGATCAAATATTCGCGCCAGTTTGCGCCGTTTGAGTTTTATCGGCGCGTGCTTGATATGCTCACGCTTGGAGGTCAAAGCCGGTTGTCCGCAGTATATCACCGGCTTGGTATGGAAGCGCAGGATGCGCTGGAAGCTTTCCTTAGTCGCGCCCTGGCGCACCAACGCCGAAGCGCTCCGTCTTTGCAGCATTTTTTGCAGGTCATGCAGAGCGATATGACAGACATTAAGCGAGAAATGGACAATGTTCAGGGCGAAGTGCGGGTTATGACTGTACACGGTGCCAAAGGGTTGGAAGCGCCAGTCGTCATATTACCAGACACAACCCAAACCGGTAAAGATCATAGCGCCGATAGTTTATGCGCTATTGATGAAGGTTTTGCTTATATTCCAAATGCGCAATCCACGCCTGCAATTTTAACGCCCTATAAGGACGCAATTAAAGCGCGCCAATCTCAGGAACATATGAGGCTTCTTTACGTGGCCATGACGCGGGCCGAAAGCCGGCTTGTCGTCTGTGGATTTCATTCGGGCGGTGGCGCCGCCGGTAAATCTAAAGGCTGTTGGTATGATAAAGTTAGCGAGGCAATGGGCGAATTAGATTTCGTGACCCAAGATCATGTTTGGGGTGAAAAGCGAATATTTGGCAAACCGCCCACGGCCTGGCTATCAGAAAAAACGCAAATAGAATCGGATCAAATCGAGTTACCGGAATGGGCACGCAATCCCGCCGCTGCCGAAACGGCGCGAATTCGCAAAGTCACGCCGTCTCACTTGTTAGCGTCGGGACATTATGGCGAGCTGCCAGTCCGATCGCCTTTGTCTCAAACTGTTGATCGTTTTCGGCGCGGAAACGTCACGCATAAATTATTGGAAATCCTGCCAGATTTAGATGTTGCAAAAAGACGGGCAGCCGCGCAGGCCTTTCTAGCGCAGCATAGCGATATTTCTAACAATGTCCGACAAAGTATTGAAGTCGAAGTCATGACGGTTCTTGAACATCCGGATTATGCTCCGTTTTTTGGACCGGGTAGTCAGGCTGAGGTTAATCTGGCCGGGCAGGGGGCTGGCCTGCCCAAGGATTTGCGTCTCAATGCTCAAATCGACCGCCTCGCCGTGACTGACGAAACGGTTTATATTATCGATTATAAATCCAATCGGCCGCCTCCGGATAATTTGGCCGATGTTCCAAAAATTTACTGGGGCCAGATGGCGGCTTACCGTGAAATGATCAAGCTAACACATCCGGATCACGACATAGTGTGCGCGCTTTTGTGGACGGACGGGCCCAGCCTGATGATATTACCTGACAAGGATCTGGACCAAGCCTTGACGGATATTAGGGCCATCCCTACCTAGAGAGTCGAAATTAGAATCGTGAAAGGAGCCACAATGGCTACTGTTAAAGTTACGGACAGCAGTTTTGATGCTGACGTTATTGGATCTGAAACCCCGGTATTGGTCGATTTCTGGGCTGAATGGTGCGCGCCGTGTAAGCAAATCGCGCCCGCATTAGAAGAAGTGTCTGATGAGTTATCTGGCAAAGTGACCATCGCCAAAGTCAATATTGACGATGATCCGGATACGCCATCAAAATTCCACGTCCGCGCCATCCCAACTCTGATGATTTTCAAAGGCGGCGAAGTTGTTGCCACGAAATCAGGCGCGATGACCAAAACCAAATTAACTGAGTGGATTAACGAGCACGTTTAAAACGCCATATCAGTTTAATTTTATTTGCCGCTCTTTGACAAATAGGTTAGGGGGCGGCATTTTCAGTTTATGGACTATAAAAGCTCACCGTTTCACCGTTTTTTTGGCTGGAAAATATTAGCGCTTTTGGCCGTTTTGGCAGCCTATACATATTGGTACACGGGCCCCGGCTATTTTGGACAAATCAACGACATGGCGCCGGGTATTCCGGTTCAGTCACTTCATTTCTACGCTGGACATTATCCGGTTGAAGTTTATGCAGCCCTGACCGATCCGCAAAAACACAAAATGTTACTCGCTTTTATATTTGATCTTCCATTTATGATTTTGCTGATGCTTGTGACGGAAGCTTTGATCGCGTTTGGTACTCGGCATTTAAAATTAGGGCCAAAGTCGAACCTCTTATTCGTTCTGCCGATTGCATTTTTAATTTGCGATTTCGGTGAAGATAGTTTCCTAGCGCTAACCTTATTTGGCGGCGGCGCAATCACAGGGTGGTGCGCGGCGATGTTCACGCCGCTTAAATTTTTGTTTTTCTACTCTGCTTGCATAATTGGAATATTGATGGGCGCCGCAGGACTTCTGAGCTGGTTTAGAACTCAGTCACGATCATAAGTTAGTGCCATAAAGACATCTTCAAGATCGGGTTGTTCCGTCCGAAGATCGGCAATTGATAGACCGGCAGATTTTACTTTGTTGAGCATGCCCGATATGGAATCTTTGCCCGCCCGGTAGCTAATCGCAAGATCACCGCTGTCTGTTAATGACACGTCGAGACTTTTGAGTTTTGCCGAAATTTCAGTGACTTCGCTTGTCGGTGTGATGATAAGAGTACGTTTATCGAGCCGTGAAAGCAGCGTGCCTTTTTCCTCATTGGCAGTGATCTCGCCGTTGTGAATGATTGCGATCCGGTCACAAAGTGCCTCAGCCTCTTCAAGATAATGGGTCGTCAGAATTATCGTTGTGCCGCCGGCGTGGAGCTCTTGGACATATTCCCAGAGCTGCCGACGTAGTTCGATGTCAACGCCAGCAGTGGGTTCGTCCAGGATAAGCACTGGCGGATTGTGTACGAGGGCTTTAGCGATCAAGAGGCGACGTTTCATCCCGCCAGAGAGCTGCCGGACATAGGCATCACGCTTATCCGATAGTCCAAGAGCCGCCAAAATTTCTTCACTGCGGCGTTCAGATTTTGGGACGCCGTAATAGCCCGCTTGTAGCTCAAGCGCCTGATAAGGCGTGAAATAGACATCCATGGCGATTTCCTGCGGGACCACCCCGATCGACGCTCGGGCTTGGCGCGTTGCCGTTACGATATCGTGTCCGCAAATAGAGGCGGAGCCTTGGGATTTTACCACTAAGCCCGCGAGAATATTGATCAAAGTTGACTTACCTGCGCCGTTCGGGCCCAGGAGGCCAAATATGCTGCCGCGCGGGATAGTTAGGTCGATCCCTTTAAGGGCCTCTTTGGCCGGAGCCTTTTTCGTAGCCTTATAGGTCTTTTTAAGACCTTTTATTTCGATCGCGGCGCTCATATGAACCTTGGGAATTGACGCGGGCAGATGGCTCGCTTATTTGAGAGTCCAATAGTCCATAGGATGAGTCCCGACAATGTCAAAAGCGCCGAAAGTAGAAATCGTTTCAAATACTCGCATCGCCTGTGACGGCGGCGGGGGAGCGCTCGGCCACCCCAAAGTCTGGATGGATATGGCGCAGGACACAGAAGTCGTCTGTAAATATTGCGATAAAGTTTTTCGGCTTGACCTAAACGCTAAAATGCACGGGCATTAAGTTACGCCCGCGCAGTAGCCATCACCTATTTGGTAGACGATTTATCAAGCTCCCGAGCAATAGTCTGTCCGGTTTTCCGATCAACGCAAGTTTGAAGGTCATCTTCTAAGCGGCACACCGCGACAGCTTCTTCAAACGTCATGGATTTTTCAGTTGTTTCTTCTGGTTTGGACTCGCTCGACATCGGAGACGCGGAATCAATTTCTGAGGTGACATTCAAGGGTTTGTGTTGGCGCTTGCCAGTCGCCAGTCCGCTGGCAGCATCTCTCGCCCCTTCGGTCGCAATTTCTGAGATGACTTCTCCCTTGTTCATCGTCGTTGTATTTTCCTGTGCGTTTGGGTGCCACATCATTGGTGACGCTTTGTCAATTTCTTTGGTCGCAGTTGCTGGCGTGTGTTGTCGTTTGCCAGTTGCCATGCCTGAAGCTTTGTCACGGGGTGCCACTACCGTAACATCGCCAGCTTTTTTACCATCCTGGACAATTTTTTCCGGAATTTGAAACTCGAGGCTCTCGGTTTTTTCTTCTTTCGGGCCTTCTGTTTCGCCGTCTGGCGGCCCCGCATATGCCCCTCCAAACAGGCACAAAACAAGGCCTGTGGCGATTAAATATCTCGATTTTTTCATTATTTATACTCCTTTTACAACACCCTCCGCATCCTTACCATTATAGCATAAAGTCCTTTCTACTGCTAATTCCTATCTCAGAGATTGCAGTTGAGAGATATATTAAACAATTAATCCTCAATTCGAAATTTATATGTTTTGACAACTCCTGAGGCTGGAACCGGCCTTCCGTCCAACATTGCCGGGTAAAAAATTGTTCTCATTGCGGCTCTTTCAGCGGCTTTAATGAAATCTTTCTTATAGCGCGAAGCGTTGACAGAGACGACTTCGGTCATCTGGGTTTCACCTCTTTCGTCTATACTGAGCGCCAGAACAATATCGGCTTCCACGCCCCTTCTTAAGGCTCGTGATGGGTATCGTGCCTTAACATTTTTGCGAATTCGGGGTCTTTGCGGCCGAACAAGGGGCCGAATAATTTCAACGGTGTCCGTAGGCGGGATATAGCTACGTTCTGGCACGACGATGCCACCAGCCATTTGCGAACCGTCGATCGATTTATCAAACTTATCGGTTCGAGGCGTAAAATCAATTCTGGTCGCGATCTCAGGATCTTCCGGAGGCTCTTTTTCTTTCACTTTATCGCGCAGATCGGCAATATCAGTCTCGCGGCTGCCCAATAAGTGCGATCCCCACAAATCCTCATAAAGATCAATAGCAGCAAGTTTAACCGGGCGGCTATTGGCTGGATTATAGATGACATCTGTCAGGCTCGCCCAATCCCGATCATCAGCCGCATTAATGACGTCCAACTGTGCCTTGGCCGCGGAGACTCGATCATGACGTGGATAATTTTCAATAAAATCTACCAAACGTGCGCGCCGAAGAGCTGGATCGCGCTCGGAAAGGGCTTTGGCGTAATCAGCATATTGCGCCGCTTCAATATCGGCGTCGACCGTAGCAATGGGTTTGCTGTTGCCCGAAAATAGGATCGCCCCCAATAACAGCGCCATACCGAGTAAAATAACCACTGATATTTTCAATCGTGTCACGCCTTGCCGTGCGGCAGGCTTGTCGCCGGTTTCTTCGATTGCATCTACGTCTTGATACATATGCGCAACATATGCCCAGCCATTTGTTGTGGCAAGCTTTCCTGCTCTTGAATTTCAGTTGCTTAGGCTTCACAAAGTCTCATGACTTCTGCGCCCGTTGATCGTGATTCCCATGTCGTTCTGGTTGACGGCTCTGGCTATATATTTCGCGCTTATTACGCGTTACCGCCATTGACGCGGAAAACCGATGGGCTTCCGATTGGAGCTGTAGCTGGGTTTTCCAACATGCTATTTAAACTATTGCGCAGTCAAAACGACGCGGAACGACCGACTCATTTTGCCGTGATTTTTGATGCTTCAGGCCGCACATTTCGGAATGATATGTATGATCAGTATAAGGCCAATCGATCCGAACCGCCCGAAGATTTGGTTCCCCAATTTCCGCTGACCCGTGATGCCACCATTGCATTCGGAGCGCCTGCGATTGAAATGCAGGGGTTTGAAGCCGACGACTTGATCGCGACCTATGCCAAACAGGCTGAAGTGAAGGGCGCGCGGGTCACCATGATCACATCTGATAAAGACATGATGCAATTGGTCAGTGATCGTGTGCAAATGCGCGATACAATGAAAAATAAGAATATCGGCGTCGCTGAAGTGATCGAAAAATTCGGCGTAAAACCGGATAAGGTCATCGATATTCAGTCCCTTGCCGGCGATAGTGTCGACAATATTCCGGGTGTTCCGGGCATCGGCGTGAAGACCGCTGCGCTTTTGATCAATGAGTATGGCGATCTCGACTCGCTTTTAGAGCGCGCCGGGGAGATCAAGCAAAAGGGGCGGCGAGAAAAACTTTTAGAACATGCGGACGGAGCGAGAATTTCTCGAGAGCTGGTCACCCTTAAAACGGATGTCCCGGTAGAAACAAAGCTTGAGGAGCTTGCTGTACGCGACCCAGATCCTGAAAAGCTATTTGAATTTCTAGAGTTAATGACATTTCGAACGCTCACCAATCGCGTCCGCGATGCTCTTGGTGAGGGCGATACTGATGGAATCCGCAAGGATGATACGGGCGAAGTAAAACCGGCGCTTGAAGCAATGCCGCCAATGGCCAAATTTGACATTGATAAATATGAATGTGTGCAATCCATGGATAGGCTCGATCATTGGATCAATCGCGGGTTTGAGCAAGGCGTTATTGCGGTGGATTTGGAGACTGATAGTTTGGACAGCGCCGCCGCCAATTTGGTCGGTATTTGTCTGGCAGTCGCCGACAATGAGGCGTGTTATATCCCGCTTGGCCATACGGGCGGAGGCGATCTTTTAGGAGAAGGCGCACCCAAGCAAATTCCGCTACGCGAAGCACTGGGAAAATTAAAGCCATTGCTCGAAGCTGACAGTGTCCTGAAAGTCGGGCAAAATTTCAAATATGATCTGGGTGTATTTCAGCGCTATTGCCTGTTTCCGTACCCTTATGATGATACAATGCTGATGTCTTATGCTCTAGAAGGTGGTCTCCATGGTCACGGAATGGATGAGCTGTCAGAAATGTATTTTGGGCACAAACCAATCAGTTTTAAGGAAATTGCCGGGACCGGCAAAAAAGCGCGGACGTTCAACGAATTTACGCTCGAAGAAGCGACGCCATACGCGTCTGAAGATGCTGACGTTACGCTTCGGCTCTGGCGATATTTCAAACCGAAACTCGGGCAAAAGCAGGTCGCGACGGTTTATGAAACGCTGGAGCGGCCCTTGCCACGCGTCGTTGCCAATATGGAAAACCAGGGCATCAAAGTAGACCGGGCAGTGCTGGCGCGCTTGTCATCGGATTTTTCACAGAAAATGGCGCAGCTAGAGGATCAGGCCCATGAATTAGCGGGCGGTCCGTTCAACCTTGGTAGCCCGAAACAGCTTGGAGAAATCCTGTTTGACCGGATGGATATACCCGGCGGCAAGAAAACCAAAACCGGCGCTTGGCAAACGGGCGCCAGCATATTGGATGATCTCGCGGCAGAGGGCCATGAACTGCCAAAAACGATTCTAGAATGGCGTCATTATCAAAAATTAAAATCGACTTATACGGATAGTTTGGTCGAGCAAATTAATTCGGATACAGGGCGCGTACATACAAGCTATTCTCTGGCCGCAACTACGACGGGCCGCTTTGCCTCATCTGATCCTAATCTGCAGAATATTCCGATCCGGACCGAAGATGGACGTAAAATTCGTGACGCATTTATCGCTGAAACCGGCCACGTTTTGGTTGCCGCGGATTACTCCCAGATCGAACTCAGAATTCTCGCCCATGTCGCCGATTTGCCGACTATGAAACAGGCATTCGCCGACGGTTTGGATATTCACGCTATGACCGCGTCCGAAATGTTCGGCGTTCCGATCAAAGACATGGATCCGATTACGCGTAGAAATGCAAAGGCGATTAATTTTGGGATTATTTATGGAATTTCTGCCTTTGGGCTTGCCAATAATCTGGGCATTAGCCGGACCGAAGCCAAAGAATATATTGAAAGCTATTTTGAAAAGTTTCCGGGCATCAAAGCCTATATGGAGGCGGCCAAAAATGAAGCACGCGAATATGGTTATGTGAAAACGATATTCGGCCGAAAGTGCCATATTAAAGGCATCGTCGATCGCAATTGGTCGGTCCGAGGGTTTGCCGAGCGCCAGGCTATTAACGCGCCTATTCAAGGCGCTGCTGCCGATGTTATTCGCCGCGCCATGATCCGCATGCCGGAGACGATCGCGCCGATTGAGGGCGCGCATATGCTTCTGCAGGTTCACGATGAACTGGTGTTCGAAGTGCCGGAAGATCAGTCCGAAAAATTAATCGACCTTGTCGTCAAAACCATGGAAGCCGCGCCCATGCCAGCCGTAAGCCTATCAGTCCCATTGAAGGTCGATGCTCAGGCCGCGAAGAACTGGAACGATGCACATTAGCGCGCAACTAAACCATCCATTTTACTATCGGGCAAATTCCTATATGACATGCAAAAAGTTGAATGAGGCTTAAATGACATATCTCGTACTCGTCCGCCATGGACAGTCTAAATGGAACAAAGAAAACAGATTTACCGGCTGGGTAGATGTTGACCTGACGGCGGAGGGCGTGAAAGAGGCCAAGAAGGCCGGGAAGCTATTAGCCAAAGAAAAAATCAGGTTCGATGCCGGTTTTACATCATATCAACGCCGGGCCATTCGGACGCTTTGGTTTACACTTGAAGGCATTCAGCAGTTCCACATTCCAGTTACCAAAGACTGGCATCTCAATGAGCGACACTATGGCGGTCTTACAGGTCTAAACAAGCAGGAAACACGCGACAAGCATGGTGATGAACAGGTTCATATATGGCGCCGGAGCTTCGATGTGCCGCCGCCCCAGATTGATAAAACACACGAATATCACCCGGTCAATAATCCGATCTATCAAGGAATTGACCCGGCTGAACTACCCGGCGGTGAAAGTCTGGAAATGACAACCAAACGGGTTCTTCCTTATTTCCAAAGCCAAATAGCCCTTTTTCTACGCGCCAATTGCAACGTCATCGTCTCGGCACACGGAAACTCACTTCGAGCCCTCATGAAAGAGCTTTTTAAAGTGTCTGATAAAGATATACCCGGCTATGAATTTCCGACTGGCAATCCTTTATTGATTGAGCTGGATGAAGGAACGACACGCGTGACATCTGCGCGTTTCCTGGATGAAAGTCGCGCCAAGGAATTACCACCTCTACCCGGAAAAAATGCCTAAGCTCAAAGCAGACGAATTTTACATGCGTCGGGCGCTGGAGCTGGCGCAGGCTCAGCTTGGACGAACCGAGCCTAACCCTGCCGTCGGATGCGTTCTGGTGCGAAAAGGCGCGATTGTTGGTGAAGGCGTCACTGCGGATGGCGGCCGACCGCATGCGGAAACCCAGGCAATTAAAATGGCCGGCTCGCGTGCCCAGCAGGCGACGGCCTATGTGACCTTGGAGCCATGCTCCCATTATGGGCAAACACCGCCTTGCGCCAAAGCTTTAATAGAGGCCGGGATTGCGCGCTGCGTTATTGCCTGCATTGATCCTTACCCGCAGGTAAATTGGCGCGGCGCGGCGTTGCTTCAAGAGTCGGGCATTGATACAGTCATTGGATGTTGTGAGAATGAAGCCCTTGAACTGAACGCCAAATTTTTCAAACAGGTCTTAGCCAAATAAGCTTTGTTAGTTCGCTTAGCCGTTTTCTTTTAAAACTTCGCCTGATAGATAAAGGGATCCGCAAATCAAGATCCGCGGCGCCAGGTCGCCGTCTTTCATTTTAGCGGCCAGGTCAATTGCGGTACCGATATCATCGGCCATATAGCTCGAAATACCGCGGCTGCTGGCAAGCTCAGCCAGCGTCTCCGCCGCCAGTGAAGCATGTCCCGGAATATCGACCGCAATTATGTGCGCCGCCAGCCCTGCATATTTATCTAAAAACCCGCCGACATCTTTGTTGGCAAGCATGCCAGTGATCAGAACCAAGGGTCGGGGTACACGGGTCTCGAGATCTGCAACTACCGCCGCAATGGCGGAAGCAGCGTGTGGATTGTGACCGCCATCGAGCCAAAGCTCGCCGCCGATCGCGGAAATTTTTTCAGCCAATGGGCCTGATGTGAGATTTTGCATCCGGGCGGGCCATTTAACAGATTCCATTCCGCGGGCTATCGCTTCTCGGCTGATTTGCATATGACGGGCAAGCGCGACCGCGAGACCTGCATTCATATATTGGTGGTCCCCAATAAGGCCGGGCTTGGGCAAATCCATGACTTCATTTTCAGTCTCAAACACAAGGCCGCCTTGCTGTTTGTAAGCTCTGAACTCACGTCCCCATTGAGACAGCTGAATATTCATTTTATTGGCTTCTGCCTCGATGACCGCGTCAACGAGGTCCGTTTGCGGCCCGGCAAAAGCGACGCCGTTAAATTTAAATATACCTGACTTTTCGCGCGCTATTGCGGCAATGTCCCGTCCGAGAAATTCCGCATGATCCAGCGCAATTGGCGTTAGGGCTGCGACGGCTGGCATGTCAATGACATTGGTCGCGTCATAGCGTCCGCCAAGACCAACTTCGAGTATGCACATATCGGCCGGGGCTTCGCTAAAGGCGAGAAACGCTGCAGCTGTTGTAGCTTCAAAAAATGAAAGCGGCGCGCCGGCATTGGCTTCGCGAACGCGGGTCAAAACATTGACGAGCACCCGGTCATCGATCTGCTCAGATCCAACGATGATTCGCTCACTGAATCGCACCAAATGCGGAGAGGTATAGACATGAGCTTTTAGGCCCTGAGCTTCGGCCATGGCCCGTAAAAACGCTGTTGTAGAGCCTTTCCCATTTGTACCGGCAATGTGGACAGTCGGGGGTAAAAGGAGGTGGGGGTCGCCGAGAGCTTTTAAAACGCGCTCAATCCGTTCGAGCCCCAGGTCTATTTTTTTGGGGTGCAGCCGTGTCAGCTCATCCAAAGCCTGTTGAACCGTTTCTGTCATTTGGTTTACGCGGCTTTTTCTTGCTGGGTCAGGACCGCCAAAATATTCGCCAGTGTCGCTTGCATATCCTTGCGGTGGACGACCTGATCAACCATGCCTTTTTCTTCAAGATATTCAGCCCGTTGAAACCCTTCCGGCAATTTTTCACGGATCGTATCCTCAATCACACGGGGGCCGGCAAAGCAAATTAAGGCGCCGGGCTCGGCCAAATGGATATCGCCGAGCATCGCATAGCTGGCCGTTACGCCGCCCGTAGTCGGGTCACACAATACAACTATATACGGCAACCCGGCTTCTCGAAGTAGTTGAACTGCAATGGTCGTGCGCGGCATTTGCATCAGCGACAAAGCCCCTTCTTGCATCCGTGCTCCGCCGGCAGCCGTGAAGACGACCAATGGTAATCTGCGATCTTTGGCGACTTCCGCGGCTTTGATAAATCCTTCACCTGCGGCCATACCCAAAGAGCCGCCCATAAAGGCGAAATTTTGCACCAGCACGACAGTCTTAATGCCTTGAATTTGGCCTACCGCCAAAGCCATAGCGTCATTCTGTCCGGTTTTCGTTCGCGCGGCTTTCAATCGATCAACATAACGTTTGTCATCTTTAAATTTGAGCGGGTCTTGCGCGACTTCAGGTGTTGCGATGGTCTCATAATTTTCGTCGTCAAATGTATAGCCCATGCGTAGCTGCGGTCCGATCCGAAGATGGTGTCCGGCCGGCGTTACATGCATTAGGCCTTGCAAATCATTGGAGAATACCATCTCGCCTGATTTTGGGCATTTGATCCAGAGATTGTCCGGGCTGTCCTTCTTCGAGAACATCCCTTTAACGCCCGGCGGCGTGATTTTTGTCAGCCAGTTCATGGACAAAGTCTGCCCTAATTCGGACATTAGAGCAATATCTATTGGATTTGTAAGTATTGGCCCCAATAAAAAACCCGGCGCCCAAATAAATGAGGCCGGGTTAATTTTCGTCGAAACTATACGGCTTAATAGCCCGCTTTTGTAAGCTCCGCTTCAAGCTCAGGCAGGGCCTTAAATAAGTCAGCGACAAGTCCATAATCGGCAACCTGGAAGATCGGCGCTTCTTCGTCTTTATTGATCGCGACGATGACTTTACTGTCTTTCATACCCGCGAGGTGCTGGATCGCGCCGGAAATACCGACGGCGATATAAAGCTCCGGGGCAACCGCTTTACCGGTTTGGCCGACTTGGTAGTCATTCGGGACAAAACCCGCGTCAACAGCTGCGCGTGACGCGCCAACTGCAGCGCCAAGTTTATCGGCGATGGTTTCGATCAGAGCAAAGTTCTCACCGGATCCCATACCGCGTCCGCCGGAAATAACGATTTTGGCGTCTGTAAGCTCAGGGCGTTCTGATACAGTCAGATCTTCGCTAACAAAATCGGCCTTAAACGGCCCGGATGGATCGGCGATGGATTCAACAGGGGCGCTTCCGCCGTCTCCGGCCGAATCAAACGCTGTTGTCCGAACGGTGACAACTTTTTTGCTGTCGGTCGATTGCACGGTCGCCATGGCGTTACCGGCATAAATTGGGCGGACAAAAGTGTCAGCGCTTTCAACGCCTGTGATAGAGCTAATTTGCTGAACATCGAGCTTGGCTGCGACGCGCGGCATATAGTTTTTGTGCGATGTTGTATCCGGCGCTAGGACAGCGTCATAGCCGTCCATCAGGCCGACGACGACCTGTTCCATGCTCTCGGCGAGCTGGCGGCGCAGGCTTTCATGATCGCACGCGAGTACCTTGCGAACGCCATCAATTTTGGCGGCTTCGGCCGATACATCTTTGACGCCTTTACCGGCGACCAAGACATCTACATCTCCGCCTATAGCTTTGGCGGCGGTTACGGTTTTATGAGTCGCGTCTTTCAGCGTTTCATTGTCATGTTCTGCAATAACGAGAATGGCCATTAGATCACTCCGGCTTCATTTTTGAGTTTATCAACCAGTGTCGCAACGTCTTCGACTTTAACGCCGGCTTTGCGCGCATCGGGCTCTGTCACTTTAAGGACTTTGAGGCGCGGCGTTGTATCGACGCCGTAATCGCCGGGGGCTTTCGCATCGATCGGCTTTTTCTTCGCCTTCATGATGTTAGGCAGAGACGCATAACGCGGCTCGTTGAGACGAAGGTCAGTTGTAACGATGGCAGGTAGGTCGATTTTGACAGTCTGTAGACCGCCATCAACTTCGCGGGCAACATTGAGCGCGCCGCCATCCTTGGTGATTGAGTTGGCGAATGTGCCTTGCGGCCAATCAAGTAACGCTGCCAGCATAGAGCCGGTAGCGCCGTAATCATTATCAATCGCTTGCTTGCCGAGGATAACGATCTCCGGGCCTTCGGCATCGACGATCCCTTTGAGGATTTTAGCGACCGCGAGCGGCTCCAAATCTTCGTCGGTTTGGACGTGAATACCGCGGTCCATTCCCATAGCAAGAGCGGTGCGAATAGTTTCTGCGGCTTTCGCTGGGCCGATTGAAACGACGATGGTTTCTGAGGCTGTACCGGCTTCTTGCATCCGAACCGCTTCTTCGACGGAAATTTCGTCAAACGGGTTCATGGACATTTTCACATTGGCGAGGTCAACACCGCTATGGTCAGACTTGACCCGGGCCTTGACGTTGTAGTCAAGCACGCGCTTGACGGGAACGAGGACTTTCATTTTATACTCCGATTGTCGGGAATCCTTAAATTGCGGCAGACATATGCGATAATGAGGTTAGAAACACAAGACTAACCTGTGCGGCATTTGGCCAATATTTGAATAATGATGGGTGCAATTAGTCCAGCTTATCGGTGAGCGCCGGGTACCCATTTGACATCGTTTTTGCCTTTATCATTGCACCAGCGCGCAGCGACAAACAGGAAATCCGAAAGTCTATTAAGATAGACCAGCGCGTCCGGATTTACGGCGTCGACCGCGATCATCTCGACGACGACGCGTTCAGCGCGGCGACACACGGTACGGGCTTGATGCAAATAGCTAGCGGCAGCGGATCCGCCGGGTAGGACAAAACTATCAAGCGGTTCCAGGTCTGCATTGAGCTCATCAAGCTCAGTTTCAAGCCGTTTGGACTGGGCCGGTATCATTCGAAGGGCATATTCGCTATCCGACTGACCTTCAGCGGGCAGCGGGGTTGCCAAATCAGCACCGAGATCGAAAAGATCATTTTGAATGCGCGATAACATGTCCTGCAAAGAACGGGCTTTGATATGTAATTTGGCCAATCCGATGACCGCATTTGTTTCATCAACATCGCCATAAGCTCGTACGCGAGCGCTGGCCTTTGAAAGACGGGACCCGTCAACCAAGCCTGTCGAACCGTCATCGCCAGTTCGCGTATATATTTTATTAAGTTTAACCACTGTTCTTTTTGACCATCACGACAAGTATGAGCAAAAAAATTGCCGCGCCTTGCGCGTAAACCCTGCGCCACATCCATTTATTAGAATCGGATCTGTCGGTGTCTTTACGGCTTGTCATGGCGCGGCCACCCATCACCAGCGTGAATACGACCGCCGCCATGGCGATCCCCAAGAGTATATATAAAATTGTCAGCATCGTTAGAACTCCATTTCTTTCTTTTACACGGCAGGTCGCGCCAATACGAGCAGATTATTCGTTTTACCTATATCCGCTCAGATTCATCGCGCGTCCCAAATATATATATAGTTCTGGGAGCAGTTTCGGATCACCCACTGCGACAACGCGCCCGCCATCGACGCAGGAACCGCCATGCCAGTCAGTGATTTTGCCGCCTGCGCCCTCAATTATGGGAATGAGTGCCCGCGTATCACAAGGCTTGAGATCGGCTTCAATGATCAAATCCATTCGGCCGCTGGCAACCAACCCATAACCTAGAGCGTCTAACCCGAGACGCGAAAACCGGGCTGCAGCGCGGATTATATTATAGGCAGCCAGTTCGCCTGAATTTAACATGGAAAGCGGTTCGGTGCAGCCCATAATGGCATCATTAATTTGCCCGCACGGGCGGGTTTCGATATCGGTTTTGCCGCGCGGATCTTCGCGCCAAGCATGACCGGGTTCGCCCCAAAACGATGTATCGAGCGCCGGAAGATCAATCAGCCCCAAAAGCGGCTTTCCCAGATAGCTCACGGCTATCAGGGTGCTCCATACCGGCACACCGGCGACAAAGCCTCGAGTCCCGTCAATCGGGTCTAATGTCCAGAGCCAGTCTGAGGTGCCCTCTATGTCATCAAACTCCTCCCCCATGATCGCATCATCGGGGAATTTGCGTTGAATAAGGTCTCTTAGTAGCTGCTCCGCTTCAGTATCGGCCTGGGTTACCGGATCATATCCGGTTTCGGCCTTATTCTCGACCTGCATACCTTCATAAAATAGAGGCAGCGTAATCGTGCGCGCCTGCTCTTGCAGAACCCGCATGTGCTCAAGGCGCTCTAAAATGTCGTTGGAATATTCACGCATAAAGGCGGCCTACAGGCCGCCCTCAACAAAGTAAATATGAAGGTTGAATCTAGGTTGCGACAAGCCGCAAGCTTGAGCCGGGTTTGCCCGGATCATTTTGGAGTGACTTGGCAAGATCAAGTAGATGTTTACGAGGCCCTTCATCCATTGAATAGTAGGCACGAACCAAATCCATTGTCTCTTTCTTGGACAGGACATCCGGCGCGATAAATTCCGGTGCATCCTGAATAGAATCTTCGCGTTCTGACAGGCCCTCGTAGAAATATTGAATTGGGACAGACAAAGCTTCGGACAGTTCAAACAATCGAGCCGCGCTGATACGGTTGGCACCACATTCATATTTTTGGATTTGCTGGAAGCGGATTCCGACCATTTCTCCAAGCGATTGTTGGGTTAATCCTAATAGGCGCCGGCGTCGGCGTAGACGTTTACCCACATGATAATCGATTTCGTTGGTCATCGAGCTTCCTTTCTTATTATCTCGAAGATGAGATTTCACTCAATAGGAGAGCAAGCTACGTGCCAAACGGGCAGGGGTTGTTCCCCTATCAAAATATGGAAAATGTAGAACATTCGTCGCGTTTGACGCGAGGTTAAGTCAAAATCAGGACAAATTAACCAAAAGCCGTGTCATAACGGGACATTAGTCAATTAAAAAGCATTGAGTAAACAACGCTGTAAGGAGATGAAATGGGCGCTACTCGGCCGCCAAAGGAATTTCTCGCCGAATGGGCAAGAGCTCAAAACAGATAGATTTAAGGTCCGCTGTTAGCCGCGCATATCCGGTTTTTCGAGCATATGTGACAGGGTTTAAGTATAGGTCGCGATTAATTTCGATTTGAATGACCTCCATATTCTCGGCTGGGCGGCCGTAATGAGCCGTTACAAAACCACCTGCATAGGGGTGATTTCGAGCGACTTCATATCCTCGTTCAGTGAATAATTGATCCATTCGCGCCATCGTTTCGGGATGACAGGACGTGCCGTGACGGTCGCCAAGCACGATATCAGGCCGCCTCTGTCCCATTTGTGTAAATCCGGGCATTGAATGGACGTCTAATAAAAGAGCGGAGCCAAATTGGCTGAGCGCTGCGCCAACGAGCTCCATAAGCGCCGCGTGATAAGGGTGATAGAGAGCATCGAGTCTCGGCAATACCTGATGCGGCTTAATCGCCTTTCTATAAATTGGAGATTTGTCGGCAATAATCGTCGGTATCACACCAAGCCCCATTTCGGCTCTCGCCGAGCTGGGTACGGTGCCCGGGCCTTGCCAGTGCACCGGTATTTCCGACGCGTCCCGGTTAACGTCGACAAAACAACGGGGAAACAGAGCAGAAATGAGGGGGATATCAAGATGATGGGCAAATCCAAGCATCTCATCAATAAAAGCGTCCTCATTTTGTCGCAAAATATGAAGAGGCAAATCCGATTGATCTATGAAAGCTTTGGGGTAGATGCGCCCGGAATGCGGTGATGAAAGCACTAATGGTCCAGCTGCGTATACAGGTCTAATGACGGCAATGGGCGGGTCAAATGCTGCAAGGCATTCCTGCTCTGAATGCCGGCGACGCCGGATCACGATTTAACTCCAAAGCTCATAGATTTTAACCCATTGTTCAGAGGTCGCTCAGACTTATTTAAACTCTCTGCATTAAATTGAGCTAAATTGGCAGCGAACATGCATAATATTGTGGGCCTGGTTTGCATTGTATCGCTATAGGCCAGTCGAAGAGGAAGAGTCTAGAGCCTGCTAATGTCAGGCGAACATAAGGGACCGGGTGAATATGGCCACAATATTATACGCAGAAGATGATGATTCCATGCGCCGCTTTTTCGAAAAAGCGCTCGAAAAAGCCGGACACCACGTCATCGCCTGCTCAGATGGCGACCGTGCGCTTCGCGCTTTAAAGTTCGCCGATGGTGCTTTTGATCTTTTGCTGACAGACATCATGATGCCCGGAATTGATGGAATTGAACTCGCTAAACAAGCTGAAACGATTGCACCGGGAATAAAAATCATGTTCATCACCGGATTTGCAGCCGTGGCCATGAACGACCCTGAAGCCGCTGATACAACGGTGTTGTCAAAGCCGGTTCATCTGCGCCAATTGGTTACCGAAGTCGACAAGCTGATCGCGGCTTAAAACTTCCATTCATGGTTCAGTCTTATAGTTCTTAGGCATGTTTTTGAGCTTAAGATTATTCTTTTTGATCCGCTTTAGCACAGTATGATGGATATAAGATCCGTTGGGGATATGACGCCAGTCTAGTAATGGTAGGGTCCACCCAAAAATATGGTGTCTTTTCGAGCCTGAGAATTTTCGGCGCGGGATAATTTCCATGGATCGCCACAATAAATTTACGCGATCGTGAAGTTTTCCCATAAGATGGGGCGGAACATATTTCGATTTTTTATCTTTTCCCAACACGATCTTATCAACGGTTGCTGTATTAAATTTTAATCCGAATAGTTTCGCTTGATTGATCATCCAGTCTAGAGGAATCTTTGCGAGTCGACTTTCGCTCTCGGGAGCGCCTCCGCCAACATCTCCATGGGTTCCGAAAAACCAAACCTCTCGCACGTCCTGCGTTTTGGTTTTTTGCTTCAAGAATGGGTTTTTCTTAAAAATTGCATCTTTACCCCAATGCTTATGGCGAAACATAGATCGGCGTTCGTGCGTTGCAATTGCGTGCCGGACAATTTCAACACTGTCATTATTATTTGTAAAAGCGTGTGATCTAAGCCGTATGCCATAACGACCGCTTTCGATCACTGAAGATACCGTATCAAATAAACCTAAAAACTTGATGGAAGGGCGGTCGGGATCGAGCATTCTTTCATAAAGCCCGATTTCCGCGAACGAATTATCTGACTCCGAAACATCTTCGCCAATTCGCTTAAATGCGCGATAAGCGTAGTCCAAAAGATTAATGTTTCTTTCCTCGATAATTCCGATTGATCGAATGAAAGCGGCTAAAACTCGCGCTGAATAGGCGCCGCGACTAAACCCGAAAATATAAATAGAGTCCCGTTCTTCATTGCTTGCTTTGCCATTATTATAATTTTTAACGAGAAACCGGTAGGCATCCTTAACATTATCATCCAGTCCCCATCCGGTGATCTGACCCCATAATTCACTGGCTTTGCGCATAAATCTTAAAAAACTACGCTGCCCGCCGAGTGTTCCAACCCCGGGATCGTAATAAACTAATTGATCAGGACTTTTCTTCAGAGCTCCATATAGCCGTAATATATTAGTCCGGTCCTCTTTGACCTCATTCGACGTCCCGTCGAATAATATCACAATTCTTTTAGGCATAGGCATAGCCTCGCGGAGAAGGTATTAATGCCAACATTTGTCGTGACCGCTTTGAGCCTTGGTTAGGCCGTTTTGAAAGAATTTTTCGTAATATTCGGTTTCAACATGATGGACTTGAAACCAAATGCCCGGCGCGTGAATGGCTTCGCAATGAGCCGGAAAGCGGCCATGTGTGTCGTATATATAATTGCAAATATCTCGCGCGCATTCGATGACATCCGGCATGTGAATTGCGCTCCCTCTCGTATGAGAGATTATACATCACGTAGCCGAATGCGGACGTGACCAAGGTCACGCAACTAACGCGCTCAAGGTAGGTTTAAGACAACGGGTTTTTTAACGAACATTAACCCGGATAAAACTGGAGCGGCTTTCAGGCTGCTTTTTATCTAAAACTTCTCATAGCGGAACTGAAGCTTACCCGAAGCTTCATCGCCGGACATGCCGGCGGACGCGCCGAAGGACCAGTTATCATTGCCGCGGATCGCCAATGTGCCGCCAAAGCCGACCTCATCGCCAACCGCCGCAACGCCGCCGGATGCTGCCCAGCTCGCGCCCGGTGACAAATACATATCGGGCAGGGCGGCCACAGCGGCCAGGCTTTCACCCAAATCGGAGATCGCCAGGCTGTTGCCTTCAATCGCAGCGGTATTGGCACTGATCCCGGCAAAGGCCTGATCGATTTTCACGGCGTTGCGGGTGATCTCGCGCCGGTTGACATCAATCGCGGCACTATTGGCCGAAAGCTGTGACATACTTTCCTGCGAGAGCACCAACCCGCCATTATTGCGGTTCCCTTGAATTGGCGCTGAGGTTTGACCCGTACTTGCGCTCAGATTGGACCCAATAACGCTTTCTGTGATCTCGGACGATCCGTTATCAACCGGGCCGGTCGTTGGGCGACTGCGCTGCCCGGCTTCGACAGTCTCAATGCCCTCGGGCGCGCCGGATGTTGGTGCATCCCCGGCCGGTACCGGATCACCGCTCACGACCGGCGCGGCTGAGGCGCCGTTATCGCCGCTATCAGACGGCGGTACGGGATCATCGGTGATGGCCAGATTCCCGTTCAGATCAGAGGTGACATAGTAGATCGCCCCGCTTTGGCGCGCTTTGCTCAGCGCCGAACTGATCCCGGGCATCACATAGGTCGAGCTGGAAATTCCAAACACCATCTGGTTTGCCAGCGTGGTTGTTGCGCCAAACCCAAAAGCTGATGAGCGGTCATGGCCGGCGCCAACATTCGCGCTTTTGCCAATGGCGGTTGAGTCGGTGGCATTGGCTTGCGATCGGTGACCGATAGCCACGGATCGCAGACCTGTCGCTTTGGCAACCGGTCCCACGGCCAGGCTTAAGCGCCCCGAGGCTTCGGAGCGCGCCCCGATCGAAGCTGATCCCACGCCGCTGGCGCGCGCGCCCGCGCCGAGCGCAATGGCGCCCTCGGCGGTGCTTTGGGCGCATTCTGTCGCCGGATCAATTGAGCCGTTTTTATCAACATCGGAACATGACCCAATCGCCATGCCGTTGGCGTCATTTACCAACGCTCCGGTCCCGATGGCGATGGAATCACCCGACGTTACAGACGCCCCGGCGCCGATGGCGATATTATTGTCACCCGTGGCCGATGGCCCGCTGGTGGCATTGCCGCCGGCCACGAAATTCCCGGTGCCGTTAACCGTGCCGTTATGGCCGGTAATGACATTCCAGCCCGACCCTGCGCCGTTGACGGTATTGCTATCGCCGAGGATTTTGACGTGGGAGCCTGCCACGCCGACAGTATGGAGATTATTATCCGATCCCAGCACATGTATGGATGTCATTTGATCCCCAGATCCGGTTCCGCCCGCCGCGCAGGTCACGCCTGGCCCCGGATCACTATCCTGACACAAGTCATTGCTCGCGCCCATGACGACTGACCTTGAAATGCGATTGCCAAGCATGTTGCTGCTGCCACTGACGATATTGTGCGAGTTATCAGTGCCTAGTTGGTTATACTGCCCCCCGACGACATTGTGGGTTGCGTACTGGCCAAGCGTGTTAGAACCGCCACTGACCGCATTTGAGACGCTGGCATAACCTAACTGATTGGATTGTCCATTTACCGAGTTTGCGCTGTTGCTGTCCCCGAGCGTATTTTGCAGCCCGCCAACGATATTATTGGCATTCCCGCCGCCAAGCGTATTGGCGTTGCCGCTGACCACATTGGATTGATTGCTTGAGCCGAGCGTATTTAGCGTTCCACTGACGGCGTTCATATCGCTGTGACTTTGAAGTGTGTTCGCAAGGCCGCTGACTGCGTTTCCGCGGCTGGAATTCCCCAGAGTGTTATGCCGGCCGCTGACAGTGTTATCCGAAGCCACGTCGCCTAATGTATGATAGCGGCCGGTGACGAGATTGTTTTCACCGGCATAGCCGGATGCGGTGATAATATCATCCGCTGTTCCCAATATACCATCTGTGCCCGCAGCCCGGCTTGCGCCGATGGCATTATAGGTCCCGCCTACGATGTTACCAGTTGCGTCATCATTGCCAGACGCGCCGTTGCCGATCCCGATGAAGTTGGCCCGTCCGCTGACCGTGTTTTGGTAGCTGTAATCCCCCAGCGTGTTGTCGCGGCCGCTCACCGCGTTATAGCCGCTGTAATTGCCGAGCGTGTTGTCTGAGCCGCTGACGGCGTTATTGTCGCTGATATTGCCGAGCGTGTTGCTGTTGCCGCTGACCGCGTTATCGTCGCTGTAATTCCCCAGCGTGTTGTTTGTGCCGCTGACCGTGTTTTGGTAGCTGTAATCCCCCAGCGTGTTGGAATAGCCGCTGACCGCGTTACCGTAGCTGAAAGTGCCGAGCGTGTTGCCTTCGCCGCTGACCGCGTTACCGTCGCTGAAAGTGCCGAGCGTGTTGCCTTCGCCGCTGACCGCGTTATTGAAGTTGGAATT
>JABDKG010000086.1 GCA_013002305.1 Hellea sp.
CGCTTGAAAGCGGGTTCCTTAATACCTGTACCCTGCCCAGTCAAGCAGGATTCAGACTCTTTTATTTCCCAAATAGCCGTGCCCAGAACCCTTTGAGTTTCTCTGAGTTTCCATTGCCATTCGTATCCAATACCCGCGCGATAGACTGCGCGACCTTATCTATGTCCGCCATGCCGTTCACTTCCGTCAACTTTCCCTGCGCCGAGTAATAAGGCAGCAGCGGAGCTGTGTTTTCGTGATAGGCCGCGAGGCGCTTTTTAAAGGTCTCAGGATTATCATCCGTACGCCCTTCACTTTCAAACCGTTTCGAGATTCGGCTAACGATTGATTCGTCTTCGACGCACAAGCGAATAACACTATCAACCTGAGTGCCGCGGCTCGCAAGAGCTGCGTCGAGCGCCTCAGCCTGCGCAACCGTGCGCGGAAAACCGTCAAAGATGAATCCAGCAGCGTCAGGATTACTATCGAGCTGTTCTTCGATCAGGGCGATAACGATTTCATCAGAAACAAGTTTACCCTCATCCATAATCTTCGCGACTTTTTTGCCGAGATCCGATCCCGCGGCTCTGGCGGCGCGAAGCATGTCTCCGGTTGAGAGCTGAATCAGTCTGCGATCCGCGACAAGCTTCTTGGCCTGCGTGCCTTTGCCGGCGGCCGGAGGGCCGAACAATACGAGGTTCACAATCCGCCCCTTACTTTTTGCTGCGCCGGCGCATGCGGGACTTTTTAATCAACCCCTCATATTGGTGCGCAATAAGGTGCGATTGAATTTGCGATACTGTATCGAGCGTCACCGAAACGATAATCAACAGGCTCATACCGCCGATCAGCATGGCGACAGATGTCGGGACATTGCCGATCTGATTGATCAGGATCTCGGGCAATACGCAAACAAAGGCCACATAAAGCGCGCCGATGAATGTCAGGCGCGACAGAACATAAGACAGATATTGCGCTGTCCGGGCACCCGGTCGAATACCGGGCAGGAAGCCGCCGTTCTTGCGCAGATTGTCAGCCACATCATCGGGCTTAAAGACATAAGGCACATAGAAGAAACAGAAGAAGATGATCATCAGGCCATACAGCACCAGATAGACAGGCTGCCCGTAACCGAGCCACGCCATCATCTGGGTCAACCAACCGCTGGCTTCTCCACCGCCTGATGTTTGATTTGAAAGCATGATCTGACCTGCTGTCACCGGTAGCATCAAAAGCGCGCTGGCAAAGATCGGCGGGATAACGCCCGGCGTGTTCAGCTTGAGCGGCATGAATGAGCTTTCGCCGCCAAATGTTTTTCCGCCGGCCATTTGTCGTTTGGGATATTGCACCAGCAATCGCCTTTGGGCGCGCTCCACAAACACAATCAACACTGAGAGCGCAATGAATAAGAAGATGATACCGCCCAGTTCCGTGTTTGAAATATCTTCACCCAACTGCAATATCTGGCCGATCGCGCGCGGAAGTTCCGCAACAATACCGGCAAAGATAATCAGCGAGACGCCGTTGCCGACCCCTCGGGCCGTCACCTGTTCGCCCATCCACATCAGGAACATCGTGCCCCCGACGAGGGTTACAACCGTTGAGGCCTCGAAAAACAGGCCAGGATTAGCCACAACCGGGACTGCGATTTCGGTGAAATCCACAGTGATCGTGGCAGTAGAGCCTTCGAGCCACCTCGCGATCCCATAAGCCTGGAATACAGCCAGGAATACGGTCAAATAACGGGTATATTGGTTAATCTGTTTACGTCCCTGCTGGCCCTCTTTATCGAGTTCCTTGAGCGACGGTATCGACCCTTTCATCAGGGTCATAATAATCGATGCCGAAATATAAGGCATAACGTTCAGCGCAAACACAGCCATTCGGTCGACGGCGCCGCCGGAGAAAAATCCGAGGCGCTCACCGAGGACATTGCCGTCCATGGTTTGCGCGAAATAATCGACATTGACGCCGGGTACAGGTATATAAGTTCCGATCCTGTAAATGAACAGGACAAGTAATGTGAAGAGAAGACGCTGCTGAAGTTCTTTAGCTTTCGAAAAAGTTCCCCAGTTAATGTTTCTCGCGAGCTGTTCCGAGGCAGAAACCATATTTTATTCGTCCCGAGATAGCGTGTGGGCCTCAATTTGAGGCCCGCTATCTGTTAATCTTTCTTTGCCATCAATGCTTTCGCTTGACCCGGCCAATCATCATTCTCGATATTGTTTTTCAAATCGAGCTTCTCATCGAGTTCTTTTATCCGTTTCTTGGTCAGCTTTGCGACATCCTGATAGGTTGTAAGACCTTCTTCTGCGAGGCGCTTAGCAAAGACAGGGCCAATACCACTGATCTTAGTTAGATCGTCAGCCTTGGCCGCTTTTTCAACCTTTTTTTCAGGTTTTTTTTCTGCGGGCTTCTTAGCCGGCGCTTTTTTAGGCGCAGCATCTGCTTTTGACGCCGCTTTCTTGGCCGCTGGCTTTGGCTCATCTTTCTTCGCTGGAGCTGCTTTCGGAGCCGCTTTTTTAGCCGCAGGCTTTTTCGCTTTAGGCGCGTCTGCGTCCTTTTGAACGCGAACAGGCTTGGCATCAGAAATGGTAACGGAGCCCTTGGCACCTTCAACAATCTTCGTTGCGCCGGCCGTTGCGCCTGCAACGGTGAGCTTTACAGCTTTTGAAAGCTCGCCGCAGCCGATTAGGCGAACACCGTCATTGGCGCGGCGCAGAACACCGGCTTTGACAAGAGCTTCAGCGTCGACATTTTTGGACAAGTCGAGCTTGCCGGCTTTAATTGCGCGCTCAAGATTAGCGATAGACAGTTCTGCCCATCTTTTCCGGTTAGGCTTATTAAAACCGCGCTTTGGAAGGCGCATATGAATTGGCATTTGACCGCCTTCAAAGCCTTTAATGGCCACGCCTGAGCGGGATTTCTGACCTTTGACACCACGGCCACCGGTTTTACCTTTGCCAGACCCGACACCGCGGCCAAGACGTGTCTTGGGCTTGGTGGCGCCTGGATTATCACTGAGTTGATTTAAACGCATGATCGTTCTCTATTCTTCGACAATTTCAACCAGGTGGCTGACCTTGGCGACCATACCGCGTATTGACGGTGTGTCTTCAAGCTCGCGCACGCGGCCGATTTTATTCAGGCCTAAACCCACGAGGGTTTGACGCTGGTCATTGGGGCGCCGGATCGGGCTTCCGGTTTGGCGCACTTTAAGTGTTTTCTTAGCTGCCATGACTTAATTCCTTTTAGCTGGCTGCATCCAGCGCTTCAGGTGCAGATGCACCGTCACGACGACGTCCGACAAGATCACCCACTTTTTTACCGCGCTTGGCAGCAATTGTGCGGGGGCTTTCAGCGCGCTTCAGCGCATCAAAAGTGGCACGGACCATGTTGTAAGGGTTGGATGTTCCAACAGACTTACCAACAACATCCTGAACGCCCAGACATTCCAGAACAGCCCGCATTGGACCGCCGGCGATAACACCCGTACCTGGAGGCGCTGCGCGCATCACAATTTTACCCGCACCGTGACGACCTTTAAGATCGTGGTGAAGCGTACGGCCTTCCCGGAGGGGAACACGTATCATCGTGCGCTTGGCCTCTTCAGTGGCTTTGCGAATAGCTTCGGGCACTTCGCGGGCTTTACCCTTACCGAAGCCAACCCGGCCTTTTTCGTCGCCAACAACAACCAGAGCGGCGAAGCTCATATTACGGCCACCTTTTACAGTTTTGGCAACGCGGTTAATGTGAACCAGACGATCAATGAATTCATTGTCTTCATCGCGATCACGACGATTATTATTATCTCTAGCCATGATAACTCCTAAAACTTCAATCCGGCTTCACGAGCCGCATCAGCGAGGGCCTTAACGCGGCCGTGGTACAGATAACCGCCGCGGTCAAAGACAACGTCAGTGACTTTAGCTTTTTTAGCGCGCTCAGCGATCAGCTTGCCGACATTTGCGGCGGCTTCGATGTTAGAGCCTTTGGCTTTCTTGTCTTCCAAAGTGGAAGCAGAAGCCAAAGTTGTGCCAGTGACATCATCAATGATCTGAACCGAAATGTTTTTGCTGCTGCGGTAAACAGACAGGCGCGGACGACCATTTGCGAATTTTTTAAGACGGCGACGGACCCGTTGGGCGCGGCGCTGTGTTTTTTCTCTTGCAGTTTTCATGGCTTACTTCTTCTTGCCTTCTTTGCTGCGGACATATTCGCCAACATAACGAACACCCTTGCCCTTATAAGGCTCTGGTTTCCGGAATGAGCGGATTTCTGCAGCGACCTGACCAACTTGTTGCTTGTCAATGCCGGTGACGATGATGTCCGTCGGCTTTGGCGCTTCAATTTTAATTCCGGC
>JABDKG010000094.1 GCA_013002305.1 Hellea sp.
TTCAGACATTCAGATCAACCTATCGGATTAAACACTAATATAGAGTATGAAAGTGGAATTGACCAGTTGCCCGGACAGACAGGCTATGTTAGCTGACCGCCCGCACAGTGCAACAGAATAATAGGAGCGGCCCCATGGCCAAAAAGAAAAAAGATACACCGAAGGAAGCAGCCCCGGCCGAAGAAGCCGTGCCGCAAACCCAGCAAAGCCCGATGCTCCAAATTTTGGCGCAATATACAAAAGATCAGAGTTTTGAGAATCCCAACGCGCCGGATTCCCTTAGGAACGACCAAACCGCGCCAGCGATCAATATTAGTATTGAAATTGGCCGCCAAATGATGGCCGACGATGCGGTTGAAGTGACATTGATGCTTAAGGCTGAAGCCAAGCGCGATGATCAGGTCGCTTTTATTGCCGAGCTGGAATATGCGGGTCTGTTCGCCTTTAAAAATGCCAATGTTCAGGAAATCCAGCCCTTAATCATGGTCGAATGTCCGCGGCTTCTATTCCCGTTTGCCCGTCAGATCATGGCGGAAATGACCCAAAATGGTGGTTTCCCGCCTATCATGTTGGAGCCGCCGGATTTCACAGGCATGTTTGTTGAAGAAATGCGTCGCCGCTCAGCCGATGCGGGTGAAGTCAACTAATTTAATCTCTATTCAAGAGCCCGCTTAATTAGGTTTGAGCGGGTTTTTATTGAGATTTGCGCGCCAGTTTAGCCCAGTGTTTTTGCCAGATCGCCGTACCGTCCTCACCGCCAAACTTTTTGACAAAGGCGATATGGGCGTTTTTCTCTTCATCGCTTAATAATGACGGAAGCGGTGTTTCTCTTCGGCGCGCCACCGGGACCAGCTTTATATCGAGATCACTGGCCTGCCCATCGGAAAATCCAAACTTACGCATGCGCCCGCCGGATAGATCGAGATAAACCTCGGCCAATAATTGCGCGTCAATGAGGGCGCCGTGTTGGCCGCGTTTAGCCAGCGAAATATTAAAGCGTTTACAAAGCGCGTCGAGCGAGGCGGGCGATCCGGGAAATTTGGCCCGGGCAATTTTCAGCGTATCGGTAAATCGGTCTTTGGCGATCGGTTCAAATCCGGCCCGCGCCAGCTCGGCATTGATAAATCCCATATCAAACTCGGCGTTATGAGCGACCAGCTGCGCGTCACCGACAAAATCTAAAAATTCCTGCGCCTTGTCTTTAAACAGTGGTTTTCCGTCAAGAAACTCCCGGGTCAGGCCGGTGATCTCGGTCACTTTTTCCGGAATATCGCGAAGCGGATCAATATAGCTGTGGAAATTATTGCCGGTCGGCATCAGATCGATAATCTCGACGCAGCCAATTTCTGTGACCCGATCAGCCCCTTTGGCATCAAAGCCGGTGGTTTCTGTATCAAAGACGATTTCTCGTTTGCCGGACGCCATTATTTTCTGAGCTCCAAAAGGATATTATTAACCTGGGATCTGGCCGCTTCAAGGCCTTGGTCGGTGAAAATTAGATAGTCGGCTTTGGCGCGTTTTTCAACATCGGGTGTTTGCCGTGTGAGCAACATTTCAAACAGGCTTTCTGTCATGCCCGGGCGCGCCATGACCCGTTTTCTCTGAACTTCCGCCGATGCAGTCACGACGACAATTTTATCAACATAGCGATCCTCGCCGGTCTCAAATAAAAGCGGCACATCCATAACAATAATATCACTCTTCGCGGCCCCGGCTTTCTCCATAAAGTCCTGCCTCTTCGCGGCCACCAGCGGATGGATGAAACTCTCCAGCACTTTTAACTGGAGCGGATCGGCGCGCATATGTTTTCCTAATATCTCACGGTCAATCGCCTGATCTTTGATAGCGTCCGGGAAAACTGCTTTGATGATCGGGACGGCCGCGCCGCCTTTGGCGTAGAGAGAATGAACAGCCGCATCGGCATCAAAAACCGGGCAGCCCGCGTCGCGAAACATTTGCGTCGTGGTTGTCTTGCCCATCCCGATGGAGCCTGTCAGGCCTAAAACAATCATTTTTTGGCCGTAATCATTTTTTACTGAGCGCTTTTTTCAGTAGTGGCGCCGGATCGAGATCCAGCGGCGGGGTCTCGCCGAAAAACAGTTTAAAAGAGGGCCGCGCCTGACTGATTAGCATGTCCAGTCCACCAATAAAAGGCAACCTCTGTTTTCGCGCCTGCTTGATCAGGCCTGTGTTAATCGGTGTATAAACCAAATCATAAATAAAGGTCCCTGGGCGTGCGGCGATAAGATCAATATCCAGATCGAACCCGCCTTTCATTCCGGCGGAGCTGGCATTGATAATAAGGCCGGCCGATTCAATTGATTTTTGGCGATGGTACCAGGAAACCGGGTTAATGCTGGGCAGGTCTATGTCGCGCGAAATTTTCTCGGCTTTTTCGTCGGTTCTACCGCACACTCTTATTTCGGGACAGTTTAGGCTGAGAAGCGCGCCAATAACGGCCCGCGCAGCGCCGCCTGTGCCAAAGACCAGAGCTGCATTATTACTGATAGCGTGGGCGCCAAATTTTCCAAGTAGCGGCGCGGCAAATCCTTCAAGGTCTGTATTATGAGCAAAGAGCTGACCCTCTTTGCGGAACAGGCAATTGGCGACCCCGAGCCGCTCAGCGTCCGGCGTAACAATGTCGGCGGCTTCAAAGGCGATGCGTTTGAGCGGCATTGTGACATTGACGCCGGATATGGACGTGTTCTTGAGGGTCGTAAATGCCCGCATGGCATCGTCCGGCCGAACCGCGAAATGAACATAGGCCCCGGCTATTTTCATTTCTCTAAGCCAGAAACTATGCATGAGCGGGGAAAGCGAATGATGGACCGGCCAGCCGCAGACACCTGCTAATTTTGGAATGGGAACATTGCTCATGATAAAATAGCGCCTCGTTCCCGCAAATAATCCAAAACCGGTAGCAAGGATAATCCTAATATAGAAAAGAAGTCGCCATCAACCTTGGAAAAAAGCTGCGCTCCGCGCCCTTCAAACCGGTACGCGCCGACGCTCTTTAATAGGTCCTTCCCTTCCGCGGCCAGATAATCATCCAGAAAAGCTTCGGAAAATTCGCGCATGGTCAAAATAGTTTTGGACATATGCCGCCAGACCGGGCGGCCGTTTTCGCAGATTACGACTGCGCCGATGAGCCGGTGGGTTTTTCCGCGCATGCACAAAAGGCGCTCACGCGCCTCCTCCATACTCGCAGGTTTATCAAACAGCTCGCCGTCCATTTCCATGATCTGGTCGGCCCCGATAACAAGTCCGCTTTCGCCCTGACTTACTCTGCGGGCTTTGGCTTCGGCCAACGCATCGGCAATATCGCGAAGCGTTGCGCCTTCCGAAAGCATAGATGATTTGATCGCGCCTTCATCAACCGGTTTTGAAATCACCTCAAAATCAATCCCGGCACCGTCCAATATTTCGCGGCGGATTTTACTGCCAGAAGCCAGAATGATCTTTGTCATGATCAGGCTCTCTTGCGCCGCTGGATTTGGTAGAGATTGATGATCTTGGCAGCGGTTTCTTCTATCGAACGACGGGTCACATCAACAACGGGATAGCCCTTTTTAACAAACATGCGTTTGGCGTCGCGCATTTCCAGCCGGACTTTATCTATATCTGTATAATCGGTCGTTCTATTTTCATTAAGGCCGATCAGTCTCTGGGTACGGATCTGCGATATCCGGTCTGGAGTGGCGATCAGCCCGACGATGAAGGGTTCGGGGAAATTATCCAAAATAACGGGTAGCGGCGCCGATGGAACGAGCGGTATATTACCGGTTTTATATCCGCGATTGGCAAGATAAATGCTGGTCGGGGTTTTCGATGTCCGGCTAATCCCTAAAAGAATGATATCGGCTTCGATCAGGCCGTGAACATTCTGCCCGTCATCATGGGCCATGGCGTAGTCAAGCGCAGCGATCCGGTCATAATATTCGCTATCGAGATTTCTTTGCGCGCCGACTTCATGGGAAATGGATGCACCGAGATAGCGGCCCAGCATGGCGAGCGACTGGTCTAAGATTGAAATTGCCTGAATTTGTCTTTCTTTGCAAAACTTTTCCAGCATTTTCCGCCGATCCGGATTGGCAATTGTATAGAGCACGACGCCGGGTTTGTTTTCAATCTCTGAAAGTGTCCGGTTCATTTGTTCTTCAGATCTGACCAGCGCATGGAGGTGCTCAAGCGGCGTCGCGTTTCGAAATTGAGCGCAGCTGGCTTTCATCATTGCCACTAAAGTTTCGCCGGTTGAGTCGGAAACCAAGTGGACATGAAAATAAATCGAGATATTTTTATTACGCGTGCTCACGGGTGATTTTTTTGTACTTATTCGGAATTACTCACAAGGTAAAACTTTTTAGATCCTCTCCTTGGGACAATATCTATAAGTTGGGATAAGAAACGCAACTTTTCCACCCCCAACCCTAAAGTTTCTTGAATTAAGAGATTTGGCTTAATTATCCTTTCTACATTTTTATTGACTGAATTGTGCACAATTTTATCTGCTTTAAAAACGGAGGGTCCAATGTTTATCCCCGTTATTTTAGCTCAGTGGACAATTCTATTCTATTGTGGGCAAAACTGTATAAATTAAGCTTTTATTAAACTTGGTTACCAAAAGGTTAATTTCATCCACACATCCACCGCCTCTATAACTATCATTACTTTTTTTATATATTAGAGGGCGACAATCCAGGCGGATAATTCTAGGTATAATTCGTGACCCAGACGATTTTAAAAGCCCTATCCGGCAATGCCGTAAGACCCTATCCTATCTGGATGATGCGTCAGGCTGGAAGGCATCTTCCAGAATATCTCAAGATCAGATCAAACGCTAAAGATTTTATAGATTTTTGTTTTTCTCCGGACAAAGCCGCGGAAGTTACCCTCCAGCCGGTTCGGCGTTATGACATGGACGCAGCGATATTATTTGCAGATATTTTACTTGTCCCGATCGCGCTCGGACGAGATGTAAAATTTATCAAAGGCACAGGTCCGGTATTAAATCCAATCACGGTGCAGGACATTCAAAAGATGAGCTGCGATATGTCTGTGCTCACACCCGTATATGAAACCGTGTCAAAAGTTCGTTCTGATCTGGCCAAGGAAAAAACCCTTATCGGATTTTGCGGCGGTCCCTGGACTGTGGCCACTTATATGATCGAAGGACGAGGCTCTCCGAAAAAGGAAATGGCTAAAAGATTTGCCTATGAGAACATAGAGGCGATGGATGATCTGCTGCATCATCTGGCTGATGCCAGCGCCGATTATCTGATCAATCAAGCCAAGGCCGGCGCTGATGTCCTCAAAATATTTGAAAGCTGGGCGGAAAATCTCGCGCCTGATCTGTTTGACCGGCTGGTGATGAGCCCGACGCGGCAAATCATTGATAAGATCAGATCCAAAGGGATTAAAACTCCGATTATTGGCTTCCCGCGAGGCGCAGGCCTTAATGCGGTCCGTTACGCCAATAATCTTCCGCTGGATGGCTGCGCCGCGGGGACAGATGTCCCAATGGAAATGTTTCGCGCCCAAATTCCAAAAAATATGTGCACGCAAGGTAATCTTGACCCGCTGGCGCTTCGAATTGGCGGGGACACTTTAAGATCATCCGTTCAGTCTGTGCTGGATAGTCTGTCGGGGCCCCATATATTTAATCTTGGCCACGGGGTCGCGCCGGATGTGAAAATTGAAAATGTTCAAGCTGTGATCAGCCATGTTCGAACCGGAGATGGTCATTATGTATGAATGGATTAGAGCTTTTCATATTATTTTTGTGATCTTCTGGATGGCCGGCATGCTCTATCTGCCCCGGCTCTATGTCTATCACTCAAGGGCCAAGCTGGGCGGTGAAGCCGATGAAATGTTAAAAATTCAGGAGCAAAAACTGCTGCGGATCATAATTAACCCGGCCATGCTTGCGGTTTTTGGACTGGGCTTCTGGATGCTTTACTTGAGATGGGACGCCTATAAGCTTGAAGCTTGGCTACATGCTAAATTATTGCTGGTTTTTTTGATGGGTGCCTATCACGGATTTCTGTCGAAAAAACGCAAACAGTTCGCTGCCGGTGAGCGGCCCCATTCCGAGAAATTTTTCCGCGTGATCAATGAAATTCCGCCGATCCTGACGATTTTCATTGTCATTTTAGTGGTTATCAAACCGTTTTGATTTAACTTGACGGATAAAAAATAAGCCCATATAGGCCAAAGGTAACAGGCCGTCCTGGCCCATCACTGGCGCAGTCACCAGCATTTGTTCAAAACAAATTCCAAGACACAATTCCCGAATAACCCATAAAATTGCGACCAAAGATTAAAAGATACGACCATGAGTACAGAGATAAATTTAGAAACGCTCGAATCCATTTCATTGGATGATTTGAAGGCGAAAAAGCCGGCCGAGCTGATTTTGTTTGCCGAAGCTGTCGGGATTGAAAATGCCGGATCTATGCGCAAGCAGGATTTGTTTTTCTCTATTCTTAAAGATTTGGCTGAAGAGCGTGATATTGATATTCACGGCAGCGGGGTAGTCGAAGTGCTGCAGGATGGATTTGGGTTTTTACGGGCACCGGAAGCCAATTACCTGCCGGGCCCGGATGATATTTATATCAGTCCGAAACAGATTAAAAGATTTGGCCTGAAAACCGGCGATACCGTCACCGGTAAAATCCGCAGCCCGCGCGATAATGAGCGTTATTTTGCTCTGGTCGAAATTGAGACCTTGAACTTTGAACCCATCGCCGATGTTCGTCACAAACCGCACTTTGACAATCTTACGCCGCTCTATCCCGATGAGCGATTGAAGATGGAAATTGAAGACCCGACTCGCAAAGATAAGTCCGGCCGGATAATTGATATTGTCGCGCCGATCGGTAAAGGTCAGCGCGCCTTGATCGTGGCGCCGCCGCGAACCGGTAAAACGGTCCTGTTGCAAAATATCGCCCACTCGATCGAAGCCAATCATCCGGAATGTTATGTTCTGGTTCTGCTGATCGATGAGCGCCCGGAAGAAGTGACCGATATGCAGCGCTCGGTTAAAGGCGAAGTTGTCAGCTCGACCTTTGATGAACCGGCGGCGCGTCACGTTCAGGTCGCGGAAATGGTTATTCAAAAAGCCAAGCGCCTCACTGAAAACGGTAAAGATGTTATCATCCTGCTTGATTCTATCACCCGTCTTGGCCGCGCCTATAACACGGTCGTGCCCAGCTCCGGTAAGGTCCTGACCGGCGGTGTTGACGCCAATGCGCTGCAGCGCCCGAAACGTTTCTTCGGCGCGGCGCGGAATATTGAAGATGGCGGCTCGCTGACGATTATCGCCACCGCTTTGATCGAAACCGGTTCACGCATGGACGAGGTTATCTTTGAAGAATTCAAGGGCACCGGCAACAGCGAGATTATTCTTGACCGGAAAGTCTCTGACAAGCGGATCTTCCCGGCCATCGATGTCACCAAATCCGGCACACGGAAAGAAGAGCTGCTGGTCCCGCCGGCCGAGCTTCAAAAGACTTTCGTGCTGCGCCGAATTCTTAACCCTATGGGCACAATGGACGCGATCGAATTTTTGCTGTCCAAACTTAAAGACACCAAAAGCAATGCCGAGTTTTTCGAAAGCATGAATACTTAAGGATTATTTGCGCAGCCGGTAAAACATCTTGCCGCCAAATCCGCCGGCAATGGCCTGCAGCGTCAGGCCAAACCCGTCGCGCGCGCCGGCGATTAGGTGAACGTCGAAAAAGAACATTTTCATTCCGAACAGCAATACCATCATCGCGGTCATGCCGGCGACGATATAGACAAATATTTCAAGCCCTTTAAATTTCTTAGCCAGAAAAATACTGACTGCCATAGCAGCGGTCAAAGCGATTGAAATAAACGGTAAGTAAAGCATGGATAGATGGCGCAGATCATAAAAGGTCATGCTTAGGCGCTCGCCAAAAGATACATCACCGCCGGAATCTTGCAGCAGGCTGATGACCCGCTGGGTCTGGAAAATACAGGCGAGGATATAGGTGACGAAGATGGCGCCGAGCAGTGGCCATAGAAAACGGTTTAAAAATCTTGTCATGACGCATCCTTGTGATTGCGCGAGAATGGCCTAAACTATATCCAAAGGTCAATCCGGAGAATGACATGAAACATTTGCTTTTAATAGCATCGGCGCTTGTTCTGACCGGCTGTATGGAAGCGCAGCCGCCGCATCAGGTCACGGATCTATCATCGAGCGACTTTCAAATCGAGACCATAAGTGACGGGCTGCTAAAACCTTGGGGTATTGCCGAGCTTCCCAATGGGTCCTTCCTGGTGACCGAATTTAGCGGCGCGCTCAAACATATTAAAAATGGCGAGGTCAGAGATATTAGCGGTCTGCCGGATGATATTTTCGTCAATGGCCAAGGCGGTCTGATGGGCATCGTTCTGGCGCCGGATTTTGCCAGCAGCCGCGAGCTGTTTATGTCTTATGCTTACGGGACCAAAGACGCCAATGGGACGGCAATTTTCCGGGCCCGGCTCAAAGGCGCGGCCCTGACCGGTGGGGAAACAATTTTCAGAGCGGGCACTAAAGCCGCCGGGTCTCACTTTGGCGGGCGTATGGCGTTTCTGCCCGATGATAGCCTGATCCTGACGCTCGGCGACGGTTTTGCCTATCGCGAAGAGGCGCAAAATCTCGGCTCCCATCTTGGGAAAATATTACGCCTGAGCAGAGACGGCACGCCGCTGGCTGATAATCCTTTTAGCGATAATTCAGAGGCCAAGGCCGAGATCTATTCCTATGGCCACCGCAATGTGCAGGGGCTGATCTATGACGCGAAGAGCGGAAATCTCTGGTCTCATGAACATGGTCCGCGCGGCGGGGATGAGCTTAACCTTCTCAAACCCGGCGCCAATTATGGCTGGCCGCTGGCGACAACTGGCCGGGATTATAATGGCGCCCGCATCACGCCGCACGATACTTATGAAGGGACCGAGCCTTTTATCCATGATTGGGT
Source organism: Hellea sp. (assembly GCA_013002305.1). Taxonomy (GTDB): domain Bacteria; phylum Pseudomonadota; class Alphaproteobacteria; order Caulobacterales; family Maricaulaceae; genus JACOMS01. The sequence goes on from JABDKG010000094.1 coordinate 8,991, forward strand.
TCCGTCAATTGCGCCAAGCGGGCTGGCAATTTATCGCGGCGATAAATTTCCGCAATGGGAGGGCGACGCGCTGGTCGGCGCGCTGGCCGGACAATCGCTCTGGGTGATTGATCTTGATGGCACAAAATCCGTCGGCGAAACCCGGCTATTATCGAATCTTAAAAAACGCGTGCGTGACGTTATTGTCGATCAGGACGGCACGATCCTGATTTTGACCGAAAGCGAAGATGGCGGTCAACTGCTGCGGATATCGCCAAAACCTTGAGCGCGCTCGATACAATTTTCGCGGTTTCAAGCGGGGCCGGCAGAGCGGGCGTTTGCGTCTTTCGCCTGTCCGGTCCTGACACAAGGCGCATCGTTGAAGCTTTGACAGGCCGGAGAAAACCCAAAGCACGCTATGCGTCGCTCGAGACTTTTATAGGTCCCGATCAACAGCCAATCGATAAAGGCTTGCTGATTTTTTTTAAAGGCCCGGCCAGTTTTACCGGTGAGGATAGCGCCGAATTTCATACCCATGGCAGCGAGGCCGTCATCATCGCCATGAGCGAAGCCTTTCTAAAGGCCGGCGCCCGTCAGGCGGGCCCCGGCGAATTTACCCGGCGGGCTTTTGATCACGGCAAAATGGATTTGACCGAGGCCGAGGGTCTCGCCGATTTGATTGACGCGCAAACGGACGGCCAGAGACGGCAGGCTTTTCGGCAAATGGACGGCGGCCTGCGCGCGGTCTATGATGGCTGGCGCGAAGGATTAATAGACGCGCTCGCCGCGATTGAAGGCGAGATTGATTTCCCGGACGAACAGGATGTACCGGACGCGCTATCTCACGCCGCGTATGAACCGCTTAGCCGTGTGATTTTGGATATGGAGCGCGCGCTCAAAGACGGCATTCGCGGCGAGAAAATGCGTTCGGGCATTCATGTCGCTATTCTGGGCCCGCCCAATGCCGGCAAGTCCACCCTGCTCAACCGGCTCGCACAAAGAGAGGCCGCGATCGTGTCCGATCAGGCCGGCACCACCCGCGATGTGATCGAGGTTCAGGTTAACATTGCCGGCATTCCGGTCAGCGTCGCCGATACGGCGGGTCTCAGGGATGCATCGGACGACATCGAAGCGGAAGGGGTGCGCCGCGCCCGCGGCCGCGCCGCGGAGGCCGATCTTCGCATCGGAGTGATGAGCGGCGATACGCTTGAAGAGTCCGGTCACCTCACCGCCTTGCTGCAATCCGGTGATCTATTGCTGCTCAATAAACTCGATCAGACCAAATTCTCTGGCCCGGACGGACCGTTTAAGACTTTTGCGGTCAGCGCCAAAGATGGCACGGGATTTGATAAATTTTACAAAGCGCTCGAGACCATTATTATTTCGCGCTTTGCCTTGACCGAAAATCCAGGCCTGACGCGCGCGCGCCACAAAGACTGCACCGAGCGCGCCGTCTCGGCGCTGACGCGCGGCCGGGGTAATCTCGCCTCTGCGCCGGAGCTTGCGGGTGACGATGTCCGCGCCGCGCTCCATGCCATTAAAGAGCTGGCCGGAGAGGCCGATATCGAAGCCGTGCTTGGCGCGATTTTCGCCCGCTTCTGTATCGGGAAGTGATAGTTCAGAGAAGCGGCGTGCAAAAACCCGATCGGAGAACGTAGAAAAACCGCTGATTTTCTGCTATAGTGCCAGCTCATTTCTATAGGGGCGCACAATGTTACAAATGCAAATATGCCGGGAAAGGCCAACCGCATCAGGTCTACAATTGGAATATTCTAAATTTGGAGCTGCTGGAGGCGCCGGCAGAATGCCCTGCACCCGAACGGGCAGTCTTCGGGTCTCAAACCAGTGCGCCGTTCGCATGAGCGTCGCGCTCAGCCGGAATATGGGGACAGACGTTCTGGGCGCGTTTAGGCGCGGCGGCGTTCATGGGCCCCGGTGCTGTGCGGGCACGGGAGCCGAGAAAGTCCGCCATATTACATCGGCGGAAAATCTGTTTACCTATCTCAGACGAACCCTGAACTTTCCATTTGTCAGAATATCCGGCGCCAATGATACCAATAGCCGTCCCGGAATTATTTATTTTGAAAATTGTTTTCACCGCAGCCGGGACCGGCGACGCGGTATCACGGAAAAACGGGGAGATCACATCGATTATTGGAACGGCTCGGCCTATTTCAACGCTGTCACCGGCAATAATGCCGCTCCGGCTGATCTGGATTTATTTGACAGAGCTTCTGCGGTCTGGTTCTACCGCGTCTAACGACTTAGTAAACTCATTCCGCCGCTTCAGCCTGCTGGGCCGGACCCCCAAATACCAGACCATCACCTTCCAGATCTTTGGTGGGCAGAACTTTGCGATCCCGTTTGTAGTCCTGAAGGTTAAGCCACGGTTCGCGGTCGCCCTGTTTGGGCATCAGATGCAGAACCCGGTTAATATAGCCGGGATTAAAGATCGTAATCCAGGGCTTGGATTCCATCCCGTCCGGCGCAATCGGCGTGACCGACCGGGTGCCGGTTTTATCCATATGGTTGACGAGCCGGCACATAAATTCGGCGACCAGATCGGCGCGCAGCGTCCAAGACGCATTCACATAGCCAAACACTGAGGCCATATTGGGCACGCCCTCAAACATCATGGTTTCGTAATTAAACAGATCCGGGAAATGCACTTCTTTGCCGCCGATGGAAAAAACTGTGTCGCCCATGACATTGATGGTGATCCCGGTCGCCTTGACGATAATGTCAGTCTCCAGCACTTCGCCGGATTTCAGCTTGATGCCGTCCTTGGTGATCGTGTCGATATGGCCGGTGACGATAGAGGCGCTGCCATTATTGATCGCCTCGTAAAGATCGCCGTCCGGCACAAGGCAAAGCCTTTGCTCCCAGGGATAATAAGGCGGGTTGAAATGGACATCGACCGGATAGTCGTCCGGCAGCGCTTTTTGGGTCCACTTCATCAGGTTTTTTTTGGCTTTTTCAGGTTTTCTGCGCGCCGACTTAAACAAAAAACTTTGACCAACAATATTCTTCCAGCGCGTAAATTTGTAAACCCAGCGATCCGGCAGCACCTTTCTCATGAGATTATTCAGCCCGTCTTTGGATGGCCGCGAGATGACATAAGACGGGGTACGCTGCACCATGGTGACATGGGCGGCGTCTTCGGCCATCGCCGGCAGCAGCGTCATCGCTGTCGCGCCGGATCCGATAATCACAACCTGCTTGTCCTTATAATCGAGATTCTCATCCCAGAGCTGGGGATGGATTATCGGGCCTTTGAAGTTTTTCTCGCCTTTTATGTCCGGATTATGCGGCTCGTCATAAGAATAATATCCGGCGCACATAAACAGAAAATTACAGCGATAGCTCTCCCCGCTTTTGGTTTTGACGGTCCACCGACAGGCTTCGCGATCCCAGTCGGCGGACACAACTTTGGCATCATAGGTAATCTTGTCATCAATATTATGTTCGCGCGCCGTCTCGTGAATATAGTCCAGAATAGACGGGCCGTCAGCGATGGCTTTTTTGGCTTTCCACGGCTTAAATTTATAGCCCAGCGTATGCATGTCACTGTCAGAGCGAATGCCGGGATAGCGAAACAAATCCCAGGTCCCGCCTTTGGCGCCCCGGGCTTCTAATATTCGATAGCTCTTGCCGGGACATTCGCGGTTATAATGGACCGCCGCGCCAATACCGGACAAGCCCGCACCGACAATGATCAGATCTGTGTAATTGTCTGCCATATTTAAATCCACCGCCGCACGGTTTTCTTATAGCTTAAATAATCGTCGCCAAACAACTCGGTCATGGCCTTCTCTTCGGGCTTGATTTGAAACTCGGTTATATAAAACACGAATCCGGCGATCGGGAAAATCGCTGCCCAATGCCCGCAATATATCGCAAAGCCGATTAGGATCATAAGCAAGCCGAGATACATCGGGTTTCGCGTAAACCGGTAATAGCCCGAGCGCACTAACCGGCCGGCCTTTTGAGGGGACAGCGGATTGACCGTTGTTCTTGCTTTTCGAAACGCGCCCATTGCGATCAAATCCATAGATAAGCCAATTGCGGCGAACAGACTGGCGATCCACGGGCTGAGGACATGCCGGAAAACAGGCTCAGGCCAAAAATGCGATATCGCCCATATCAGTACCAGTGTGATCAGGCCGACAACAGGCGGCGGGACCTTATTATTTAAAAATGAAAACATGCCGATTTATAACCGGACATAAAAAAACCTGCAAAGCTATTAGTTTGCAGGCTTAATATTCAAATTTGGGCGAATTACCGCGCGTCGACCGTCGCAATATAAAGTTCGCGGGCGCGGGTCAGAATAGCATTTTCAATCAGCCGGCCCGTATCTGCATCCATTGGCGCATCGATCCAGTCACTGCCGCTACGGGTTTGCTTGAAAATCGAGGTCTTGAGCGCATCGGCGCGCAGATTGGTATCGAGTATATAAACATTAGCTTTAAAACGCTCTGTCGGGACTTCCGGACTGGCATACCAGTCGGTGACAATGACGCCGCCAAACGGATCCACCTGATCAAGCGGCATAAAGTTCAGGGTCTCAAGGCTGGCACGCCAGAGATAGGAGTTAACCCCCATGGACGGGGCGGTTTTGACCGTTTTGGTGGTCGCGGCTTTTTTGCCGCCGCCGATGATACCGCAACCGGATAATAGGGCGGCGCTGAGAGTGGCCGCCAATAGCAATTTACCGGCACGAATTGTTGATTTTGACATACGGGTTACTCCGCTGAATTCTTTAAAATTTCCCGCTTATAACAGCTGTTTTGCGAAGCGCTAGTGCTCGCTTCATGAAAATCTCCTCATTTTTGCCTCAAATGGCTGATGTTAACACTTTATTAGGGCAGGTTAACGTAGATGGTTAACGTCGAATTAAGGATATTTGGCCGTCTGATGGGCAGGGAGTAGTAAATGGGTGAGTTTCGTCAAACCGCACTGGTTTTCGTTTCGACATTGGCATTAAGCGGCCTCGGGCTTACCCTTGTCGCCCAAGCGCAAAATTCTCCGTCGCCATTTTCAAAAAAAGGCACTCAGGCTTGGGAGAAAGGCGCGGCTGCTCCGGCTAGTGCGCCGGCGACTTCGCAATCCGGTTATAGCTACCCCAATGTCGCGACGACCCAGCCGCAATATCAGTCCCGGTCAACCCAACAGCCAGCTGCTGAGAGCGGGGCCTATCAACCGAGCGGCAACCTAGCTGCGCCCGCCGCGAGCGCGCCGACAAAAGCGTATCCGTCGACTTATAATTATAGCCTGCCCAGCACGAACGAATCCGCGCCGATCAGCTACCCGGTTCAGCCTGCTTCAGTTGCCGCGTCCGGCGGAACACCCTACCCCAGCACCTATAAGGGCCCCGCGCCCGTCCAGACACAGCATGCTGCCCCGAGTCAGGCCAGCGGAACCTATTCCCCCGGCGCGTCTTATGATTATCCGTCTTATCAAAGGCACGGTGCCCAAGCTGCGCCCAGTCAGCCAGCCTTAAGGCCGGCCAGTCAGGCCAGCCATGCTAGCGGCGCCTATTATCCCGGGCGCGCAACCCAGCCCCATATGATGTCTCAAACTTACGGCGCGCAAACAGCGCAGGGTCAGCCCTACCCGCCGCAAGGCCAGCCCTATCCTAACCAATCAAGGCCCAATCAAGGCCCGATGATACAGCCGCGCGGTCCGCGGACTTTTGCGCAAAAAATGGGCCTCGATAATGTCGCTTTCCTTTATGAGGGTTATGTCAGAAGCGGCGCCGCGGCGACCTATCATGATCCAAATGATCTGGACCATGGTTGGCGCGAAGATTTCATTCTCGACGGATCGCTGCGCGCCGAGGTGAGCGCGATTACGCCGGGCGGTCTTGAATATGGTATCGCCGGGAAAGTGCGCGGCCAATATGACCAATATCGCCGCGGCTTTGGCGGATTGGTTGGTGATTGTCCGGCCGGCGTCGCTGGCTGTAACAGCGTCAATGTCGGCGGCACGGATTATGTGCTGCGCGGACACACGTCGCGCTTTTACGCATCCGGCGTCGATGATGCCAAGGATTTTGAAGCCCAGCTTGAAGGCGCCCATCTATTTTTGCGCTCCGGCTATGGTGATGTGACGCTTGGCCGTGACGACGGCGCGGCCTATCTATTCTCGCTTGGAGCCCCGACGCTTCTGAATGTCGGCGCGTCGAATAATTCGGTTGATTATACTGGCCTTGATGCGGTCAAAACCCTCAATGATGCGTCCGGTTTCTCCGAGAAAATCACCTATACTTCTCCGCGCCTGCTTGGCGATAATGTCGGCGTTGGCATTCAGTTTGGCGCCTCATATGCGCTCGACGCGGAAGCGTGCGGTGTGGATTATTGCGTACGCGGCAATAATGATGAACCGGCCGGCGTGCTCGGGGCTGACCTTGAGGACATCGCGGAATTTGGCATTGCGCTGGACCGTAAATTTGCCAATGGATTATCTGTCGAAGCGACGGGTACGTATGCGCGCGGTAGCGAGCAAAGCGGCCTCGCCGTGTTTGATGATTTAGAGAGTTACGGATTGGCGCTCGAGCTGGGCTATGGCGACTTTATTCTCGGCGGATCTTATCTGGCGAGTAATAATGCGCTGGCCAATGGCGATTATAAAGCCATGGATATCGGCCTGACCTGGCAGCCTTCCCGGCTTGGGTTCACGGTTGGTTATGGCCACGCTGAGGATGATAATGTCGGCCTGACGTCTGATCAGGCGGTCGTTGGTGTCAGTTATGATTGGCGCGAAAATGTTCGCTTCAGTACCGGGCTTCAATATGTCAACCGTGATGTCAACGTCAATAATTTGGGACTTGTTTCCGGCCAGAACGAAGACGCGACATCTGTCTTTGTTGAGGGACGATTTACGTTTTAGATCAGCCCGTCAATTCCGGCAACGCCCGCCGCGCCGCTACCGACCAGCTCATCTGCATTTGTTGCTTTAACCCCGCCAAGCGCGAAAACCGGGACCGGCAATTTCCGGCTTATCTCTGTAAATCTGTCGACGCCGATCGGGTCTCCGGCCGACGGGCTCTTGGAGTAGAACACCGACGAGACCAGCAGCCCGTCCAATACTTCCAACGACCGATGATAGGTCTGCTCACCCTTCAGCCCGGCCATCGAAATAATCCAGTCCGGGCGTTTCTCCCGCCACAGGCGCGGTGCCAGCACATCGGCGTCGCGGCGAAAATGAACCCCGTTCGCGCCGATCGCGCTTGCCAGTTCGGGATCATGCCCGATAAGAAATTGCTGATTTTTAGCCGTGGTGATTTCGCGCAAAGTTTCGGCCAGCGCGCCGTGCCCGTTTTTACCAAAATGCCGATAGATGATGGTAATCCCGTCCGGCAAAGCGCGCACAGTTGTGACCGGATCGGGCACGCGCTGCGGATCGGTCATGAAAATATATGGCGATAAGGCGCTCGGGCGCGGGCGGGCCGCCAATAATTTTTGCGCGGCGAGAGCCACGGCATGACTTCCCTTATATTCCCAATCTGTGTATGGGGCAGGCATGAGCCAGGACCTTTCTGAAACTTCCATCGCCGAGCGGCGCGCCGCTATCCTAGAGCGGATTGCGCTGGCCGCCAAGAGCTCAGGCCGCAGTGCGGGCGAGATTACATTTGTCGCTGTGTCCAAACAGCAGCCGGATCAAAATGTAGCGGCGGCGCTGGCGGCCGGTCACAGGGTTTTTGGCGAAAACAGGGTGCAGGAAGCCGCGGCGCGCTGGGACGAACGGTTTATGGGCCATCGCGATCAGATCGAGCTGCGCCTGATCGGCCCGCTCCAGACCAATAAGGCCGTCGATGCCTGCTCTTTATTTGACGTGATTGAGACGCTGGACCGGATGAAGCTGGCCGGCGCACTCATCAAGGCTGCGGAAAAAACCGGCCGGATGCCGCGCCTATTCGTGCAAGTCAATATTGGCGCCGAAGATCAGAAATCCGGCGTGCTGCCGGGCGATCTTTCCGGCTTTTTAAAATCGCTCAAATCCGAATATGATATCACGCCCGAAGGGCTGATGTGCATTCCGCCGCTCGGCGAGGCCGCCTCCCCGCATTTCTGGTATCTCGCAAATTTGGCCGAAAATCACGGCATCCAAAACCTCTCCATGGGCATGAGCAGCGACTATGAAACCGCTATAAAAATGGGCGCCACCCATATCAGGATTGGCAGCGCATTTTTAGGAGTGCGAGGCTGATAATATTAGCACCTCTGTCATTTTTGACTTAAAAAGGGTTGGCGCGGGTAAACTCTTCCCATGTTTTGGAGTCTTCGTAAAAATATTCACGCCAGTGACTGATCCGCCCGTCCTTAATTTTAATTGAAACCATGCCATGGGCATTTCCGCCTTGCCAGGAAAATGAAAACTCTCCCGCCCCAACAGAAGTCGACGGATTAAAACTTATATGGTGCCAGTCCATTTTCATCCAGCTGTCCCGACCCGATTCGCCTCCGAAAAATTCAAATAGTGCAGGGCGGCCCTGATAAAGCTGTTTATCGGAAGGTTCGGAATAAACCGCGTTTTCCGAAAAAACCAAGGACGCTTTTCGGGCATCATTGTCATTCCACCCTTGCGCCAATTGTTGCAGTAAAGTTTCAAATTCGGATTGTCCGAAACCCTGTTGAGCCGGCAATTTATGTGTGCAGGCCGATGTCAATAACAAGCCAAAAAACGCCCACAAAAATATTCTCGACAATCGAAAAATAGGACTATTTACTCCCGAACCATTTGCGCATGAAGCGGCGGAAGCCGGAGCTTTCATTTTTGAAACCCTCGCCGACGGCGTCTGTGGCGCTGCTGATTTTTTCAGCGGCCGCGTCTACGCTTTCATCGATTTTATCGGTGATCGGGTCGAGGCGTTTCTTGCGGAAACGGCGCCAGCGCAGCCAGACCCACATAAACAGCAGGAACAGCAGGCTGAGCACAACAATATTGAACCACGGGATCAGCCGGACATGCGGGCCTTCGACTTCCTTGAAACTGATGGCGTTAGGATACCAGGACATTAGTTCGACCCGCCAGCCATAATGTTTGACCGCAACCCAGAGCTCATTGCCGTTTTGCTGGCGCAAGATCAGATCCTGCGCGTCGGCGGTCAGATTACTGGTGTCAAATTTGAAATAGGGCGGCCAGCCCCAGCCCGTATCCTGATTGCGGTAGACCATCGGTTTACCGCTCGGCCTTTTGGTGGTGATGTAACGGACATCGCGATTAGGAAAACTGTCCGATCCGGCGTCGGCGCTCCCGGCTCCGAATGACTCGGCGGGCTTGTCGTCGCGAATTTCAAACGTCCCGACGACGCGGACAATATCGTGCTGCGGCAGATTATAATGCAGGAACAAAAGAACACCGAGTGCCAGGGCCACTTTGATCGCTGTTTTGATATGACCGAACATGCGCCGTCTCCTATAAATTATACAAATATGTCAGCAGCCCGAACAGGGCGAGCGGGACGAGATAGACGCCTAAAACCAGCTTGGCCTTGAGCGAGCGTTTATATTTTTTCATCCCGGCATCAATATAGGCGTCCTTATCCATTTCGGGTTTGGTTTCTTTATAGGCCCGTTCGAGCCGGCTAACCTGCTTCCAGTGATTGCCAATCGTCAGGATAATGTAGAGCAGGGTCAGCAGAATAAACACGACGACAGCGCGCGAGATCAGGGCCCATAAGGTCATGTCTTATACCGGACCTTGCGGCGCGGGGCGCGCGGGTCTTTCTTGGTTACGATATTATCCATTGACGGTTCGGGGCCAAACAAAGTTTCGCGCGCCGCCTCTTTATCCATCATATATTCCTCCGCCAAAAAACGCGAAACAAATTCCCGTTTGGGGTCAGACCATGTCCGGTATGTATCATAAAATGCCTGTTTATGACAAATAAAGAGCTGGCGGAAATCCAGCGGCGATAGCTCGGCCAGCAGCATATTGACCAGATCGCGATTGCGGTGCCGCTTGGACCGGAAGGCGTAAAAATAGCCCGGATGATCCGGATCAAGGCTCGGATAGCGGCCCTTATGCGAGGCCCAGCGATGGATTTCCATCAGGCCGAAATATTCCTCCGGTAACTGGTCGGCATATTTGCGGGCGATGGCGCGGATCTGCGGCCGCGACAGATCGCCGAGATCATCGCCAAGCTCGGCGGCGGTGGCGATGACAATAAAATCGAGCTTTTGCTGAATGATGGTCGCGTCGTCCTCGTTCTGCTCGGTGACGATCAGCTCGATCAGATTTTGCCGGTACAAATATTCGGCAATCTCGCGCCGGTTGGCAAAAGTGAATACGTGATCGACCTTCATATCGGCCAGTCCTTCGACCTCGATCTTGGCGATAACCGCGGGCTTTTTCATATCGCGAAAAATATACATGCCGCCAAAATGGCTGGTATGGTAATTGCCCTGCTCATAGGTTTTGGGCGAAAGCTGGATCGGGTGACGGGTGATGTCGCCGGTGGTTTTGGCCAGCTCGATCATGTCGGCGATCAGCACATCATCCCACCAGGCATCATCTTCTTTCATGAAGCGGTTAATGTGCTCCTGCAGGGTCTGGGCAAAGGCGATATGTTCGGTCACCGTATCGGCTTCGATCGAGATTTGATTGATCCGCAATAGATCAGACGGGGCCTCGACCTCGAACACGGAATTGACAAGCTCGCCGGTCACCGCCTCGCGCGCGGTCAGGGCAAACAGCTCTTCTTCATTATCCTCGATAAAATCGCGCAATATTTCCCGCGAGGTCGAAAATTTCGACGAGATCAGCGGCGCTGTTTTCTGATCGGGCGAGAGCAGAATGAACTGCTGGTTGCAGCCCTTGGGATTAAGATAGAGCTCATCGTCAAATTCGTCACCGATCTCCGGCGAGTAGCCACAAATATCGACATGAAATTCCGTCAGTTTGGTTTCCTTGCCGATCAAATGCTTAAGCGCGCGATTATAGCGGCTGACCAAAGCTTCCGAGGACACCTCGATCAGGTTGCCGAACATCAGACCCTGTCGGACGAGCCGCATCATAACTTTAACACCCGCCCATCCCCCGTCTGATCGGGGATCCATTTTTGAACACCTTTTCAGCCAGCCCGCTGTCACAGAATAGATCCCCGCTTTCGCGAGGATGAGCGGAATATTTTAGAAGCCTGCGCACTACCCGCCCTTCTCCGCGAGATAACGCCGCTTGGCTTCCTCCATCCGGTTCATGTCGCGCACCGCGCTCTCAATCGCGACCTCGTCGGATTTATCGGCGTAGCGGAACTCGCTGTCAGCATAGCGGTTGATCTCCTGCATCACCATTTCAATGGTGATCGGTTTGGACAGATCCGCGATCATGTCCTTTTTGGTGTCATAATCTTTGGTCAGGAACAGGTCCGGTTTTTCCATCCACTCATCGGGCAGTTCAAAATCCATCGCCCGGACTTTAACCGCGTCGGTGATATTTTTGATTGAGCGGCCGGTAAAGCGTTCATCGACGTCCTGAATGCCCTTCAGATATGTCCCGATTTTGGCCAGCGTGTCGAGCTTGCCGACATCTTTGGAAACCCGGTCAAATACTTTTGCCAGCCCGTCTTCGAGCGGGCGCGAGTGTTTTTTGTAAGAGGCGTGCACCGCTTTTTTGATCTGCTGGGTCTCATAAAGCTTGTGCTTGCCAACCGGGATTTTGTGGTTCTTGCCCATCAAGAGATGCAGAATATCAATATAATCTTCGCGCGACTGCGGACCGTCGACCAGAAAGCGCGCCGCCGCCCGTTGGCGCAGCGCATCATCGACATTTTCCGGATAGTTGGAAAACATCCCGAAGGTGCAATTGCCGCGAACCACCGTATTGGCACCGGCGAAACTTTCCATCAGCACGGCCGTAATCTCGAGCTGACCGGCGGAGGATTGGCGGTCGCCGCGTTTGCCCGCGAGCTGGTCAATATCATCGATCGTGCCAAAGCCGATGACATGCGGGTCGATGATGTTACGAATAAAAGCCTTGGCGTTTTGCGCCGACTTGCCCTGATAGCTGTCTATCGAGTCGGTCGAAAGATTTTCATAGCGGAACGGATAGCCGGCATTATTGCAATAATCATTGATCAGCCCGGCCATCATTTGAATGAGCGTGGTCTTGCCCGTGCCCGGTTTGCCATCGCCCATAAATGTAAAGATAAATCCGCCGAGCTCGGCAAACGGATTAAGCATCCGCTCGAAATCATAGGCCATGATCATTTTGGACAGTTTCATCGATTGATATTTGGCGATGTGATTGCCAACCACCTGATGCGGCTTCTTAAAGCTCATGACAAATTTGGTGCTGCGCGCCTTGGCAAAGGGCGTGAAACCGTCGATCTGGAAATCATCGGCCTCGACCCGGTAACTGACCGATTTGAAAGCTTCCAGACGGGGCGTGTTCTCGGCCCGCAGGACGACCGCGTCCATCAGCTGTTCCAGAAAGGCCGAAACAACGGCAATGAGCTCGTCTTCGCGCTGGGCGAAAAGCGCAATGTCCTGATCCAGCTCCCAGAGCGCGCCGGTCAAAGCCAGCTGCGGATTATCGGTCAGAACTTCCTGGACCGGTCCGATTTCAATCGTGCTTTCGGTAAGCTCGGCCTGATGGGTGGCGAGCTGGTAGCTGGCCATATTGGCAAACACATGCAGGCTGATCAGCGCCGAGGCGGCCAGCAGTTCAGAAAAGTCCTTGGCCTGGGAGGATGATAATTTTCCGGCCAGATTGTCCTTGAGCATTTCGTTAAGGCCGGTTTGGGCCGCGTACAGATCAGAGACCACCATCGCCGTTGCAATCGCCCGGCGCAGCGATGTCAGAACGCTGGCCTGAAGCGGCGAGGTCAGCACATCGCTGCCGCCAATTGCATTGACCCGGTCGATCAGGCGGATGCCGTCCGGGCGCGCAGTCGACTGAGCGGCCAGCCCCGGCGTGGTTGATCGGAACCGGCGGCCGCCGCCGCCAATGCCTGAGGAGCGTTCTTTTTTGGGGGCGCTTGGCAGGTCGCGTTTTTTGGCGAGACGCGGCGTATGGTCAAAGCCGCTCAGCAGGCTTTCCGCGGCCACGTATTTTTCCGTAATCCGCTCTTCTTTAATCTCCATCAGGTCGCCGGTTTGGGACATCTCTCTTCCTACAAATAACTTAAAATTTTAGAATCTTTCCCCACCACATATTTGCGCGTCCGCGCCAGAGACGGCGGAGCTTTTTCGCGCAGCACCTGATAGGCGCGGTGGGGCAATATCAACGCGCGCTGAACTTCGGTCGCGCCGTCATCGAGCGAGGTGGTGGCTGACGGGTCAAGCTTGAACACTTCGCGCTGGGCGGTATTGAAAAACCCGGTTTTTGCGCGCTTGGTATTTTCCGAGGTCAGGGTTTCGATTGTCCAGGCCAGCGCCCAGTCCAGACCCGGCTTGCCGCTGGCTTCGGCCAGAACTTCGCGCAGCGGTCCGTGCTGTTCGGTAAAGGCATGGCTATACATCGGCCCAAGGTGAATACGGCGCAGCCGCTTAGGGTGCAGCCCGTCAAAGTCCTGGTCAAAACCCCGCGCGATCGTGATCAGTTTTAACCCCGACATGGACTGCGATAAAAGGTGGCTTTGGACCCGCGGCCAGCGCCGCTCATCCAGCGGCAGCGCCTTCTTGCCTGTGTCTTCCAGATCAAGCAGATATATGGTCGGAACATTGGTTTGGCTGTCATAGGACGACCAGTGTATAAGATATTGTTTTTTCTTGTTTTTTTTCTTTTTCTTCTTGATATTGCCTTCCCACTGGGCCTGCGGATGGTTCTGGGATAAAAACAGATTGGCGCCCGAGAGATGCTCATAATAGATCCGCTGCGAGAGCGCATATTGCAGCTGAGTCGGATGGGTCTGTTTGGACAAAATATGGCTGATCATATCTTTTTTGATCCGGCTTTGGGTCGGCAGGGTTAAGAGGTGATCGTCGGCCTGAAGCGCGTCGGCCGCCATTTGCAATATTTCCCGGTAAACCGGAAATCCGCTATCGGATTTATCAATGCTGAGCAGCTGCGCGCTGTGATCGCCGACCCGGTTGGCCATCAGAAATTTATACGACAAGGCCGTAAAGGTATGGGCCAGCCCCTGCAGATATTGCAGCGTGATCCGCGCCTCCAGCGGCGACAAATATTTCTCTTTATAGGACAAGGCCGCAACGTCGCCCATATGGGAGATAATCCGTTCAAATTTGGCAAAATACCGACGGGTCGCCCGGGCGCTATCCAGCACCTTATGGTCAAAGGCGAGTTGGTCGGTCATGTCCTTGCGCGATTGGCTCATGATCGGATCGAAATAATTCCCTTAACCCGCGCCGCCATCATAGGCATTTTTATCATGTTTTTCGAGGATTTTGGCAAAGCGCCGCGCGAACCGCTCATCGGCTTTGGCTTTCTCTTCGAGGACCTTACGGGCAAACACAATATGCTCGTCATGGGCTTCCATCATTTCAGCCATTTTGGAATTGGTCGCGGCGCCGATCGCGGTCATAGCGACCTGGGCTTCCTGATCGGTAGCCACGCCGATCTCATTGATCTTGTGGGCGACGTCCTGTTGTTGGGCGGTCTTGAGAGACTTGGTTAAAGCATCATAGAGAATGACGCGCTGCTTGGTGTCGGTCTGTAATTTGTTAATCAGGACCATTTGCGTAGCGGCCTGGTTTTGCAAACTGTCGACCCAGCTTTTGCCTTTTTCAATATAGCGTTCCAGTGTCTGGCTTTTGGCCAGCTGGACCTGTTCCTGCTGGGCCAGTTCATTGTGCTGGTTGTTGATCGCGGCCAGTTCGCTCTCGAGCTTGGTCCGGGCCTTGGCATCGGTTTCCATCGAGATTTTATTTTCAAGCTCGATGATTTTCGGATCCAGTTCGGTCAAGGCAACCTTGATATTCTCAAGCCCGTCAACGGCGGCCTCGCGTTCGGCCAGCGTGACCGTCAGATTGGCTTCGACTCGCTCTTTATGATTGTTCAGCGTATCGAGCTGATTGGACAACATTTGGGTAATGATATTGGATTTGGAAATCAGGTCCTGAAGCTTGTCATCGACAGATGCCGTGCGCATCCGCTCCTGACGCATTGCTTCGGAGCGGTTTTTGGAGAATATACCGACAAATTTTTCCCAGCCGGTTTTATTACGCATCGCGTCAAAATCTTTGGAAAAGCCGGCCGTCACCCGATCGAGCCCCAAAATAAGCTCGGCAATATTGGCCGTCATCGCTTCGGTGTGGGCGTGGACATCATTTAGCGTCGCATTTTCAATATCAATATTGATATCGGTGCCGGACGACATTTTATCGCGCGCCGCCTCTATCTCGGCGGTTAGGGCCGCGATCTTGGTTTGCGCTTCGGCCACCTCTTGTTTCGATTGCTCGATCTGGGTTTCAAAATTTGACATGTCGTCCCCTTAATTTTTCAATTCTATTATATAACATCTAGGGGCGACTTTGTCGCGTTTCAATCCTGCATTCCTAAATAGCGGATAAAATAAAACCCGCCATGCCCTAAAAGCAAAGCGGGTTTAGAGCTGTAAATCCGTATTTACTGACTAGCTGGAGGTCTGGATAAAAGCAGCCAGTTTCTTTTTAACGATGGTAAATTGGATCAAAGAGGTCGACAGAGCGCCGCCATTTCTCAGGTCACAAACATAGGTCGCCGCGCTGGTGCCGCCTGTCTTATGTTTGACTCGCATTGTAAAGACACCGGGACTTTCGCAAAGCTCACGAAACGAATTGCGGAAGGCTTCCGGCGCATCTTCGCCGTAGTAAATTTTGCCATCGCTAAAGCTGTCCGAGGTAAAGAGTTCCAGATCATTGGAAAGCTCGAGCATCTGCGCCGGGTCTTTTTGGCTGGCGCAATGGTTGAATATTTCAAAAATTTCGGTCGTGTTCACTATCGTCTCCTAAATCCGCCACAAATCTAGGTGCCGTTTAATAAAGCCGTGCAGAATGTCAATTGGATTTCGAGCGGTGCGGTTTGAAATGGCCTATTTGTGGTGGTGAGGAAGACATGTCTTGTGAGAGAAACCAATAAAAATACTTAGCGGCTTTGTGCTGTCACCTCTACGCCTAAATCGAAATTACGGGATTTGGGCGGAGGCCCCTACCCTATCGGATAATTTGCGGACGGGCCCTCCTCTATCCAGTGTTGGGTCGGGCGCGTCAGGCGCGTGATCAATTCTTCGAAATGATCCGGGTTTTGATAGTGGATTTTGACAAAGCCTTTTCCGGCGCGGTCATGCACCGTCATGCGGGCGTGGAGCGAGTCTGTGATCATGTTCTCCGCCAACAACATATCGGGAATGGCGGTCCTTCGGACGAGGTGACCATACCGGTCTGTGTGGCGTAGACGGCGGGCAATCAATTCGGTTTTGCGAACCGAGAGACGGTTGCGGATGATCATGTCGGCCATGGCTTCGGGATCTTCCATAGCGGCAATGGCTTTGGCGTGGCCGAATGAAATTCGACGATTTAACACGTGACATTGTACAGATGCCGGCAATTTGAGCAGCGCCAACAGATTCTGGATATGGCCGCGCGAACAGCCCAGGGCTTCGGCTGTTTCGGCGGAGGAATAGCCGCGCGCCTGTTTGAAGGCTTTTATGTGCTGGGCCTGCTCGACTGAGGTCAGGGCTTTATTGAGCAGATTATGCCGCAGCCGTTCGCGCGTCTGCCGCTGCGTATCGGGCGGGCAAAAGCGGGACGCAGGGCCGGATGATTGCCGCCCAGATGCTCCGTCTCTTCCTCGGCCAGACCCGTCGCGTCAAATATAAGGCCCAATTGCTCGTTGAGGGCGCTTAGCGCGGGATTGATGTCGGAGGCGGCCTCGTGACTATCCGCGCTGTCTTCGCTGTGATCGGCCGGGGCTTCCAGAACGGCACCATTTGCGTTTTCGGCGTTCTGGCGAATTTCCGGGTCGTGGTCAAAATGGTTGGCTGGGTCCATATTGGTCTCGTCATTCAAGATAAGGTTTGGCGCCTGAAAAGCGGTCACCGCTTGGCACAGCGGCGCGCAATCGCAAATTTCAGATTGGAGTTAAAAATACGGACACCTAACAAGACTTACAAGGGCATTTTTCGGCGCCTGCATAAGTTTGAAATATCAATAATGTTTCACGTGAAACACAAGACAATCCATGGACACTCCACGCGGGGACTTGCGGAACCGACTCGACTTGCTTATTTGTCGGGCCTATAGGGCGTGTGGGCCAAAAACCCGAAACGCAAATATACGCTTATGAGTAATTCTAACAAGACATATGATGTCATCGTAATTGGCGGCGGCCATGCCGGCTGCGAGGCTGCGGCCGCGTCTGCGCGGCTGGGCGCTGATACGTTGTTGCTGACCCATAAACTTGAAACTATTGGCGAAATGTCCTGTAATCCAGCCATTGGCGGGCTGGGCAAAGGCCACCTGGTGCGGGAGATTGATGCGCTGGGCGGAATTATGGGCCTGGTCGCGGACGCGTCCGGCATCCAGTTTCGCCTGCTCAACCGCTCAAAAGGCCCGGCTGTCCGGGGTCCGCGCACGCAAAGTGATCGTTATCTTTATAAGCAAGCGATGCAGGAGATCCTGTTTAATTATCCCAATCTTGAAATTAGGGCAGGCGTGGTCCAAGACCTTGTTTTAGAACGAAATATTGCCGCGGGCGTGGTGACCCGATCCGGCGCTCACTACAAAACGCCGAAGGTCATTTTGACAACCGGGACTTTTCTCAAAGGCGTTATTCACATCGGCGATCAGCGAATACCGGCCGGCCGTCACGGCGAGGCCCCGTCTATCGGCCTGTCCGATCGTTTGTACGGCGCTGGATTTCAGATGGGCCGATTAAAAACCGGGACCCCTGCCCGGCTGGCCAAAGATTCTATCGACTGGGATGCTCTTGAGCAGCAAGATGCTGATGCCAAGCCCCTGCCCTTTTCGTTTATGAACGACCGGATTGATGTGCCGCAAATTAGCTGCGCGATAACGCATACTAATGAAAAAACCCACCGGATAATCTCGGAAAACATTGCAAAATCAGCGGTTTACGGCGGCGATATTTCCGGCCGTGGCCCGCGCTATTGCCCGTCGATCGAAGATAAAGTTGTGCGATTTGCCGATCGGTCACGTCATCAGATATTCCTTGAGCCGGAGGGCCTGCCTGAAAATCCGGACGGCAATATTGTCTATCCCAACGGGATTTCGTCCTCCCTGCCCGAAGAGGTTCAGGACCTGTTTTTGCGCTCGATCCGCGGTCTCGAAAACTGCGTCGTCAAGCGCTACGCCTATGCGATCGAATATGATTATGTCGACCCGCGTGAGCTTTCGGCAACGCTCGAAACTCTAAAGATTTCAGGGCTTTATCTGGCTGGACAAATTAATGGCACGACCGGATATGAAGAGGCGGCCGCGCAAGGGTTGATTGCCGGATTTAATGCCGCGCTCTCGGCGCAAAGTCGCGAACCGTTCATTCTCGATCGCTCGCAAGCCTATCTCGGCGTTCTGGTCGACGATCTGATCACCAAAGGCGTGACCGAACCCTACCGCATGTTCACGTCGCGCGCCGAATACCGGCTTTTGCTCCGGGCTGATAACGCTGATCAGCGACTAACGCCTCTGGGCGAAGACATTGGCGCGATCTCACGCGATAGATCGGATCGCTATAAGGATAAAATGGCGCGCTTCAAAGCGGCTGAAGGCCTTGCGCAAAAATTATCGGCCACCCCGAATAAACTTAAAAAACAAGGCCTTAGGATTAATCAAGACGGTGTCCGGCGCGGCGTGAAAAATCTGCTGGCCTATCCGGATATCGGGTTTGACGATCTGATTAAAGTCTGGCCAGAGCTCGCCGATATCGCGCCCGACGCGCGCGAACATCTCGAGACCGAAGCGCTTTATAGCGGCTATATTGAGCGGCAGGCCCGCGATATCGCCGCCTTTCGCCGTGATGAAGGCCGCCGCATTCCGCCCGGCCTGACCTATGACAAGGTTGGCGGTATTTCCAACGAGGTCAAAGAGAAGCTCAAAACCGTCAAGCCGGCCACACTCGGCCAAGCCGCCCGGATCGAAGGCGTCACGCCCGGCGCGCTGACGGCACTTCTAGCCCATCTCAAAAAGGCCGGATAGGGTGATTTTAACCGATAAACCATCAAAATTGTTTCACGTGAAACAATTTGACGATAAACCGCCTGTTTAGATTTTACGCAGTCTATGCCTGACTTACAACCTGATTTAACCGACAATCCGGCCATTTTGCAGGATTTCAAGCACTGGCAGAGCCTGCTCGTGAAGTGGAATGCGCGTATAAACCTAGTGTCTGACGCCGCGATGGCCGATTTTTGGGGCCGTCACGCGCTCGATAGCTGGCAATTATGGGATTTTGTACCGAAAACAGCGCAAACTATGCTTGATCTGGGTTCCGGAGCCGGTTTTCCGGGCATTGCCATGGCGATCGGATGTAAGAGCAGGGGCTCCGGCACCGTCGTGATGGTCGAATCTGCCGGAAAAAAGGCAAATTTCCTCCGAACTATTATCCGCGAGCTGGATCTGCCGGCGAAAGTCTGGGCCGATCGGGTCGAAAAACTCACCGCCGCGTCATTTGACTTAATTACCGCGCGCGCCTTTGCGCCGCTGCCCAAACTACTAAATTATGCACAGCCATTTTGGGGTGAGGGCACTACCGCGCTGCTGCTAAAGGGCCAAACTGCCAAAGAAGAGTTGACCGCAGCGGCCAAACTGTGGAATTACGACGTGGAATCTTTCCCGAGTCGGTCAGATGAGAGCGGTGTGATTTTAAAACTACAGCACCTTACGCCCAAATCTTAAGCCCGGCTAACGCAAAAACAAGGCCTTACCGTAATGGCTTCAACCACAGCCCCCGCCGCATCGCGGGCCCGCATCATTGCCATCGTCAACCAGAAGGGCGGCGTTGGAAAAACCACGACGACGATTAACCTCGCCGCCGCGCTCACTCTGCTCGGCAAAAAAGTTTTGCTGGTCGATATGGATCCGCAAGGCAATGCTTCGACCGGGCTGGCGATCTCCAGAAAGTTGCGGGGGGTCTCAATTTATAATGTGCTGGTCGACGGCACGTCGATCAAAGATGCGATTAAGCAGACGAGTGTTGAAAACCTTTCGATCATCCCGTCTCATATTGATCTCTCGGCCGCCGAGCTCGAGATTGGCGGGCAGGCGGGCCGCACCACCAAGCTCAAAAATGCCATGGCGCCAATCGCCCGGGACTATGATTATATCCTGATAGACTGCCCGCCGGCGCTTGGCCTGCTGACCGTCAATTCTCTCGCCGCCGCCCACTCGGCTTTCGTGCCGTTGCAATGTGAATTTTACGCGCTCGAAGGTCTATCGCAACTTCTACGGACGGTCGAAATGGCCAAGTCTACGATCAACCCGGACCTCGTCATAGAGGGGGTCATGCTGACCATGTATGACAAGCGAAATCGCCTGTCCGGACAGGTCGCTGCCGACGTCAAAAAACATCTTGGCCGGGCGGTTTTTAAAACCATCATTCCGCGCAATGTCCGGATCGCTGAAGCGCCGTCATTTGGTCAGCCCGTGATGATGTATGATCCTGAATGCGCCGGTGCCAAAGCCTACATGGCACTCGGACGAGAGCTGCTAAGACGGCACGATAAACGTAAGTAAAACAAAAGGTTAACCATGGCCAAGACCAAAAAAACTACCAAGTCAACACCGCCCAAACGCGGGCTGGGCAGGGGGCTGTCCGCCCTAATGGAAGATGTTGGCATGGAGACCATCATCGAGAAAACGGCCGACCCAAAAGCCGTACCAAAATCTAAGGCAAAACCGAAATCAACCCCCAAATCCAAACGCAAGACAACCGCCAAATCTCCGCCGAAAACGACGGCTAAAACCAAGCCCAAAACCAAGCCAAAAACGACCCCTAAAAAGCCCCCCCAAACCACGGCCGAAAAATCCATCAACCATGTCGCCATGGATCAGCTCACCCGTAACCCGGATCAGCCGCGGCGCTATTTCGACAGCGCGCTTTTGGACGAGCTCGCCGCCTCCATAAAAGATAAAGGCGTGCTGCAGCCAATTCTCGTACGCCCGCTCCCGAAGAGCGTCAAAGGCAAGATCGGCCGCTCGAAAAAACCGGCCTATCAGATCATAGCCGGGGAGCGCCGTTGGCAGGCCGCGATCCAGGCCGGGCTGACGACGATCCCGGTTTTCGTCCGCGAAATCACCGACCGCGAAGCGCTCGAAATTGGCGTTGTTGAAAATGTCCACCGCGCTGATCTTAATCCGATGGAAGAGGCGCTGGCCTATAAATCCTTGCTGACCCAGTTTAAACGTACCCAGGAAGATGTCGCCGGCGCGGTCGGAAAATCCCGTCCCTATATTGCCAATATGCTTCGGCTCTTAACCCTGCCATCCGCGGTTCAGTCCTATCTGGCCGAAGGCAAGATCAGCACCGGCCACGCCCGCGCCATCATCGCCGCGCCCGACCCCGAAGCGCTCGCCAACGCCATCGTCGACAAAGATCTGTCCGTCCGCGACGCCGAGAGCTGGGTGCGCCGGCTCAAACAATCAGACAACGCCCCGGCGCTCGAAAAAGCCATAAAAGAACAAAAATCCGCCGACATTCGTCACGTGGAAAAGCAAATTGAAGATGTACTCGGCCTAAAAGTCGATTTGCGCCACAAGGGTAGGGGCGGCGAGCTTCGCCTTAAATATAAAAGCAATGATCAGCTTGAGGGGTTGATTGCGAAGCTGGTAAAGGGGTAGTTTTAAAAATAATCCGAAGTGGAAGCATCATTATTATGAAAACCAAGTTTTTACTCACCTTTTTTGTGGCCTTTGTGGTCAATTTTATCAGCGTTGAAGCTGGAGAAATGGAAGATGTTGAAAACAACGAAATGAGCGCCATTTCCATAGGATTAGATGGATATTTTGATTCCGATTCCAATGCCAAATTCATTTTCAAAAATGTTGAAACAGGTGAGTTATTCAAATCGAACAGGACCAAGGGTTTTTATTCATTTCAAAAATACTATCAAGCCACTATGAGCGAGTCAGAAATTGCGCAAATTGAAAATGACATCGATAGGCAAATGCAAATGATGTTTCACCGTAAAGCCGCCGATTATAATCCGGCCAAAGATACCCCTTCGATTGTCTATGTGCCAGCTGGAACCTATCGGCTTGTAAGCATGGAGGGTATAACAACAAACGCGTACTTTAAGCCCAAAAATATAGAAGCAGAAAAAATAGATGTTTGGTTCAACCCTATAGTCGTCAAAGAGGGTGAAATTATTCATCTAGGGTCACTCTTGGTAACGAACCCGATAAAAGTGATGAATTCCAATAGTGTCGACTTGCGGGATAAAACGGGGTACTTTTTTAGTAAAAAACGCAAGGATTATATACGTGATGTAAACTTACCGGTCGTCGGCGTCCGTGATGATAGCGAAGATGTGGCAGCTTTTATCCTTAAGAAATATCCGAGCTTGATGAGCCATTTAACAGTTGATGCTGGCAAGACGAGAATTGATCCGGCAGAATTTCAAAATAGATGGAGTAAACTAAACATTGATTACGAAAATACCTCGGAAGAAGAATTACGAAAATATTTTGATGAGATTGTTTTAAGCTTTATGGCAGTAGACGATCAATAGGAATAAAGAATCCGATTGCCTCTGCCTCGATACGGCCCACGGTTATGCATCACAGTGCGAGCATGACGCATTGCAGGCGTTAAGTAACCGAGCGGCTTCCTATAGGCAATCGTTGTAAACACCAGTCCTATCAGCCACGGCTGTCTGTGCGCAAGGTCGAGATGATGGCGCGGCGCCTGAAATACAGCGAGAGGACGGATGCCTGCCGCGCGCGACCGCCGTCCCCAATGTCGCCAGGGTCGAGTAAATATTAGAAGATAAGCTCGGCTTGAAAGTCGAGGTACGGGACTGGGCCGGGCGGGGCGTGCTGCAGCTTAAATATCGCTCGCGCGAACAGTTTGAAGATATTGTTTGGCGGTTGACGCGGCAGGTTTGATCAGGGCGGCATATTTGAAATAGCGTGGCCGACGGCGCCGTGTTTGGAGGCGCGGCCATTGATGGGAATATTGTGTTTGGCGAGATATTCATTGCAGCGCTCGGACTGCGAATCCGCTCTGGCCGGGTCGGCGGGCTCGGTATATTTGGCGATTAACAAACCGTCTATCGTGCCGAGAATTTTATCGCGATCAATGCCAGCGTGTTGCGCGATGTCGCGGAGGCTTTGCGGGCCGTTTCTAAGCCCGGCTAAAATCGCGCGCGCGGCATCACTGTCAAAACAGAGCGACCCGCCCAGAGTTGAAACCTGTAATTCGGGCTCGAGCTCCAGATCGTCTTTGAGACGCCAATATGAGGCGAGCCGAGCTGCGGTGGCCTCTTCCGGCTCAAAGGCGAGGGCAGGGGTTTTGATGTAAATATCTCGGCGAAACCAGCTATGGCAATAAATATCGGCGGCGATCTCGCGGGCGGCGACAGTGTCAAAGCGGTCAAGATTTTCGCTCCATATCTTCTTGTAGCAAAGATCATCGCGCAGCCGTTCATGACTGCTTTGTCCGATATAGGCGAGCTCGCGCGCGCCCAGCGCCGTGATAACATCGCCCGACCAGCAGGGCTGCGCGCCTTCGCTGAGATATTCATGGGCGAAATATTGCGGCGGGATCTGCTCGCGCACGCGCTCTAGCCACTCCCAGATTTTATCCTCGATCAGGCCGGCATCTCTTATTTGATCCCAAGCCGCGTCAAAGCGTTCGGTTGAACTGCCGGGTTTTTCGGCGGCGACTGTACGGATCAGTGCTTGAAACGAGGCATTATCATGCCAGCCCGGAAAGACATTATAGCCGGCGCAAAAGGCGCCGCCGGGCCTCAGCAGTCTTGCCGCCAGATCGAGAAAGCTCTCGCGAACATCCGGCGTCACCCAAGATAGGACGCCCTGCGCGGTGACATAATCCGCAGTGCCGTCAATCGCATAATCAAATTCGTGAAAGCGCGCACAGACCAGACGGACATTGGTCAAGCCGAGCGCTTCCAGCACGTCCTGGCCGCGCGCAATATGATCATAACTGGCGTCAATACCGATAAAATTGCCTTGCGGGTGAGAGGCGGCGGCGAGGATCAGGCCAATGCCGTCACCGCATCCTAAGTCGACGAGCGTAAAACTGTCCTTGCCATAACGCGGCGGCACCACACTGTGAATGGCCAGAACATTATCGATCCAGGGGACCTGAAAATAGCGGTGCAGCAAGCTTGGATAGAGACTGTCCGTGACATATCCATCAAGCGTCGACATGAGCGCGGCTTAAGCGTGGCCGGCTATTTTTTAGGCTTTTGGTTTTCCTGAGCCTGGCCTTCCAAACCGTCGACCTTGATCTTTGAGGCGGTGTCAACGCCGTCAATCTCGATCTTAAAGTCAGGGCTGCGCTCTTGGTTTTTTAAGGTCGGCTCGCCTGCTTTGGTGCTTGGCGCCAGTGGCTTGTCTACACCCATGTCGATTTCGACCTTGTGATCAGGAGAGCGTTGCGACTCGCCTTCAATGTCGCCGAGCTTAAGAAAGCTATTAGAACTATCTCGCGCCTCGCCTTTTATATCACCGAGTTTGAGATAGCCGTCTGAAGCGTCTCGCGCCTCACCTTTAATATCACCGAGTTTAAGATAGCCGCTGCTGGATCTATCCGTTGACTCGCCTTTAATATCGCCCAGTTTGAGATAGGGTGTGGCCGTAGATTTGGTCGCCTGATCGTCGACGATTTTGACCGCTTCGTCTGTGGACTTTTCGGCTTCAGTGTCGGTTTGTGCCTGACTGGCAACCGCGCCGCCGAGCACGACCAGTGACAGTCCGGATCCTAAAATAAGTTTTCGCATATTTGGCCCCTTTGTTAATGCCCAGAAATTTTGCGCCTCAAAACGTCAAAAGTCAAGGCCAGCGCGCAGACTGCTTTGTACTCGCAATTGTCACAATCCCATGATAGGCTGAGGTGAAAAGGATATATAATGCAAGAAGAACCCTTTTCACCGGTTGATCTCGTTAACATGACAAAGTGCGCTTCACCGCAAGATGCGGTTGAAAAGCTTAAAGCTATATATGCTGGACAGCTCGAGCAAATTCGCCAGAGATTTGAAGTTTACGCTACGGGCGAGTCGATGGACGACGCGGTTGATAATGGCGTCTATCCAATGCTCGCTGTGTCTGTTCCGCGGCGGCAAGTCCGCCAAACCTCGATGCTCTCAATGGGCCGGATCGCGGGGGAAACGCTACATGCTATCACCGTTACCCGGCCAGATTTATTCTCGGATTACCTGCTCGAGCAGCTCGCCTATGTCGAGCAGCGCTTTGATGTGTCGATCTTTGTTGGTATCTCCGATGTGCCTATACCGCTGACCTTTGCGCTCGAGCAAGCAACGGCGCGGCTTACGGGCAATCAAAAAGAAGGGCTGCAATATTTCTTCCATTTGCCGAACCTGGCGGCGACCAATGATGATATTGTCGATGGGCGCAAGATTTTACAGCGTAGCGGACCGCTTCCGCTTTCGCTTTTTACCGCCGAGCGGGTAGACTATTCTCTTCACCGGATCCAGCACTATACGGCGACCGATCCGGAGCATTTTCAGCCCTTTATTCTGTTCACCAATTATCAGCGCTATGTCTCGGAATTTATTGAAACAGGGCTTGAACAAGTCAAAGCCGGTAACGCCGAAATGTTGGTCGAGCCCGGAGGCCGGATCACCTATGCCGATGGCTGCCCAAGCTGCGATGAAATTGCCAAAATGCCGCAAATGCCGGCCTATCATCTGGTCCGGAATAACGGGCAGGGGGTGACGCTCGTCAATATTGGCGTTGGGCCGAGTAACGCTAAAAACATCACCGACCATTTGGCCGTGCTGCGGCCTCATGCCTGGCTGATGATCGGCCATTGCGGAGCCCTCAGGCGTTCCCAGAGCCTTGGCGATTACGTGCTCGCGCACGCCTATCTGCGCGATGACAATGTACTCGATCATGTGCTGCCGCCTTCAATCCCGCTGCCAAATATTGCCGAGGTTCAGCTCGCGCTGACGCAATCAGTTTTGGATGAAACCGGCCTTAATCGCCGGGAGCTGAAAAAACACTTACGCACCGGGACTGTGGTTACGACAGATGACCGGAATTGGGAACTCGAGTTTGAAAATATCGCAACCCGGCTCAATCAGGCTCGGGCGATTGCGATTGATATGGAAAGCGCAACCATCGCGGCCAATGGCTATCGTTACCGCGTGCCCTACGGCACACTCCTCTGCGCGTCAGACCGGCCGCTTCACGGCGAAATAAAATTGCCGGGCATGGCGGACGCTTTCTATCAAGAGCGGGTTGGGCAGCATTTGAAAATTGGACTGCGAACCGTGAACTATCTAGCTGAAGAGGTAAAAAACGGCACGCTCCATTCCCGCAAGCTGCGCAGTTTTGATGAGCCTTTATTCCGATAGGTTTTGAGAGGTAGAATTGACGGTATTGAAATCCGTAATTTTGACAGTTGGCATTGGCGCGGCCGCGCTGGCGGCTTTTATCTGTTTTACGAAAGAGCAAAACTTAACGGTCTCCGTGTCGGCTTTATCCAATCAAATTAGAGGTCAGACCAGCGCGCGAGCTTTTGCTGAGTTCGAAGCCAACCATTCGGGCGGCGAGTCCAGGCCTGCAAGTGTGGTCACAACTAGATTAAAAACCAAATTTTCGTTATTAGGCGACAATCCACGCACCATCTCCGAAATTGTCGATGAAGGCCGCGAAGGATTAGCCTTATTGGACTATATTGATCCGGCCCGCCTTTCATCCTGTGATCGAATTTTATACTATAAATATCGCGCCTTTACCGAGCGTCAACTTGCCATATTTGAATCCATGGACACGGACCAAAATGCGGCAAGTATTTACGCCCAAAACCTTGGCAATATGGAAGCCGTCGCCTCAATATATCGTGGCCAGACAATCGACTATGAAGGCCTAGAGCAATTTGCGCTCGACGAGCTTAACCGAATCGATGAGGCTTACGCTGAGCTTCGGAAGCAAACGGGCATTGCCGACCTTGACGATCTTGCTCAGAATCCAAAATTTTTTACCGCAGATAAAGAGCAGGCCCGCACCTCATTTGACAAGGCTTTTGATCGCGCGCAACAATCCGCATCTTCGTATTTTTACACCTATGAGGTAGACCGCATTGGTCCGATAGTGGATGAACGGTGCCATAGATTTAAAGCCGCTGCGAGCTACGGACTGGAGCATGTTCGGCTATATATGTGCGGCGAAAAATACAATATGAAACGAAACCTGTTTTTAGCAGCACATGAATATTATCCAGGGCATCATTTACAATATTCACAGCTTGGAAAATTTGAATTTTGTCCCGGCCGGCATCAGACGTCTATGTCATATTCGGAAGGCTGGGCGAGTTATGCTGAATATTTACTGGCCGATAAATTTTCTCAAGACCCGGACCAACGGCTGGGGTGGCTTGACTATAGACGCGTTCGCGCACTCCGCATATTGATAGATACTCCTCTAAAACGTGACGACGCGGATAAAGACCAGCTTCGGGAAATTTGGCGGGCTCACATGCCGGTGAGACTATATGGGGCTTTCGAAAACGAGTATTTCAGAATTACGAATTCCCGCAATTTCCAGCACCTTCGCTATCTGATGGGCGCTCACGCGATCATGGATGTAAAAAATCGGCTCGAGCGCGAAATGGGCGAAAAATTTGACGAAAAGCATTTTCATCATATCATGCTAAACGGGCCCATAAGGATTAATCCCTATCTCTATGAACAGCTCGTTGCGGCATTGGAAGTCGAGGCGCCCGAATTACAAGCGCTCAGAAGCGCGAATTAAACCCAATAGGAGACAGCAATGGCATCACCGGAAGAACAGCTCGCCACCATGATCAATAATCTACCGGAAAAGACCGGCAAAGACTTGGCCGCCTGGATTAAAATCATCAAAGCCTCCGGCCTTGAGAAACATGGCCAGATTGTCAAAATGCTCAAAACCGATCATGGCGTCACCCACGGTTTTGCCAATCTGATCTCGGCCAAAGCGCGCGAGACCGGCGAAGAGATCAACCTGACTACGGCGCAATATAAGGGCAAAGAACATTTACGGCCTATCCATGATGCGATCATAAAATTCGCCCGGTCCCTTGGAAGCGATGTCGAAATTTCGCCCAAGAAATCCAGCGTCTCGCTCCGCCGCAAGAAACAATTTACGCTCATTTCGCCGGCAACCAAATCCC
Source organism: Hellea sp. (assembly GCA_013002305.1). Lineage (GTDB taxonomy): Bacteria > Pseudomonadota > Alphaproteobacteria > Caulobacterales > Maricaulaceae > JACOMS01. The sequence goes on from JABDKG010000094.1 coordinate 37,227, forward strand.
GTATCGACCTTGGTCTTGCGCTCAAAGGCGAAGCGTCGGCTGGCCGGCTCGAGACCTACAATGCCATGTGCAGCCACCGGGTCCGCCTGGAATCAGAAGCGGATTTTGACGATGAAGTCAAAGCCTGGATCCGCGAAGCTTACAGCCGGGCGGGGTAGCGGATTTAGACATCCCGCAATGAGTGTTCGTTATAAAATCGCGGCTTTAGTGTTTGCGTTAAACCCTATTTTTTTGACCCTCATCGGGGTCTGGCCATAAGCGGTCATCGCAAACCCTAGAGATCGAAGAAAAGCCGCCCCTTTAAAACCGAAGGGGAGTGGTAAGAGGCGGCTTAAAGCTTAGTAGGTTTCCGGCGCGGGTGTTTTGACTCCGGCCAAGTCGCCATAAAATCTGGCCGTTGAAAGCGCGTCATCCAGTGACAGGCGCGGCAGCCAAACCGGGCTGTCGACATTAAGGTCGGTTCCGATTAAATTGAGGCCAAACATTGAGCGCACATCATTATTCCAGCCCGCGACGACCTGCACTTCCGCTTCGGCGGCGTTTCGGTCGATCACATTGCGCGAGACATAGAGCTTGCTCCAATCTTCGGAAATGTCGAAGCTTGGCGCCGTGCCGAGATTATTGCTACCATCATCAATCAGATCTGACTCATCATCAATATCCTCAAGAGCGATATCGAGATCAAATTCGACATAGTCGGAATTGGCATTGGCGGCGATAATATTGCCGGTCAGGATCAGCCCTTTGGTGCGCTTCGTATTATCAACGCCGTAATTATCATTATAGGCAAAGACATTATTGTTCGCGCTCACTTTTGTACTGGATTCGAGCATGATGCCGCTGCCGCCAAACGTGCCAAAGGCCGTGTGTTTCTGATTAAACAGGCTGACATTATTATTGACTTTATAGGACGGGACTTCATCGCCGGTGAAGCTGGTACCGATGCGAAAACCGGATCCGGTATTATTGACCGCAACATTGTTTTCGACGGTCACCTCCGCGCCTTTGCCGCCAAACAGGCTGAAAACGCCTTCGGTCGGGGCAAAATTTGTCGCGACATTATTTCGAACCCTAACGGTGGCATTGACACCGGTTGAAATTGAGAGAGCTCCGCTTTCGGGCGTTGGCGTTTCGGTCGGTGTGCCCTTTCGGATAATCAGCGCCTGTTCTGCTGTCTTATAATAATTGCGCGGCCCATTATCGAAAATAAGCCCGTCAACAATGATCGTATGTGCGGTCGGCTCGCCTCTGGCTTCCATCAAACGGGTTGCCGTTTTGGTGCTGTCGATTGAGAGCCGGGTCTGGGTCTCGAAATTTTTACTATTATGCTCACCGGTGAAAATCGTTTTGTGGGCGCCCCAAGGGTCGCGCGATTTAAAATCCGGGCTAAATCCGCCAATGACGCTGACCGCCATTTCAATATCGTCAACCCCGCGGCCGCTGCGGCCCGTATAGGTGCCTTCGGCTATACACACGACATCACCCTGTTCGAGCCGTGAGATAATATTGCCCAGATCTTTGGCGGGCTGTTCTGCGCTTGCAATTTTTCCCGAACCGCTGGCGGCGTGAACAAATTTTGTACACATGTCGCGATAATTATCGGCAGCGAGTGCTGTGCCCGAAGTTGAAAATGCGACCGTGCACGCGCCCAGAAAAATAGATAATTTGATGGTGTGGTGTGTCATTGATGTGCCCCGTTATATCACGCCGTAAATGGCGAGAGTTGACCATACCCGAAAATCAAGAAATTTTCAAGATAGGCAACGGGCCGTTAGAGATGGGCCCGCTTCCATTACTGCGCCCCGGTTGGTTAAAAAACCTGACCCCACGTAAAATCGGAGGGGAAGGCCTGGCTCGAGAGCCGCGCCCAAAATCACCAAGTCGCGCCTCCGTTGCTGTGCCGGAAAGGTCTAGAAATTCTCGTAACGGAACTGGACTTTACCGGTCGCTTCGTCGCCGGCCATGCCGGCTGACGCGCCGAATGACCAGGCGTCATTGCCTCGTATGGCAAGAGTTGCGCCGAACCCGACTTCATCGCCGAAAACGGCAGCTCCGCCACTGGCCGACCAATTAGCCCCCGGCGACAAATACATGTCGGGCAGGGCGGCAACCGCTGCCAAGCCCTCTTCCAGGTCGGAAATAGCAAAGCTATTGGCTTCGATGGCTTGTGTATTGGCGCTGATACCCACAAAGGCCTGATCAATTTTAATTGTGTTTCGGGCGATGTCCTGACGATTGACGTCAATCGCGGCAGTGTTAGCGGAAAGCTGCGAGACGCTTTCTTGCGAGAGCGCCAAGCCGCTATTATTGCTATTTCCGACAATGGGCGTCGAAGCTTGCCCGTTATTAGAGGACAGGTTGGATCCAATCACATTTTCTGTAATTTCGGATGAGCCGTTATCAACAGGATCTGTCATTCTATTCTGTTGGGTGGCTGACCGAATACTCTCAACACTTTCCGGCGCATTGATGGCCGGGACATCACCTACGGGCACGGGGTCACCGCTTGCGATGGGCGCGGCAGAGGCGCCGCTATCGCCACTATCAGCTGGCGGTACCGGATCATCGCTGATGGCCAGGTTCCCGTTCAGATCGGAGGTAACGTAATAGATCGTGCCGCTCTGACGGGATTTGCTCAGCGCCGAGCTGATCCCCGGCATCACATAGGTTGCGCTAGAGATACCAAAAACCATCTGATTGGCCAGAGAGGTCGTCGCGCCAAAGCCAAAGGCAGACGAGCTGTGATGAGCCGCGCTGGAATCGCGCCCAACGGCGGTTGCGCTAACGTCAGTTGCGCTGGCATTATTACCGAGCGCCAAAGAGCGCAAACCTGCTGCGTTGGCATCAGGCCCCATGGCAAATGCAGATATACCGGAGGCTGAAGAGTTGTAAGCGATCGCCGCTGCGTTGGTGCCCGTTGCGCTGGCATTGCGACCAAGAGCAACAGCGTTCGCGCCGTCGGCCGCGGCCAATGACCCGACAGCAACAGCGTTACCACCATTGGTGCTCGCATTAAATCCGATGGCAGTCGATTTTTGTCCGATCGCGATTGCGCTTGAGCCGAGCGCCACCGAATTCGGACCTGACGCGATCGTCTTGGCGCCGAGCGCGGTCGCATTCTCAGCCGAAGCGACGGCACCGGAGCCAAATGCCGATGCATTAAGTCCATCCGCCTCTGTGCATTCCGCCTGCACATTGATACCGCCATCATTATTCAAGTCGGCGCAACCGCCTACGGCAACCGCACCGGTGCCGCCAAAGGCCTCGCTTCCTGCACCTATGGATATAGAGTAATCCGTCTCGGCAAATGCAGCAGTTGTAATCATCGACCCGCCCCCAATTGCCACGCTTTGCACGCCGTATGATCCAACGTTCTCGCCAATCGCGATTGACCTAGAATTTGATGCGTCGGATACTCGCCCGATCGCGATACTCCCTGTACCGGAAGATTCTGCGACAAATCCGACAGATATTCCAAAAAACCCGGTTGCAGTTGCACCCGCGCCAAGGGCCGTCGCAGATTGCCCGGTTGCTCGGGCGCCTGCTCCTATAGCTGTGGCTCTGATGTCAGTGGCTAAAGCGCATTCGGTTGCGTAATTTACGCCGCCGCCATAAATATCATTACAACCCCCGATAGCCGTTGATCCTGCACCTGATGCCATTGACCTAGCACCGACTGCAGTACTGAAAGTCATATTTGCGGTACTGACGGCGCCGATAGACAAGGCGTTGTCGCCGCTAGCCGAAGACCCAGCGCCCATACCCAGTGCGTTGGTTCCGGACGCCACTGCATTCTTCCCAAATGCAGCGCTGGCGATACCGCTGGCTTCGGACAAGCTGCCCACGGCCGTCGAATCCCCTGCCAGCGCCTGCGCTCCAAACCCGAGAGCCACATCATTATCGCCTGTCGCCTCCGACCTTGCGCCAATCGCCGTGGAAAAAATTCCAGTTGCTTTTGTACCGGCCCCGATGGCCGTGCTTTCGAGCCCCCCGGATTCCACGCATTCTGTTGCTGCAGATACCAGTCCGTTTCCATCGAGATCGGCACAACTGCCTAACGCGATCGACAAGTCACCGACGGCGTCAGACAGGCTGCCTAAAGAGATTGCCTTTTGCCCGGCCGCATTGGCATTATTGGCGATAGCTAGTGAGTGCTCGCCGCCGGCATTTGATTCGTGCCCTAAAGCTGTTGAGCCGATACCATCAGCTATAGCCTCATCACCAATAGCCGTTGAAAAATCTCCCGTCGCTTTGGCCGTCCAGCCAATAGCAGTGGAGACATTGCCGGACGCTTCCGATCTAGCGCCGATTGCAAGACTATGCCGTGCCGTCGCTTTAGCCCCAGCACCTATCGCGGTCGATTGATCTCCGGATGCTTCAACACATTCGGTTGCTAAATTTATCGAAGTGTCGAAGTTTAAATCATCACATCCTCCCAGTGCTGTACTCCGCAGTCCGATGGCTTTTGACCGCGTCCCGATACTAACAGAATGACTTTGAGTGGTTGTTGCGTCGGCGCCAATTGAAATTGAACGCCCAGCCGACGCGCTGGCGCTAGATCCTAGAACAATCGTATCCGTTGCGCTGGACACACTATCTGCTCCAATTGCTATCGCCCCGGATCCGGTTGCGGCGGCCCCGTCCGTGCCTCCATCACCGCCATCGCTTCCTATAGCGATGCTCTCAGTTCCGGTGGCATCTGTTCCGTATCCCAAAGCGGTGGCACGAGAGCCCGTCGCGTCGGCATTCGAGCCAATAGCCGTTGATCGAATAGCCGCGCCGGTTGTTGAACCCTGACCGCATTCCAGCGCGCTGGTTCCGCTCGTTCCGTTATTACAAGGCGCGGTTGCGTCAGATATCATAATAGGCGCGTTCGGACTCTCGCCCTCCGAGGTTGGAAGCTGCGCCTCGACCAGTTGCAGCACCTGTAGTTTTAAGTCTCGGATCTCTTGCTGCATCGCCGCGATATCTATAGAGTCCTCGGCAATTGCCGTTGAGGACATCGCCGTGCTTAAGACCGCTGTTGACGCCAGCGTGAGCAAGCGATGCCGAAAACGGAAATTTTGACGATTTAAAACTGCATTAGAATTATTAGGCATGATATGACCTCCAATTATGTTAGAGGGGCGCCTTGGTCTGATTGCGGATTACCCAATGTAGAAGACCTTCGGCTTATACTTGTCCGCCTGGCGCCCCAACTAATTGCGCCTCGTTAGTAAATGGAGCCGGGTTTGCTCCGATATCAGCGCTATTATTTTTTTCGTTTTGAGTCTTGAGGAAGCCTATAGGAATAGTTTAGGTTTTTCTTAGGTCTGATAATCCATTTAATATTGATGTGATGACCACGAGGGGGAGTGGGATAACGGCATAGTGAAAATTGGCGCCATAGAAATTGATTTCGATGCCCATGAGATTAGGGGCCCCGCCGGAATCCATTCTATTGAACCCAAAGTCATGCAGGTCCTTTCTGTCCTCGTTGGAAATGCCAATGAAGTTGTTACCCGCGAGGTCCTGATCGACGAGGTCTGGGGCGTCGGCTATGGCGGAGACGAACGATTATCCCGCGCTGTGTCCTTGCTTCGAAAATCACTGTCCGACGCCGGCGCTGACCCGAACTGTATTCAAACCATTCCCAAAAGCGGCTATAAATTTATCTCAGAAGGTAATCCATTCAGCATGTTTAAAACGCCGTCGGTTAATGTTGCGCCATTCCAAGACGCTATCACAACCGACACCGTAGTCCCGGTTGAAAAGAAGAGAAACTGGAGCGGACTACTTTCCATTGCAACAGCCATCTTGTTGATCATGGCAGCTATATTCAATTTCACCAGAGCTGACCGAGCCGCCCTTAAACCGGAAACGCCTTTGGTTATGGTAATGGATTCGGCTCACCCCGCTCGGATTTATGATGATCAGGTCAAAGAAGAGGGCGGTACCAATGCCGATATCTTGAGCGATATACTGGCGGATTTGCCGATCCGAACCCAAAAAGAGTTAATCTCGCCCAACTGGCATCGCTATGAAGCGGTCACGCAGTTTGATCCTGATCTGATCGTCATACACTATTCGGGCTTTAAACAAGAAGATTCCAGTGGTGACCGCCCGCAGCTTAGATTGCTGATTGATTATTTTCAGAAAACCGACACGAAATTTCTGGTCTATAGCCGGGCCAGCAATGACTGGCTGGACGAGAATATGAATATTGTTCTGGAAGAACTTTATACCGATAATCCCGATCTTCAGGATCGTATCGATATTTTTCCATTGCTTGAATATGGCGAACCCCACTGGATGGATCAGGGCCCGGCACAGGGTATAAAGCTGAAGATTAAAGATATATTGGCGCTGCAATAGGGCCAGAAAGTTGTCAGGTTCTGGGCGCTTGACTAATTAGAACTGTTCCAAGATGTTGCTGAATTTGATATAAAGAGAGTTTACCCATGACGCATTTTGCTGATTTGAATCTGAGAAGAACCACCAGTCATTTGATAGTGACGTTACTAGCCTCAACCGCCCTTATGGCTTGTTCACCGAAATCATCCGAGGCACCTGATGTTCCGACAATTAGTTATACGGCTGATGAAATCGCCGAAGAATCCGCGCGTCTGAATGCGTGGTTCGAAGAGAAGTTTGAAGAGGAAATTGCCTTTAGTCCTTTGCAGCAGACTTTTCTGGGCCGTAAAACCAATTATGGGAAAATAGACGAAATCACACAAGAAGCGGTCGATGAACAGCTTGCTTGGCGCAAGGCGACGATCGAGCAGATGAAGGCTGATTTTGACTATGACAAGCTAACGCCGGACGCAAAAATTTCCTGGGACATTTGGGAATATCAATATGATGATGCGGTACGCGCAAATGCGTTTTCGAAAAATGGATATATTTTTGAGCAAATGGGCGCGGTGCACACTCAGTTTCCGACCCTGATGATCGCCATTCAAACGGTTGAAAATGAAGCCGAGATGGAAGCTTATATTAGCCGCCTTTCGGAAACCGGGCGCGCCATTGAGCAGCTGCTTGTATTGTCTAAGAGAAATGCAGAGGCCGGCGTTCGTCCGCCGCGCTTCTCTTTTGAATCGGTCATCGAATCGGCCCAAAAAATTATCACAGGCGCGCCGTTTGATGACGGGCCGGACAGCGCCATTTGGGGCGACGCCCAGCGTAAAATTGCCGGTCTTTTAGAGGCCGGAGATATTGATCAGGCCACAGCCGACAATCTCACCGAGGCTGCGCGCACGGCGCTGATCGAGGACTGGCAGCCGGCCTATGAAAATCTGATCGCCTGGCAAAAAGAAGATATTGTCAATACACCGGAACTGGCGACAGGGGTCGGGGCTCTGCCAAACGGCGTGGCTTTTTACAATGAAAGATTGGCCAGCAATACGACAACTGAGCTCACCGCGGATGAAATTCACCAGATCGGTCTTGATGAAGTTGTACGCCTTCGCGAAGAAATGATCGAGATCAAAGATCAGGTTGGATTTGAAGGGGATTTGCAGGCATTTTTCTCGGAACTTCGCGACAATAAAGATGACCCGCGCTATTATTATCCGGATACAGATGAAGGCCGCCAAGCCTATATTGATGACTCGACGGCCGCGATTGACCGGATCAAAGCCGAGCTACCCAATTATTTCGGAATTCTGCCCAAGGCCGATCTTGAAGTGAAGCGGGTTGAGGCATTTCGCGAGCAACCCGGCGCGGCGCAGCATTACCGTCCGGGCACGCCTGACGGGTCGCGCTCCGGCACTTATTACGCGCATTTGTCGGATATGAAATCCATGCCCAAGCGCGAACTAGAAGTGATCGCTTATCATGAAGGCCTGCCGGGTCATCATATGCAAATCTCGATCGCGCAGGAATTGACCGCTGTGCCAACCTTTCGGACCCAGGCCGGATTCACCGCCTATTCAGAAGGGTGGGGGCTTTATACGGAATGGCTCGCGACTGAGTTTGATGGGACCTATGAAGATCCATACTCCGAATTTGGCCGTTTGGGCTCAGAGATTTGGCGGGCGATCCGTCTGGTGGTTGATACAGGACTGCACTCCAAAGGCTGGACCGAATATCAGGCTGTGGAATATTTCAAAGAGAACTCCGCCATTACCGACGCGCAGGCGCGCTCAGAGGTCCGCCGCTATATGACTATACCCGGACAGGCGACGAGCTATAAAATCGGCATGCTGAAAATTCAGGAACTGCGCCGCGACGCAGAGGCTGAACTCGGTGATCAGTTTGACATAAAGGGATTCCACGACACTATACTTGGCGGCGGCGCCATGCCGCTCTCCCTTTTGGAACGGCGGGTCGACAATTGGGTCGCGGCTGTTAAAGCGGGCTAAACTTAACCGCCAGTTCAAAGCGGAACTTAAATAATAGAATGCGCCTTTTCCTTAAAGAAAGAGCGCGGGTTTAATCTTTAAGCGAGAGATTTAAAACTTCTCATAGCGGATCTGGAGCTTACCCGAAGCTTCGTCTCCGGACATGCCGGCGGACGCGCCGAAGGACCAGCTATGGTTCCCGCGGATCGCCAATGTGCCGCCAAAGCCGACCTCATCGCCAACCGCCGCAACGCCGCCGGACGCTGCCCAGCTCGCGCCCGGTGACAGATACATGTCGGGCAGGGCGGCAACGGCGGCCAGGCTTTCGCCCAGATCCGAAATCGCCAGCGCATTGCCTTCAATCGCCTGTGTATTCGCGCTGATGCCGGCAAACGCCTGATCGATTTTGACAGCGTTGCGGGTGATCTCGCGCCGGTTGACATCAATTGCGGCACTATTGGCCGAGAGCTGCGAGACGCTTTCCTGCGACAGTACCAGTCCGCGATTATGGCTATTACCCGCGATTGGCGTGGAGACCGTGCCAGATCCATTTGTAAGATTGGACCCGATCACGCTTTCCGTGATCTCGAAAGACCCATTATCCACCGGTCCGGTCAGGCCGGCTTCGCCATTTCGGCGCTCTCCGGGCCGGACGGTTTCAACACGGGTTGAACTCTCAACGCCGCTGCCAGTCCCTGCCACCGGCCCGGAAGTCGGCGTGCCGCTATTGGTCGCAACCGGCATGTCACCAGACGTGACGGGCGCCGCGTTCCCGCTGGAGGTCGTGGTGCTATCACCGCTATCAGGTGGCGGCACCGGGTCATCACTGATCGCCAGATTACCGTTAGCGTCTGAGGTGACATAATAGACCGCGCCGCTCTGGCGGCTCTTGGACAAAGCTGAGGTAATGCCCGGCATGACATAGGTCGCACTGGAAACCCCAAACATCATCTGATTGGCCAGGGAGGTTGTTGCGCCGAACCCAAAGGCCGATGACTTGTCATGGGTTGCGCTGGCCGTATTGCCGATTGCAAGGGCCCGGAAGCCAGACGCGTTAGCGCTCGGTCCAAGGGCATAGGCTGATGTGCCTGCGGCAGTCGCATTGTACCCCATCGCAGCCGCATTAATGCCAGACGCGTCGGCGTTTCGACCGATGGCGATGGCATTGGCACCGTCCCCGGAAGCCAGTGATCCGATCGCGACAGAATTGCCACCATTGGTGCTGGCGGCAAATCCGACAGCGACAGATTTTTGCCCAACGGCATCCGCGCCTGTTCCCATGCCAATGGCATTGTCGCCGCTGGCGATCGTTCCAGTGCCTATGGCGGTCGATTGAATACCTGTGGCATTGGCGCATTCGGTCGCCGCGTCTATGCCGCCGCTATTGTCAAGATCCGCGCAAGACCCTAGCGCCAAAGTATTGGCCATGGTCGCATTACTATTATGTCCAATGGAAATAGCTCTTTCCGCTAACGCATGTGCTTCGCTACCCAGGGCTATGGATTGCCCCCCGCTTGCCACAGCGGCTGTTGCCTGGTTAAGACCGCCGCCAATGGCAACCGAATATTCGGCGGTCGCTTGCGCGTAATTCCCGAGGGCCGTCGCTTGAGCCGCAGTTGCCCAGGACCCGGCACCCACAGCTGTCGCATTGATAAAGGTTGCGTCAGCGCTGACTCCCAATGCAACTGAAAAATCACCAGAGGCGCGCGCTTCGGCGCTTAAGGCTGTGGCACCAATCCCGGTCGCCTGAGCATCGCGTCCGAAAGCGGATGCGATATTCGCGCTCGCAATCGAGTCGGCCCCCACAGCGGTACTCTGATTTCCAGTTGCTTGCGCGCCTGACGTACCAGCATCAATATCATCTCCGCCAATGGCAACTGAACCCGAGCCCGTGGCATCAGATTGAGCGCCAATTGCGACACTATATGTTGCATTGGCATTAGCGAAGCGTCCCAACGCTACTGCGTTTTGACCGGAAGCAATAGAGGAAACTCCGACAGCCGTTGCGTCAAAACCAGTAGCGCTTGAGAAAGCGCCTAGCGACGTAGTAGACGAATTTGTTGCTTGCGCCCCGGCCCCGATGGCCGTGCTGGATCCGCCCGTACCCGCGAGCGCCCCTTCACCAAATGCCGAAGATGTGTGCCCGCTTGCGACAGCGTCGGCACCCACGGCTGTAGAAAAACTGCCAATTGCCTGCGCTCCTAAAAGGTCACCGTCATTACTGTCGCCGCCAATCGCAATAGAAGCATTGAGACCTGATGCAGAGGACTGCCCCCCGATAGAGATGCTACCCGCCGAGCCAGCATTTGCATCTGCACCAATGGCGATAGCGCCTATGCCGCCCACATCGGCGCTATTGCCGATGGCCGTACTATCGATGAAATCCGCGACAGCATTATTACCTACAGCCGTTGCTTCTGTACCGGAGGCTTGGGAGTTGGCACCCAGCGCAAGCGCATTATTAGCCGTCGCATCTGCGCTCACACCCAATGCTGTAGAGCTTGATCCTGTTGCTGTTGCAATCGTCCCGAGGGCTGTGGCGCTGGCATTGGTCGCTTGAGCGCCCAATCCAAAGGCCGAAGCGCTGTTATTATTGGCGACAGCATCTGCGCCAACGGCCGTTGTCCAGCTTCCGGTCGCCAACGCTCCATTGGTGTCGGCGTCATTTGTACTGTCGCCTCCAATTGCGACCGAACTCCCAGAGCCGGTCGCGCTGGATTGTGCGCCGATGGAAATAGAATTGTCTGTAAAGGCATGGGCATCTGCGCCGATTGCAATTGCGCCTACGCCGCCGACATCAGCGCTATGGCCGAGGGCCACACTATCAGTAAAATCAGCAATAGCGGCTTGTCCGAGGGCGGTAGATTGCGCGCCCGATGCGGTCGCGTTTTCGCCTACCGCTGTAGAATCTGATCCGCTTGCCACGGCTCCTTGCCCAATGGCTGTCGCGTCATCAGACGTTGCTTGAGCGCCATTGCCAAGAGCGGTCGACTCAAGACCAGATGAGAGGGCGTTCACACCGCATTCTGTACTACTGGCGCCAGTCCCAACATTGCAGTCCGCGTTTGTGTCCGCCAGCATATCCGCGCTTTCAAGCGCCGTCACGCGCGCATCCAGCGCGCCGCCGTCAGAGGCGAGGCGGCCGGCGCTGTCCGTGGTGATGATACCATGGATCGCGCCTTGCGCTGCGACCGAAGCCGCCGAGATAATGCCCGGCATGACATAGGTACTGTTGGCTTTCCCGAACATCATCTGGTTGATCGCCGTGGTGATCGCGCCAAATCCGAACGCCGATGAGCCGGCAAAGGCAGCATTGGCGTCACGGCCAATGGCAGTGCTGTTATCGGCCGTGGCTTTCGCCCCGTTTCCGATCGCCAGAGACCGGAAACCGGCAGCATTGGCGCTCGGTCCGAGCGCAAAGGCCGATGTCCCATTGGCGCTGCTGCCAAATCCCATAGCGGCGGCATTTGTGCCCGAAGCGTTGGCGTTACGTCCGAGCGCCAGGGCATTGGCCCCGTTGGCCGAACTGGTCGTGCCGATTGCAACTGCGTTACCGCCGGCCGTGGTCGAATTTAGCCCCATTGCGACAGATCTTTGTCCCTGGGCGTCCGCCGATGTGCCCAGAGCAACCGCGTCGTCATTGCCGGCCGAGGCGCCCGCGCCGATGACGAGTGTCTGCGAGGCAGTCGTAACCGTATCGCCGCCAATGACGACATTATCAGACCCGGTGACACTTGTCGCGGACAGGCTGTTCCCGCCGGCGACGAAATTGCCGGTGCCTTCGACAGTGGCATTGTGTCCGGTAATCACGTTCCAGCCAGACCCCGCGCCGTTGACCGTATTGCCATCGCCAAGGATTTTGACATGGGAGCCGGCATCGCCGACACTATGGATATTATTGTCGGAACCAAGAACGTGCATGGCGCTCATATTATCGCCGCTTACGCCGCCTGCAACACAAGAAGTGATCGGGCTGGGGTCGCCATCTTGGCAGAGATCATTATTTGCACCCATCACGACGCTGTCATTGATAAAATTTCCAAGGCTATTATAGGCGCCCGTTACGGTGGTATGGGCGCTGTAATCACCCAGTAAGTTTTCGCGCCCGCTCACCAGATTTTGGTGACTGTCCGTGCCGATGGTGTTCGAAAGGCCGCTGACGGCATTGTGATCAGCATAGTTTCCAAGTTCATTAAAGTTCCCGCTAACAGAATTTGCATAGCCATAAAGGCCAATTGTATTATTTTGACCTGACAATGAATTATCGGTGGATCGGTTGCCGAGCGTGTTCTGTCGACCACTGACCGCATTGAAAGCGCTGCTATTGCCGAGCGTGTTGGAATCGCCGCTGACCATGTTTCTGACGGCGAAATTGCCGAGCATGTGGAGCCAACCGCTAACTGCATTGGAATCGTTGCCAATTCCAAGCGTGTTGAGTTGGCCGCTTATCGCATTATTAACGCTACCATATCCAAGGGTATTGGATGAGCCACTAACAGTGTTTCGAGCACTATCATCACCCAAAGCATTAAATTGCCCACTTATTACGTTTGAGATTACCCTGTCATTTAGAGTGTTGTTGCTTCCGACGACCATATTATAAGCTGCGTTATCGCCCACAATATTAAACCCGCCCGCAACAACACTGCTAGCGACAAATGACCCAAGAACATTTTGTCGGCCACCGATAAAGTTGCTCTCATTATTATTACCCAAGGTACTATTGTGACCGGTGACTGAATTTCGACGACTAAAATCGCCAATTGTATGTCCTTCACCGCTTACAGCATTGTGTCTTACGGTGCTGCCAAGTGTATGCGCAGTACCCCCGACGATATTGTTTGAACTGGAACCACCGACGGTGATGCTATTGCCGGAAACAACATTGTTGCTTGAAAAAGCTTCTATGCAAATAGACGTGCCATTGAGCGCGTTTCCGCGCTGACTGTTGGCCGAAGGCGTAGCGGTGATGGCGACAACCGTACAGCCCGTATCCACGGTTCCATCAAAGGCATCTACATCATTATTTTGCGCCAAAGATGGACCGGCTAGAGCCAGCGACAAAACTGCGCCGGAGGCTACGGTAAGCAAAAATCGACGCAAAGAGCGAGAGGAATTTTCTTGGGGAGGGAATTGCATTTTTTAGGTCTCCTGTGGTGAAGAGAACTGTGAAGCCAGACTCTATAATTACCTAAAATGCTAGAATTCTTTCTTTTTAAAATTTTGATCTGGGACAAAATTTTTCAAGCGAACAGGCCCTGTGTAAAAATGGTCTTTTATTTTAAAAAATTTAACGGCGTTTCGCGGCAAATCCTGACAAGGTTAATAATATCCGTCCGACAATCGCCTCACCGGGGGCGCCGGCGGATTTTAGCTTTTGCTCGGCGCTGAGTGTTTCTGAAAGGGCGTTATGCAGAGCGCGGGTTGGCCAGAGGCGTAAATGAATGAGGAATGTGCGCTCCTGCATCCGAAAGACCGGAGGCCGAAGGGATTTAATTGCGCTTTCTGGTCGGTCACCGGATGAGACATAGGCGCCCGCTTCAATCAGGCGCGAGATATGGCGCTGGAGCGAGAGCAAAATCACGGCAATATTGACCTTCCCGGCGACAGCGCGCCTGAACGCATCATCAGCCTTGACGGTTTGGCCGCTCATCGTGCTCATAATTATGTCATCGATCGAAGCGGCCTGTGCCCCCGCGGCAAGGGTCTTGACGTCGCCAACCGTAATCTTCGCACCGGGCACTTCGCCAAACCCTTTATAGAGGATCATTTTTTCAATTTCATTGCGTGCGAGAATACGGTCGCCCTCAAGCAGCGGTACCCAGAGATCGAGCGCATCGCGCTCAATCTCTATGGCGCTACCGGTCAGTTCGCGCCGGATCATATTAGCCAGATCAGCGGCGCTGTCTTGGTAGCAGCCAATGGCAGCAAAGCGTCCGCCGGCCTCAAAAGCTTTGCGGATCGCCGAGCGCGGCGTCATATCACCGGCTTCGATCACCAGACGGGCGGCAGCTTTGTCAGGGTTTGTATCGAGGTCTTTGATGATTTTGGAAATCGCTGCGCCGGAGCGCTCATGATCAAGGCGCAGGCGGACCAGCCTTTGATCGCCAAACATAGAAAGTGCGCTCATCTCATCAGAAAGTCTCGCCGGGTCGGAGGATAGATCATCTGATGTCAGGACAGTGGAAGCAAATGCGTCATCGGGATTATCTGAAAGTTTCTTGATCAGACTTTCGGCCCGTTCTTTGACGAGACCGCGATCGGGTCCGAAAAACAAAACGCCGATAATATCCGAGGGCGGCTTGTTTAAAAAGGAATTGACCCGTCCGCCGGTAATTTTCATGAAGCTTTATTCACGGATCGACCGTTTCAATTCCATCATCGCGCTTGGCCGTACGCTCGGCCTCGGCTGCGGCCTGAGCGACTGCGCGGCGTTCCGGGTCTTTATAATAGGCGGCGACCCGGACCAAAACCCGGTCGGCAGCATCGCGCGAAGCCTGTTCGGCGGCGTTCTTTTCTGAAGAAATCCGCGCATAGGGATCACGGGCGGAACCGAATGTCGAAGTCGAAGTTACCCGGCCTCTGTCCAGCACATTCCCGCTTTTGTTTTCGATCAATTGATAGTCGACATTGACGATCATGTCATAGCGTGTCGCAAGGTCGTCAGATGTCAGGCCGTAAGGTCGTCTTTGTGTGCGCGGCGTAATTTTAAGTGTGTGCTCGCCAATATTATTCCCGAGACGATCTCGCAAATGCTGCTCAACAAAATATCCGGCTTCCTGTTGTCCAACCCGTTTGGGCTTAACTACCTCGACGCTCAGATTTCTAAGCGCGCCGCTCTCGCCAATTTCCGGCGTCGCGTGCATCGGTGTAAATCCGCAAGCTGAAAGGGTAAGCGCTAGGCCGGTGATCAAAAGCTTTTTCATCATGAGGCCACTATATTGATAATCCGGCCGGGAACAACAATGACTTTCCTTACAGTTAGTCCATCGAGCGAACGTTGCGCGCCGTCGTCAGCCATAGCGAGCGCTTCGACATCTTTTTTGGACATACCGACAGGCACAGAGATTTCGCTGCGGCGCTTGCCATTGATCTGGATCGGCATAATGACCGCGTCTTCAGTTAGCATGTCAGGATCGGGCTGCGGCCAGGGCGCGTGATAACACAGACCTTCGCCGCCCAGATGTTTCCAGCACTCTTCGGCCAGATGCGGCATGAAAGGCGCGATCGTGCGGATCAGTATGCCGAGCGCTTCGGCCTTGGCGGCATCATTGTTTTTATATTTCGATAGGGCATTGGTCAGTTCATAAATCTGCGCGACCGAGGTGTTAAAACGAAAAACATCGATTCCCTTGGTGATATTTTCGAGCGCTTTGTGAGCTTTTTTGCGCAGGCCAAGGGCAGGGCCGGACGCGCTTGCGTCAACGCTGAGCGGCCCGTGATTAGAGCCGCTTTCGCTGACAATGTTCCAGACTTTATTGGCAAAGCGCCAGGCTCCGATCACACCGGCCTCGGTCCACTCAACATCCCGGTCGGGCGGACTGTCAGAGAGCACAAACCAGCGCGCCACATCAGCGCCGTAGCCTTCGATAATATCGTTAGGATCGACGGTGTTTTTCTTGGACTTGGACATCTTGATGACGTCGCCTTTGGAAATCGCCGCGCCGGTTTCAAGGTGGATAAGCTTGCCGTCTTTTTCGTCGACATCGGCGGGTACGACAAAGTTCCCGTCAGGGTCGGTATAGACGGCATGAGTGACCATGCCCTGGGTGAACAACCCGGCGAAGGGTTCGCCGGATGGCAGATCCAGCAGACCGCAATCACGAAGACCGCGCGTGAAGAAGCGGGCATATAGTAAGTGCAGCACAGCATGCTCGACCCCGCCAATATATTGATCGACGGGCAGCCAGTCTGACGCGAGCTTTTTGTCAAACGGCTTATCGCTTGGCTCGCCATTACCGGAGCCGCCGGCAAAGCGGGCGAAATACCAGCTACTATCCGCGAACGTGTCCAGGGTATCGGTTTCGCGTCTGGCCGCTTTTCCGCAAGACGGGCAGTCGACATTTTTAAACGTAAGGTGGCGGTCAAGCGGATTGCCCGGTTTGTCAAAATTGATATCTTCCGGGAGCTTAACTGGCAGATCGGCTTCCGGCACGGGCAGCACGCCGCAGTCCTCGCAGTGGATCACCGGAATAGGGCAGCCCCAATAGCGCTGGCGTGACACACCCCAATCTCGCAGCCGATACTGGACAATTTTTTCTCCGGTGGAGCCATCAGACAAGGCTTCAATTACCTTTTCTTTGGCATCATCAATAGTTAGTCCGTCTAAAAAACTGGAATTGTAAATTATCCCGTCTCCAACATAAGCCTCGTTGTTGATTTCAAACCTCTTGGCGTCTTCACCCTCGGGGAGTACGACGGGGATAACATTGAGATGATATTTGCGAGCGAAGTCCAGGTCGCGCTGGTCATGGGCAGGACAGCCAAAGATCGCGCCCGTGCCGTAACCCATCAGCACAAAATTCGCGATATATACCGGAAGAGTTTTGGATTCGTCTAAAAGATGAAATGGGTGTTGAACTGTCAAGCCAGTATCAAAACCAAGTTTGGGCGCATTTGCGATTGCCTCTTCTGTAGTTCCGATCCGAGCACACTCACTACGAAATTTTTCAATTTCAGAATTGTCTTCTGCCAATTTCTTTGTAAGTGGGTGATCTGGCGAAAGAGCGATAAAGCTAGCCCCAAACAATGTATCTGGTCTTGTCGTAAAGACCTCAATTCCATCTACGGAGTCCTCAAACAGATGATTGATGCGCTCAACAGGCTCTTGGGATAATTTAGGGAAATACTTTGTTTTATTTTCCTGGAATTTTGAATAACTTTCGTTTGACCAATCGAAATACATCTGCAGCCCCTCAGACCTGCCAATCCAGTTGGCTTGCATGGTCCGGACTTTCTCGGGCCAGCGGTCGAGCGTGTCGAGAGACTTCAAAAGATCTTCGGCATAGTGCGTGATTTTAAAGAACCATTGATCGAGCTCTTTTTGTTCGACCAGTGCGCCGGAGCGCCAGCCGCGGCCGTCGATCACTTGTTCGTTTGCGAGAACCGTATGATCAACCGGGTCCCAATTGACCTTGGCGGTTTTGCGGTAGACCAGGCCGTTCTCCCAGAACTTGAGGAAGATCGCCTGCTGCTGTTTGTAATAGGCCTCATCACAGGTGGCAAATTCGCGCGACCAGTCGAGCGCAAAGCCGAGCCGCCTCAGTGGCGCGCGCATGGCGTCGATATTGTCATAGGTCCAGCCCTTGGGGTGGACGTTTTTCTCAATCGCCGCGTTTTCCGCCGGCATGCCAAAGGCGTCCCAACCCATCGGGTGCAGCACATCAAACCCGCAGGCTTTCTTATAGCGCGCGATCACATCGCCCATGGCGTAATTGCGCACATGGCCCATATGAATACGCCCGCTTGGGTAGGGGAACATTTCAAGCGCATAATATTTCTTTTCGCCAGCATTATCGGCCCGGAAGACATCACTCTCTTCCCAGACTTTCTGCCATCGCGGCTCAACTTCGGCGGCGTTATAACGATCGCTCATGGGCGGTCTCTTATCCCTGTAAGTTCGAAGGACAGGTCTATATCAGCTTGCGCGGCCATGGCTAGATTTTTTTGTAGGCAAGTGGGTGTCCGCGTGGAGGGGAAACGGTAATAAGCTTTAACCTTTTACACATGGTTTTCGCGCAAGACGAAATCATGCTCATCAAAGCCAGTCGACAATTTGCCAATGCATTTCGTTATTCGCGCGCCGGTTTTTCTTTTCTGGTCCGTAGCGAGCTGGCCTCGCGAATGGAGCTGTACACATTCATCATCGCGATCATTCTTTACACGGCTCTTAAAGCGCCATTTGTACACTTTATCATTGGCGGCGTCTTATTGTTTTTAATCTTGGCGGTGGAAGCGATCAATACTGCGATCGAAGTCATCATTGATCGAATATCGCCTGAAATCTCCGAAACGGGAAAACGCGCCAAAGACCTCGGCTCATTTGCGGTCATGTGCATGATCTTTATCAACGGCATTCACTTTTGCTATGTGTTGTCCATCACGCTCGCGCCGGATTGGGGCGTGAAGATATTAGCTTGGACCGTCGTGGCTTTCTTTGTTGCCGCCGCCGCTTACACAAAATTCACGTCGCATGATCCGCGCAACGGCTAAGCGCTCAACGCTTGCCGATAGGCCAGTGGCGATTGATCAAACCAGTTTTTAAAAGCGCGCGAAAAAGCGCTTTGATCGCTAAAGCCCAGGGCATCGGAGATTTGCACCAGCGACATATTCTGATCGTTCATAAATATTTGCGCGAGATCGCGCCGTACCTCAGTCAGGATTTCGCCAAAACTCGTATCAGCCTGGTTTAGATGACGTCTTAAAGTTCGCTCGCTGACATTGAGCTGCGTGCAGATAGTGTCAATTTTCACCGGGCCGTGGGTTAGGCGCGTCGCAATAATGGCCCGGACATCTCTTATGACGTCGCCGGGCTGATCGAGTACCTGTAGCATTGCATCAAGGCGGGCGCGCATACGGCTAACCATTTCGGGATTGCGCCCGGTCAGGCGGGTTTCTAAAACGCCTCTTGGGAAAATCATCTCGTCAATGTCGGCGCCAAATTCAACATTTTCGCCAAAAACTTCGTGGTAGGGCGAAAGGTCGGGCGGAGCTGCGTGACGAAACCGCATGACGCGAACCGGCGGTTCATCGGCCCAGACCATCCATTTGCCAATCGATGCATACCCTGTGAAAGCGACTTCTGTGAATAGGCGCATGAGTTCGGGCGCGTCCCAAAATGGTGTCCAGATCAATCTTGCGCCCCGATCATCAACAACCAGACGGGTTCGTCCGATTTGCTGAATAAGCGGTTGATAAGCGCTGTTGAGCTCAATCGCTTCGCGTAAGTTGTGACAAAATGTGGTCGCATAGATTACATCAATCCTCGGCCCGGGCCGCAGGTTTAGTCCGAAATCAATGCCGATGGTGCGCTTGCCGGTTTGAGCGACAGCAAGGTCGAGAAGCCTTAATAGTCCGGCTGCCGGGAAGCGCCGGGTCGGGATAGTCAGGCTCGCCGGATCGCCGCCAATAATTTCGTCCAAGGCGCTCTGTTCAACGCCTGCCGCCAGCGCCCCTTTGTAAAAAGTCGCCAGGTAGCCAGCCGCGACGGTACGTCCGCTAAATCTCGAATAATCCCCATCCATTTGCTCGACATACACATTTGGCCGAAAATGTCAAAAAAAACGTCCGGTTTGTGCAAGATTAAGTTTGAATATTCCGATATCTCTCCTCCCGGCCTAACATAGACCGTTAGGGTAAGCCGGATTCTCTGCGGGGCGCGAGAGTCCGGTTTTTCTTTGGGTGATTGACAAGACTCGCCAAGAACATTGGGGCAGCAACAAGCACAAAGCCTGTGCAAAATACACTTTGAGCGCCCTAAAATCAGCAGGCTGATGACCCGCTCCGGCTAAATCGCCATTTATCCTGCACCTCGCCGTCGCAAAAGACCAAACCTTCACCGACCTTTAAAACGTGTGAGGGAAACATGAAAAAAGTTTTTAAATTAATTTGCACCGTCGCCTTATTATTCGCGGCGTCGACATCTGCTTTGGCGCAAACGCCGACAATGCAGGAACTCTCTGAAACTGTCGCGGCAAATGCCGCGGCCGGATCATTTGTCCTGAATTCACTTTTATTCCTGATTGGTGGATTTCTCGTCATGTGGATGGCCGCCGGATTTGCCATGCTCGAGGCGGGGATGGTACGGACAAAAAACGTTTCCATGCAGTGTTTGAAAAACATCATGCTCTATTCTGTAGCAGGGCTGATGTTCTGGGCATTTGGCTATAATATTCTCTATGGCGGTGATGCTGGCGGATTTATCGGTAGCTTCGGCTTTGGCTATGATATCCCCAGCCATAAAGACGAGGGCCTTGGAGCAGGCTACACGGTCGCGTCGGACTGGTTTTTTCAAATGGTCTTTTGCGCGACAACGGCTTCGATTGTTTCCGGAACGGTTGCCGAGCGGGTAAAATTCTGGCCATTCATTATCTTTGTCGCTGTCCTAACCGGTCTCCTATACCCGATCACGGCGATGTGGCAATGGGGCGGCGGCTGGCTTAGCGAGGCGGGCTTTTCTGATTTCGCCGGCTCCACTCTTGTGCACTCCGTCGGCGGTTGGGCCGCTCTGGCCGGGGCGATAGTAATCGGCGCGCGTAAAGGAAAATATGTTGGCGGGCGAACAGTTCCGATTTTGGGTTCATCCATTCCGCTTGCGACCCTTGGCGTGTTCATTCTGTGGCTTGGCTGGTTTGGATTTAATGGCGGCTCACAGCTCGCCATGGGTACAATCGAAGATGTTAGCGCGGTTTCCAAAATTTTTGTAAACACAAATCTTGCCGCGGCTGGAGGCGTTGTATCTGCGGTGATCTTAACGCAGCTTTTCTATAAGAAGATTGACGTGACGATGGCGCTCAACGGTGCGCTCGCCGGTCTTGTGGCTATTACGGCCGAGCCGCTTACGCCCAGTGCTTTGGAAGCCATCCTGATCGGCGGCGTCGGCGGACTGATTGTAGTTCTTACAGTTCCATTACTCGATAAGGTCAAAATAGATGACGTTGTCGGCGCTATTCCGGTTCATTTATTTGCCGGTATTTTCGGGACATTGGTCGTCGCGTTAAATTCCGAAGAATTAACCCGAACACTCACATTAGAGGACGGGACCGAATTGATTGATACTTATTATGGCTTTAGTGCTTCCCAGCTTGGCACTCAAGCGCTCGGCGTGGTCGCTATCGGTGCCTTCATCTTCATCATCAGTCTGGTATTGTGGTCGGCCCTGAAAATGACGACCGGAGTGCGGATCTCTGAAGAAGACGAATATACCGGACTGGACCAAGCCGAAATCGGTGTCCCATCCTATCCGGAATTTGTTCAAGGTTAGGCCTTGAACATTTAAGGGCTTTCCCCGGCGCAATTCGATTGCGTCATGACCCTAGTCCTGCGCGCGCACAGAAAATGTGCGCCGCAGGATTTTTTTGTCCAATAATAAGGCGCGCGCAAGCTTCGGCCTTTTTCGAGCTGCGTGAGAGTCGAGCCTATTCTTGATGCAATCTATTGCGGGCGCACAAAAATTGGATTTTCAGGGGAAATATATGTCTCGGTTTGCAACTCTATTAAGCTCGGTAATCGGCTTAACCTATTTCGCGGCCCAACCAGCATTGGCAGGCGACGCCGCGGTGAGCGCAGGTGATACGGCCTGGGTCTTAACGGCCACGGCCTTGGTTCTGTTTATGTCTTTGCCGGGTCTTGCGCTTTTTTATGGCGGGCTGGTGCGGTCCAAAAATTTCCTTTCCGTATTGATGAAAGTCTATGCCATCGCCGCACTGGCAACGATCGTCTGGGTCGTCGCTGGATATTCAATCGCCTTTGGGAAAAGCGGCGGATATTGGGGCGGGCTGGATAATCTCGGGCTTATTAAACTCTCGACAAGTTCTGTGTTAGACGGACAATCCATTCCTGAAGCCGTCTTTCTGGCGTTTCAAATGACATTTGCAATTATCACCCCGGCTTTGATTGTCGGCGCCTTTGTCGAACGTGTAAAGTTCTTACCGGTTCTGCTATTTACGGCAATTTGGATATTGGTTGTCTACGCGCCCGTGGCTAATTGGATTTGGGGCGGGGGCTGGCTCTCCGAAAAAGGCGTCACCGATTTTGCGGGCGGCCTCGTGGTTCATGCGACAGCTGGGATCTCTGCTTTGGTATTTGTGATGTTCCTTGGTAAGCGCAAAGGATTTCCCCATGAAATTTCGCCGCCGCACCGCCCGGGCATTGTCATGATTGGTGCGTCCATGCTTTGGGTCGGTTGGTTCGGCTTTAATGGCGGCTCACAGCTGGCTGCTGATGGCGGCGCTGGCATGGCGCTACTCGTCACCCATATTGCGGCAGCGGTTGGAACTATGAGCTGGATTGTGCTGGAAACCTTTCAGAATAGAAAGCCAACTTTGGTCGGCGCGGCAACCGGGACGATTGCAGGTCTGGCAACTGTTACGCCCGCGGCAGGTGTATTGGGTCCGGCCGGCGCGCTATTAATCGGTCTTTCGGGCGGTGTCGTCTGTTATCTCGCTGTCAATCTCATTCGCGTGCGTCTTAAATTCGACGATAGTCTGGACGTCTTCGCGGTTCACGGCGTTGGCGGAATATTAGGGATATTACTTTTGCCCTTCCTGTCATCGACTAAGCTCGGCGGAAATGGCGGAGGCGATTTTGCGGCACAGCTTTTGGGCTCGGCAGCGGTTATCGTCTGGTCCGCAATCGCAACCGCGATTATCTTAATGGTCTTGAAAATGACCTTTGGATTGCGCGTCGATGCCGAGGCAGAATATGTAGGTCTTGACACAGCCCTGCACGGCGAAACAGCCTATAATTAGGCGTCCTTAAAATATAAAGTCGGGTCTGTTGGCCCGGCTTTACTCTTCTTCCTGATAATGCCGAACCGACAGGGTGTAGATCACGTAAAGCGTGGCCCAAATCCCGAATAGTCCGACAAATGCTGACAGATTTTCCATCAATAGCCTCCTTGTTCCGGTAAAAATATTTCGCGTTTTCCGCCCGGCCCGGATGGTCCGATCATGCCGTCTTCTTCCATACGTTCGATCAGGTTGGCGGCACGGTTGTACCCTATAGAGAGTCTCCGCTGAATATAGCTGGTCGAGGCTTTGCGGTCTTTGGCGACAATCGCGACAGCTTGATCAAAGAGGGAATTGCCCTCACCGCCAACGCTTTCATCGCTTCCGCCCATCTCTTCGGGTTCGGCTGTGATGTCCTCAAGATAGCTAGGCGAGCCTTGAGCTTTGACAAAGGCAGCGATCTTCTCGACTTCGCCGTCAGAAATAAACGGTCCGTGCAGGCGGCGCGGCCGGCCTGTTCCCATAAATAACATGTCGCCATTACCGAGCAGCTGCTCGGCGCCGGTTTCACCGAGGATTGTCCGGCTATCGATGGAGGAGCCAACGCGGAAAGCGACACGGGTCGGGAAGTTGGCTTTAATCGTCCCGGTGATAACATCAACCGACGGACGCTGGGTCGCCATGATCATATGAATGCCGGCGGCCCGGGCCATTTGGGCGAGGCGCTGGACCGTACCTTCAATGTCCTTCCCGGCGACCATCATCAGGTCTGCCATCTCGTCAATAATGACGACAATAAATGGCATGGGTTCAAAGTTAAGCTCTTCAGTTTCGTAAATCGGCTCCCCGCTTTCCTTGTCATAACCCGTCATGACGGTGCGGGTCATAATCTCGCCGCGCTTCTTGGCCTCGTTCACTTTTTCATTATAGCCGGCCATATTACGCACGCCCATTTTAGCCATTTTACGGTAGCGATCTTCCATTTCGCGAACCGTCCACTTAAGTGCCACGACAGCCTTTTTCGGTTCGGTCACGACGGGGGCGAGCAAATGCGGCGCGCCGTCATACACCGACAGTTCGAGCATTTTCGGATCAATCATAATGAACTTACATTGATCCGGAGTCAGCTTATACATCAGCGACAGGATCATAGCGTTGATCGCGACCGACTTACCGGAACCGGTTGTACCCGCCACGAGCAAGTGAGGCATTTTTGAAAGATCGGCAATATAGGGCGTGCCGCCAATATCTTCACCCATGATCAGCGGAAGACCAGCTTCGGAATTAGCATATGCGTCACTGGCCAGCATGGATTTCAGCCAAACGGTCTCACGTCGTCGATTGGGAAGCTCGACGCCCATGGCATTGCGGCCGGGCACAACTGCGATCCGGGCGCTCTCCGCACTCATATTTCGCGCAATATCCGGCGCGAGATTAATCACGCGTTGAGATTTCACGCC
Organism: Hellea sp.; assembly: GCA_013002305.1. Taxonomy (GTDB): domain Bacteria; phylum Pseudomonadota; class Alphaproteobacteria; order Caulobacterales; family Maricaulaceae; genus JACOMS01. Next base: position 61,455 of record JABDKG010000094.1, read on the forward strand.
AGGGGCCGGTTCAAACTCGAACAAAGTGACAACGGGGCCGGGTCGAACAGCACCCATATCGCCTTTAATACCGTAATCCTCCATCACGCGATGCAAATCTTCTGAAGCACGGCGAAGCGCCATATCGTCATGCAGGGTTTTACGCGGCGGCGGTGTTTTTAAAAGATCAACGCCGGGCAGGACGAAATCGGAACCTTCCGGGAAATGAAATTCGGGTTTTTTGGACTTAACAACCCGTTTGCGTTTCTTGGGCGCTGGTGCCGGAGCGGGCTGGGCGGGCACATAGGCGGGCGCGGCTTCTGCGGCAGGCGCATCCGGAATATCGCGCAGTAAATGGGTGATCGAACTGCTTTGCTCGACGTCGGCCACATAGGTTTTAGCAAAGCGGGCACGGATCCAGCCAGTAAAGCGGTCAGACCAGACCCGAATGGTAGCCCAAACCATGAGCGCCGCTTCCCATATATCCAGAATGTCTTTGCCGACGATCCCAACATATCGGGCCAAGCAAAAAGCAGCGATTAGAAAGGTAATCAGGGCGGTGATAAATCCGGAGATCGGGATATTAAAACTGTCAAATCCGGCCTTAATATTTAGGAAAATACCATCGCCTACCCAGCCGCCCAGGCCGGTCGCCATTGGCCAGCTTTGCGGAATTGGAAAGGCTGACAGGGTCGCGGCCCCAAATAGAACAATTGTACTGGCCAATCCAAATCGACCGAGGCGTTCCCATTTATGCGTTTTAGGGCGGGGCCAGAAAATACCGTGAACGCCAGTATAAAGGCTCAGGAGGCCTGCCAAGATGGCGCCCCATCCAATAAATTGCATTAAAAAATTCGCGACGACAGCGCCGCGGGCGCCCAGTGCGTTTTGGATCACACCTATACCGGCCGTATCGCCCGTACTGTCAAATGGATTATAGCTCAGGGTCGAACCCAGAATAAAAAACCCCAATCCGATAAGCGCCAGCGCTCGAAAGGCCCGACCCAGCAAACCGGGCGCGCTATCCAAATCCTCCATCAGAATCTGGGCATAATTGGCATCGTAATTGGCAGTAGCGCTAGGCGGCGGCATCAAGTCCTCATTCAAAATTCAGTTAATAGATAGTGAATGAGAGGGGTAAATCAGGGGTTAATAAGGGTGTACTTTTTGCAGATTTTGATCGTCGTTTTAATGGCTTTGGGCGGCTTCGACGACAGATGTAAATCCATCAGCCTTCAACCGATCAGCAAGATCGCGCCTGATATCCATGACAAGTCCGGGGCCGGCATAAACCAGCGCGGAGTAAAGCTGCACCGCTTTAGCGCCCGCGCGAATTTTGGCATAGGCTTGTTCGCCGCTGGCGATACCGCCGACGCCGATCAAATCAATCTTACCTTCTGCTGCCGCTGAAAACTCTTTCAGTATTCGGGTCGATTTCTCAAATAAAGGCGCGCCGGACAGGCCGCCGGCTTCGCCCTTTTCAGCGCTCTTAAGGCTATCGGGGCGATCAATTGTCGTATTGGACACGATGATTGCGTTCATGCCGTAAGTGCGCGATTGCTGCGTAATTTGTTCGATTTGTGATGAGATCAAATCCGGCGCAACTTTAAGAAAAATAGGCGGCGAGGGCTGATCACCCGTTAGCTCGGCGCGGGTTTCGGCGATACGGCCCAGAAGATCATCCATGGCGGCTTCGGCTTGAAGGTCCCGAAGACCCGGCGTATTGGGCGAGCTGATATTAATCGTATAATAATCGGCCAGTCCCCAAAGGGCGGTTAGGCCAGTGACATAGTCTTGAACCCGGTCCACGCTGTCTTTATTGGCACCTAAATTCGCGCCGACAATTCCGGGTTTTTCTTTGCGCCGATCAAGTCGTTTTTTGAAAATCTCAAGACCGTCATTATTGAACCCCATTCGGTTGATAACGGCCTGATCTTCGGTCAGTCGAAACAGGCGCGGCTTGGGGTTCCCGATTTGTGGACGCGGCGTTACGGTGCCGCATTCGACAAAGCCGAAGCCAGAATTAAGCATCGCGTCCGGCACTTCAGCATCTTTATCAAACCCTGGTGCAAGGCCAACCGGGTTGGTCAGTTTGAGCCCGCCGACCTCGGTCTTTAATACAGGATCCGGCTTTCGCGTCGTAACCGGGCCAAGGCCGAGCTTCAGGGCTTTGATGGTTGTCCGGTGCGCGGTTTCGGCCGGCAAGGTCCGCATCAATGCGGTTGCGCTTTTATAGAGTAAACCCATAGGAGAAGGCCTTAAAGAAATTCGTCGGGAAAACTATATTCCCCGCCGCCCAAGTCTCGCAAGGGCCAGAACCGGCTTACCTGTGAACGGCGTAGATTATCGTAGAGGTGCGGGAATAGAGACCCGTCGCGGGCCGGCTCATATATTAACGGCTTGCCCAAATGTTCTGCCATAAACTCGACCAAGACCAGTGGCCCTTTATCCTTAAAATGAAGTCGGGCTGTCTCGACCACCTGCGCAGCAGTCGAGAGGTGAATATAGCCGTCTTTCGTGTCAAGCGGCGTGCCTTTAATCTCGCCGTAATGATCTAAAGTTTTCCACTGATAGGCGGTGAGGAGTTTATAAACGGGCTCGCTCATTATCGCGGCGCGCTGTGAGCGACTTTATGCTGCCAGAAAGCTAGGATCGGCGCGCCGAGCTCCAGAAACATACCGCCAACCATGGTTTGCGGCGGAATACCGACATGGAGATAGCAGTAAAGCCGGGTCAAACCGCCGAGGAAAATAGCAAAGACAATGATTCGGAAAATACCTGTATAATTTTCAATATCGCGCACGATGAACCAGATCAAAAATGTCAAAACGAGATAAAAGGCTGAAAGGTATCGAAACTGATTATCCAATTCATTCGAGACCGCGTCGCCGCCATTCATGCCCGCCGCTCCGCCCGTCACGCCGGTCACGGCAAAGTAAAGCGGTATTAAGCTGAGTATTAAAAGGATGATTTGTAATCCGCGTTTCATAAAGGTCTCCTAAGGCAATTTTTTTCGGCCGAGCTTATAGGCATTGAGGCTGGAAATATAAAGAAATCCGTCTCCGGGGGCGTGCGCGCCTGTGGCCTGAGTATAGCTGCCAGATGGATCCTGCCATGTGCGCAAAATATTGCCGTCCGCGTCTATGTGTATGATAAATCCGTAATCGACGGCTTTGGGCTTCATAAACGCTGGTAGCCGCCAGGCAAATTTCCGAATGCCGGGTTTGGTTGAATTATCATCGAGAAATTTAGAGCGCTGGGAAATCAGGCCGACATAATAGGTTCCGGGCTCTAGGGCGCGGTTGATATTATCGGGAAAACCCGGAAGATTGTCGATGATGATTGTCGACTGGTCTTGCTTCGGCCCGCTAACCCAGATGCGGTGGATTCGATATTCTCCGGTTTCGATAACTAATATGGATTTGCCATCCGGGCCCATGGCGACGCCGTTGGAAAATGACAGATTGTCTTTGATAAGCACAGTTTGTTTGGTGGCAGGATTATAGGCCAGAATACGTCCTGTTCGGCCATGCTCCATAATCTCGAGAAGGCTACCCTTCATGGTCTGGCCGGCAGCCTCGGCGCCAAATTTCGTGCTGGCGTCGGAGAAATAAATAACCCCGTCGGGCGTGATATCCAAATCATCGGCATAGAGAATAGGCGAGTCGCCTATTGCGTTTGTGAGTGTTGCGACCTTACCGTTCGGCGCGATTGATAGTAGCCCGCGATAGGCGTCCGCGACGATCAGATTATTATCCGTGTCAAATTCAAGGCCAAGCGGCACGCCGCCTGTGTCGGCCAGCGTTGTGACCTCGAATGTATCGGCATTGATCTGGCGAATGAGTCCGTCTTGAGATGAGACAAACAGGTATAGCTGTCCGTCTATAACACGGCTTGCCACATCTTCAGGGCCGTGAATATCGCCAATGTCCAGAAGCTCCAGGCCAGCAAGTTCATTGTTGGGCGCAAAGTCACCGACATAGCCTTTATCCTCCGGGGCCTCCCACGAAACCGGATCAATAGGCACAGGCCAGAAAAATAAATAGGCAAGGAGGAGCGCCAATGAAATTCCGGTGATTTTTAAGGCGCGTTTCATATCATCCCCTTCGCGCCAACTGATAACGGCAAGTTTGCTGCGGTTCCAGCACAAAAACTCCGCTTATCCCGTAGTAGAACGGGATCCAGTCCACGCTATCAGGCATGAAGTTAAATTTTTTGAATATGATGAGAAGGTCAAACTGGTTCCCGATTTTCATCGGGATGAGCGGAGGGCGAGGTTACCGCGCTTCCAGCCACTTGCGGTAAGTCTTGGTTTGCTTGCCTTGTTTAATTTGGCTTTTAATCACTGCCAAGAGCGGGCTCATTTTGGTCTTTGGCGCTTTGCCTTCGCCCATGCGGTATAGGTTGGCTTTGGTCATGCCCATGCCAGCGAGGACCTTGAATGTTTTGTTTTTGGAATTTGCCGCCGCCATGGAAATTTCTGCGTTTCGGCCCGCTGCCCAGTCTTTGGCAAGGTTGGTGTTATAACCATAGGCGCGCGCAATGCCGACTATCTCGACGGCGCCGCTTGCCATCGCCATCTCGGCTGTCTCTAGCTTGGTGATGCCGCCGGTGACCATGAGCGGCATTTTGGCGATTTTTTGGATTTCTTTGGCAAACTCGATAAAATAAATCTCGCGCAAGAGCGTCGAAGACGGGCTGTCCTCGTCCGGAACGCCGGCCATGGCTGCACTTTCATAGGACCCGCCGGAGAGTTCAACAAAATCGACATTTTCCTTATTCAGCCACTGCACAACCTTTTTGGCGTCATCCACATCAAAACCGCCGCGCTGAAAATCTGCCGAATTAAGCTTGACCGCAACGCCGAATTTCTGGCCCGTGCGATTGCGAACGGCGCGGACAATCTCGAGCAAAAAGCGGGCGCGGTTTTCAAGTGATCCGCCATAGTCATCTTCGCGGTGATTAGACAGCGGCGACAGAAACTGCGCGACCAGATAACCATGAGCGCTGTGAATTTGAACGCCGTCAAAGCCGGCCGCTTTGGCAGCCTCGGCTGTGTCGGCGAAACGAGTGATCATGGCCTTGACCTCGTCGCCGGTCAGAGCGCGGGCCTCGGTAAACATTTTCTGGGCCGGGCCTTCCATATTGAGCCGCGTATTGGAGGCGGAGACGACATCGGTTTTCATGTTGGCATAGACTTGCCGCCCCGGATGGCTGATTTGCATATAAAGCACGGAGCCGCCGGATTTGCCGGCAGCCGACCAGTCTTCAAATCGTTTTTTGTGGGCTGGATTATCCAGGGTTTCCTTACCCAGATAAACCCCGCCTGGGCCAGTCATCGCGTCCGGCGCGACCATGACATTGCCCGTAATAATCATGCCCGGCGTGCCGGCGGCCCAGCGCTGATAGAGATTGACCAGAGCAGACCCGGGTATCTGGCCGTACTCTGCCATATTTTCTTCCATCGCCGCTTTGGCAATACGGTTGGGCAATAGGTGGCCGGAGGCCAGTTTGAGCGGGGAAAACAGGTCAGTCATAAGGGTTCTCTTTTATTTTTGAAAATCCCATAGAGGCTAATCCCCGCCCATGCCAGTTCAATAATGAAGGCCGACCAGTTAAATTTGAACAGGAGCGAAAACAGGATGAGCAGCGCGCCGCCAAAATTGAGAATATTATAAGATAAATGCTTGGCCGTCAGCCGCTCGGTCTGGAGCGCGAAGTAGGCATAGAGGATCAGAACAATTCCGATAGTACCGACAAAGTCCGGCCAAGCGTAGGTCATGGCAAATTCACCCGCCGCATGGTCAGATTGATCCGCCCGCCTTTTGGGACAAGCGCACTTTCACCGTAAAATATTTTTGAAACCGAGTGATAACAAAAACGGCTTGCGCCTGCCATGACGACTACATCGCCTGAGAATAGTTTAATGCCTTTCGTGGGTCCGCCGCGCTGGGGGCCACCCATACGGAACATAGCCGGATCGCCAAGCGAGATTGAAACTACAGGCGCTTTGGCGTCCTGTTCGTCATTATCAATATGGGCGCCCATTTTCGTGCCCTCTTTATACCAGTTGATCAGGCAGCATTCGGGCTGAACTGGATAGCCCGTGACGTCATCCCAAAGGTCGAGCAGCAGTTTCGGAATAGGGGCCCAAGGCTTTCCGGTGGCCGGGTGATGCGGAACATAGCGGTAGCCCTGATCTTTATCGCTCATCCAGCCCAGCGTTCCGAAATTGGAAAGGGCAACCGACATGGGCGTGCCTGTCCGCGGCATATGCGAGATAAAAAATGGCGCCTGCTTAACGCCGGCTCGCACGGCCTCGATCAGTGCTTGCTGCTGGTCGGCGTCAAAATAAATCGGGTAATGGGCGAAGCCATCAGGGAAGTCGTTCATGCGCGCTTATATGGAGGCCAATTCAATTGTGTCAAAATTTTCTGTAAAAAAATTGCCTGTTTCCCTTGCGAGTCAAAAATCATTTCCCATATCGGCTTCAGGCGGAAATTTCCGCGTTAATTCAAATATTAATTTTATCCCGTCCTAAGGGGGCTTAAGACGGGCAAAGGAGCGAATAGATGACTAAAGTTATCGGTATCGACCTCGGGACCACCAATTCTTGCGTCGCTGTTATGGACGGCGACAAGGCCCGGGTCATTGAAAATTCAGAAGGTCAGCGGACCACACCATCCGTTGTTGCTTTTACAGAAGATGGTGAGCGCTTGATCGGGCAGACCGCCCGTCGTCAGGCCGTGACCAATCCGGATCACACTTATTACGCTGTCAAACGTTTAATCGGCCGTTCTTTTTCGGACCCTGCGGTCAAAAAGGATCAAAAGCTGGTGCCATTCTCTATTGTCAAAGGCAAAAACGGCGACGCATTTGTACAGGGCCGCGACAAGGCCTACGCGCCGGCGGAAATTTCTGCCATGGTTTTGACAAAGATGAAAGAAACAGCTGAGGATTTCCTCGGCGGTGAAGTAACGCAGGCCGTGATTACGGTTCCGGCTTACTTTAATGACGCTCAGCGTCAGGCCACTAAAGACGCCGGTAAAATTGCCGGTCTTGAAGTCCTGCGGATCATCAACGAACCAACCGCAGCGGCGCTAGCCTACGGCATGGACAAAAAAGACGGCAAGACAATTGCTGTTTATGACCTTGGCGGCGGTACATTTGATGTTTCAATCCTTGAAATCGGTGACGGCGTCTTTGAAGTCAAAGCAACCAACGGAGATACTTTCCTTGGCGGTGAAGACTTTGACATGCGCATCGTCGAATATTTCGCAGCTGAGTTCAAGAAAGACACGGGCATTGAGCTAAAAAGCGACAAGCTGGCTCTGCAGCGTCTTCGCGAAGAAGCCGAGAAAGCCAAAAAAGAGCTTTCTACAGCCTCGACATATGAAGTGAATTTGCCATTTATTACGGCGGACGCGTCAGGCCCGAAACACCTTAACATGAAGCTGACCCGCGCCAAGCTCGAAACGCTTGTTGCTGATTTGATCAAGCGCACCATCGCGCCTTGTAAGAAAGCTTTGACCGATGCCGGCTTGAAAGCCGCCGAGATTGACGACGTTATTCTGGTGGGCGGTATGACCCGTATGCCAGCTGTTCAAAAAGCGGTTTCTGACTTCTTTGGTAAGGACGCGAATAAAGGCGTGAACCCCGATGAAGTGGTTGCCATGGGCGCCGCTATTCAGGGCGGTGTTTTGCAGGGCGACGTTAAAGACGTTCTGCTGCTCGACGTGACTCCATTGTCACTCGGCATTGAAACCGAAGGCGGTGTATTTACGCGCATGATCGACCGTAATACGACGATCCCGACCAAGAAGAGCCAGATCTATTCAACGGCGGCTGACAATCAGTCGGCTGTGACGATCCGGGTGTTTCAGGGCGAACGTGAAATGGCGGCTGACAATAAACCTCTGGGTCAATTTGATCTCGTTGGTATTCCGCCGGCGCCGCGCGGCATGCCGCAAATCGAAGTCACTTTTGACATAGATGCCAACGGTATTGTCAACGTATCAGCCAAGGACAACGCAACCGGTAAGGAGCAGCAGATCCGTATCCAAGCCTCAGGCGGACTGTCCGATACGGATATTGAAGACATGATCAAGGATGCGGAAGCTAATGCCGATGAGGATAAAGCTCGCCGTGAATTGGCCGAAGCCAAGAACCAGGCCGAAGCGCTTGCGCACAAAGCCGAATCTGATCTAAAGGAACATGGCGATAAAATCGGCGACGAAGAGAAAACCGCCATTGAAGAGCTGATCCCGCAGGTTCGCGAAGCAGCTGAAGGTGATGACGCAGAAGCGATCAATACCAAAGTCGCCGAACTGACTGCAGCGGTGATGAAGATGGGTGAAGCCATCTACGCCAATGCCAGCCCGGAAGATGACGACGCAGCTGCTGCAAGCTCAAACGATGATGACGATGAAGACATTGTCGATGCCGAGTTTGAAGACGTCGAAGACGACGATAAAGCTTAAAGCTCGTACGGATAAACCCGTACTGATCCCGGGCGTGACGCCCCCCAACGCGCCCGGGATCTTACTTTTTTAAATGGCTCGCGACCTCAACCCACCTTTTGGAACTTATGCCCTCCCCGAGGCGCGTGAAACCATTCGCCGAAAATCCGAAGATTTCAAGGATACACGCTGGGGCCGCACCATGATTTCTCTGCACAGACGCCGGGCGATTAAAGAGCTCAATGAACCTTTTGACGTTAAGATTGCGCCGAACGTCAATGCCCGTCTTTACCCTTCTCAAAATCGCTGCGAGAAACGCGCCATTGCTGGCGTACAAATCTGGGATACTGCCGAGCGCGCGGCGCTCAAACAATCCATCGATAGATGCGAAGACGAGACCTATATATTTCTGGATGTCGGCGCCAATGTCGGGCTCTATTCTCTATTTGTGGCCAGTTACTGCAAAGAAGCAGATAAGGCCTATGACATCGTTGCGGTTGAGCCAGGCAAGCAAATTGGCGAGAGATTGCTCGACAATATCAATGCCAGCGATGCCAAGATAAAGATCATACACAGCGCCGTTTCCGATCATCCCGGAACAGGACAACTTGGCGGCGGCGAAACCAATCGCGGCGAAACCAAATTGCTGGAAAGCGGCGAAGGCGAGATTGTGATCATTGATACAATAGCGCGGATTGCACTGGCCCATGGTCTTGAGAAAATTCATGCCATGAAGCTGGATATTGAAGGCCATGACCTTAAGGCCCTAACTGGGTTTTTCGCGCAGGCGCCCAAGAGCCTTTTTCCCGTGCTTTTGATCTTGGAGACAGGCAAAGAGGAAAACTCGCCGCTCATTGATTTATGCAACACTGAAGGCTATGCGCTTGCCGGGCGTCATGGCCTCAATACTATTATGACGTTGAAAGAGTAAGCTCATGAGCAAGCGTGATTATTATGAAGTTCTGGGCGTGGCCAAAAATGCCAACGAAAAAGAACTAAAATCAGCCTTTCGCAAAAAAGCGATGGAGTGCCACCCGGACCGTCATCCTGATGATCCGGGCGCCGAAGCACGGTTCAAGGAACTTAACGAAGCTTACGGCATATTGTCGGACGCCGATAAACGCAGCGCTTATGACCGGATGGGTCACAAAGCTTTTGAGCAAGGCGGCATGGGCGGCGGCTTTCAGGATTTTGGCGATATATTTTCGCAAATTTTTGGCGGCGGCGGTTTTGCCGATATGTTTGGCGGAGGAGGCGGTGGTCGTCGGCAGCAAAGTGGACAGCGCGGCTCTGACCTACGCTATGAAATAGAAATTTCTCTGGAAGAGGCTTTCGCCGGTAAAGAGCTCGATATTAAGATTCCGATCTCGGAAGATTGCGACCGCTGTGACGGCATGGGCGCCGAACCCGGCGCGACTGTTGATACATGCTCAACTTGCGGCGGGGCCGGAAGGGTGCGGTCCCAGCAAGGCTTCTTTACAATGGAGCGCGCCTGCCCGACTTGCGGCGGCCAAGGCGAATATGTTTCAGACCCGTGCAAAGGTTGTGACGGCGCGGGACAAACCCGCGTAGAAACCGATCTGGATGTCAATATTCCTGCCGGTGTCGAAGACGGTACGCGCATTCGACTTTCAGGTCAGGGCGACGCTGCGCCAAAACGCGGCGGCAACGGCGAACGTGGTGATCTCTATATTTTTGTCTCTGTCAAACCTCATGAACTATTTGAGCGTGACGGCCCGCATCTCTATTGCCGCGCGCCTGTGCCAATGACAATTGCTGCGCTTGGCGGCGAAGTTGAAATTCCGACTATAGATGGCGGCCGCGCTAAAATTAAAATTCCCGATGGAGCTCAGTCCGGTAAACGCATGCGTCTACGCGGCAAAGGCATGAGCGTGCTGCGCAATAATCAGCGCGGAGATATGTATGTCGAATTGTCAGTGGAAACACCGTCGGGCCTAAATAGTGCTCAGCGAAAATTACTCGAGGAATTTGCCCGCGAAGGCGGCGATCAAATCTCGCCGGCTAGCAAAAGTTTTTTCGATAAGGCTAAAAACTTCTGGGATAATCTGGTTGATTAATCCAGTTTGGACTAGAGCTTAAACGGGTTCGCCAACCCTGCGCTTTTCATAAAACCATAAGAGACCGGCAGACCCGATGAACAGGGCGGATAGGAGGAAGCGTAGATTCGTGCCGCCAATTCCGGTTCCGGATGCGATGCTGTTGACCACATTATAGACCGGGTTGGTGACGACAGAGACCGAGCTGATTTTGGGTCCAATGCCGGGGATCGCAGAAAGCGCCGAAATGATAACATGGAATGACAATACTGTAATAACCAAACCGGTGATTATAACCGCTAGCCTCGCAAACGCCGGAACGGGTCCGCTGATATCCGGGCGCTTACTATCATCGCGCAAACCCAAATAGACTATAAAACCGATCGCCGGGATGAGCGGCCAGCCATCCGCGAGATCGGCCTGAATACCCACAGAAGGCATATTTTTAACGCCGAGCGCGAGTCCTGCGAACAAGGCAAAGAACATGAAAAACACCCATATGCGTGAGTGATCGACACGGCCAAGTCGTATAAATGCAATCAGCGCAAGACCGATCGCAAATAGCAAACTAAGGATCAAATTGACGGCCGTATTTAAAAGAGCATTTACTCTGAAATCTGAAAGATCGGCGTTAAACCGCTCCGCGATCATTTCCGAAATTGCGGGAACCGAGGACAAAATGCCTGCGTAAATGCCTGACCAAATTACGATACAGACCCAAAATGCCATTTTACCCATGATAATACTTCCCAGTGTTAATTTCGCAGAAACACAGATTTGCGAGACAAGGTCAAACAATTTTTGCGTCCATTTGACCTTTAAAAAACTTCACCTTTTGAGCCCGCCTTGCTCTATAAGGGCGCGAAATTTGGATAGACACATGACCAAGCCTGAAAAAGTTAAACCAATGCACGCTGACAGATGGGGTTTGTTTTACAAGATCAAATCCGAAGAGCGTGCCAGATACGCAGTCATGATGTCCGGGTTGCCTATTTTCATGGAAGGCGTGTTCGGGCTGATCATGTTTTTGATTGTGGCGCTCAATGTCTGGCCAAATTTCGAACCAATGGACTTCGCAATTGTTGGGATGAGCATTGTTCTGGTTGTAATTGGCCTTAAAATTCGCAGCGGTTCTATAAATTTGGCACCGATTGCCGCAATTTTTTACATAGCGGTCTGGATCGCGATCTTCGTCACACAAGGTTTTATATTGAGCATTATCGGGCTTTTATTTATACTGCTGAGCTTAACTGGTCTCTATGGCTGGTGGTGGCTGCGAAAGAATGCCGGGTTGAAATTTTTCGGTCGAGACAGCTAATAAATTCGCGAACAATATTTGCCTGACGAATGGCGATTAGCCAACCTTCCCGGCCAACGCATCATCGATCAGCTGCGCTGTTTCACCCGGCCCGAAGATCGCCACGAAAGACCCAAACCTTGGACCTTGGGATTGACCCAAACACACTTCATATATCGCCTTGAACCAATTGCGAAGATTTTCGAACTCATGGTCTTTTCCGACAGAGAAAATCAGCGTCTGTAGAGCTTCGCTGTCGGTTTGCGCCTCGGCGGGAACCTTGCGAAGGCGTGCAGCCAGATCCATTAGGGCGGCGCCCTCTTGCTCAGTTGGCTTGCGATAGACTTTCTCAGGTTTCACAAAATCCTTGTAGTAGGCAATAGCGTATCCGACGAGCTCATCAAGCACAGGGTGGTCTTCAGCGTTCGCCCCCGGTGAGTAGCGCTCGATAAAGCCCCAAAGTATATCGCGATCCGACGCGTTACTGGCGGAGACCAGATTGAGCAGCAGCGCAAAACTGACCGGCGTGCCGTCTTGCGGCGGGAGGCCTTTATGTATGTGCCAGACCGGGTTTTCGATCTGCTTTTGCGGCTCTTGCTTGTGATAGTTTGTTAGATGCTGAAAATATTCATCAACGGCTTTGGGGATGACATCAAAATAAAGACGTTTGGCCGTTCGCGGCTTGGTGAACATATAAAGGGACAGGCTCTCCGGTGTGGCGTATTTCAGCCAGTCTTCGATAGAGATACCATTGCCTTTGGATTTTGAAATTTTCTCACCTTTATCATCCAAAAAGAGCTCATAGACATATTGCACGGGCGGCTGCGCGCCGAGAATTTTACAAATCCGCGAATAGATAATGCTATTGGCCTGATGGTCCTTGCCGAACATTTCAAAATCGACGCCGAGCGCGGCCCAGCGCATGCCGAAGTCCGGCTTCCATTGCAGCTTAGTGTTGCCGCCCGTGACTTTCATAGTCACCTCGGTGCCATCTTCATCGTCAAAAGTGATTGTGCCGGCATCCGAGTCGATTGATTTCATCGGGACATAGAGCACGCGGCCAGTTGTTGGCGAGATTGGCAGAAACGGGCTGTAGGTCGCGCGGCGCTCTTCCCCGAGGGTCGGCAGCATCACGTCCATAATCTTATCAAAATTTTCGAGAGCTTTGATCAGCATGTCATCATACTCGCCGGCTTTATAAAGCTCGGTCGCGGATTTAAACTCATAGGTAAATCCAAAGCCGTCGAGGAAGCTTCTTAGCTTGGCATTATTATGATGGCCAAAACTGTCATGGCAATTAAATGGGTCGGGCACGACCGTGAGCGGCTTGCCAAGATGCTCTGTCAGCATCTCTTGGTTTGGAACATTGCCCGGTACTTTACGCATGCCGTCAAGATCATCGGAAACACAAATCATCTTCATCGGAATTTGACCATCGGTCATGGCGCGGAAGGCTTCCATCACCATAGTGGTGCGTACGACCTCGCCAAAAGTGCCAATATGCGGCAGGCCGGATGGACCGTAGCCGGTTTCAAAAATGACCGGTTTGTCACCCCGCTCAATGCCGCGTTTCTTTTCGATATCCAGGCGGTGAACGATCTGCCGGGCCAATTCAAATGGCCAGGCTTTTGCCTTGCTATAGTCGATTGCGTCGCTGCTCATGGCTGCCTCTGATTAAAACCAGTGACGGATAAGGTTTTGGCGCAAAGAGGTCAACGGGAATATCTGGTGGCCGCGTAAGATTCCCCCCTTTTCAAATCTTCCCAAATCACCTTATGAAAGCGCCTTATTGACCAAATGGGAGGCAGTTAATGGCCGAATTTTTCACCGAATTCTTTGTAATGGAGAATTTCTTTTCGCTCGAGAGCATGTTCACCTTGTTGATGCTGATTTTGCTTCAGGCCGTTCTGGGTTTTGACAATCTGCTCTATATTGTCATCGAAAGCAGCAAGGTCGGCGATCCGAAAGATGCCAAAAAAGTGCGGACTTGGGGCATCGCAATAGCGGTAGTTTTGCGAATCATTCTGCTGATCCTGATTGTTGCTCTGTTTGATGTGATGGCGAGTTACAGTCTGAATCTGGATTGGGGCAATTTTCTTTACGGTGATTTCACGGTTCAGGCGGCGATCACCTTGTTCGGCGGCGCTTTCATTATTTATACAGCGGTCAAGGAAATCACTCACATGATGGCGGTAGAGCATATCGAACACTCCGAAGGCTCAGGTCGCCATTCATTGGCCAAAGCAATCGCGTTTATCGTTCTAATGAATCTGGTTTTCTCGTTTGATTCCATCCTGTCGGCGATGGCGATTGCCAGCGTGCCGGGCGTTGACGGCGCGGCCCCGACCTATCAGGTCCCGTTAATGGCGATTGCTATAATTATGTCAGGCCTTGCGATGATTTTCCTGGCAGATTACGTCACCGAGTTTTTAAAGAAAAACCGCATGTATCAAATTATGGGTCTGTTCATTCTGTTCCTTGTTGGCGTGCTGCTCGTGACAGAAGGCGCGCACCTTGCGCACTTGAAACTGTTCGGGTTTGAAATGCAGGCCATGTCCAAACCAACATTTTATCTCGTTATCGGAGTTCTGGTCATAACGGACGTAATTTCCAGCCGCTACCAAAAACGCCTGTGGAAACAAAAGGAAGCCGAGATCCGCGGCGACCATCCGGAAATTGATGGTCTGGCAGCGGTCGACAAAGCGATGGGGCATTAGCTCAAAGAATGCGCTTTTCATAAACGCTTATAAAGCGTAATCCGAATTGACCTTGGCCTTGTGATTATGTCACAGGGCCAAATTAATTTGGCTTTGGAGTTCCCATGCTCTCAGTTTTGGATTTATTTCGCATCGGTATTGGTCCGTCGAGCTCACACACTGTGGGGCCAATCCGAATCGCCAAACGATTTGTTGATAGTTTGCATCGTGAGAAAATGTTCGGCGCTGCGTCGCGGATAGAAGTGCGTCTGCGCGGATCGCTCGCTTTTACTGGTTCCGGTCACGCCACCCCGAAAGCAATATTGCTCGGCTTAATGGGTATGGAGCCCGAGACGCTTAATCCCGATAGTGCAGATGCCCAGGTCGCCAAAGTCTATGCCGAAAAATCGCTCATGCTCGGCGGCGAAAAATCCATCGCTTTTGATCCTGATGTTAACCTCTTATTCGACTATGAGACCGAGACCACGCTCCATCCCAATGAAATGTGGATGGCGGCTTATGACGAGGATGGACAAGAGCTTCGCCAGCAAACATATTTTTCAACTGGCGGCGGATTTATCGCTTCTAAAGAGCAGCTTGAAACGCCGCTTGAAGACGACATTGTACAAATAGGCGGCAGTGTTCCCTTCGCTTTTACGTCTGCTGCAGAGCTTTTGGCGTTTTGCAAAGCTGAAGATCTTGCCATCCATCAGATTATATATGCCAATGAAGATACGATGCGGCCGCGAGCGGAGACCGATGCGGCTCTGGACCGGATCGCCGAGGTTATGCTAGCCTGTATTGATCGCGGATTGAACACTGAAGGATATCTTCCGGGCGGGCTGAAAGTCAAACGCCGAGCGCCGGCGATTTGGCAGAAGCTTCACGGCGCGCCGCTATCGAACGAGCGCGAGCAATTGTTTGACTGGCTCAATGTTTACGCTATGGCGGTTAATGAAGAGAACGCCGATGGGGGTCAGATTGTGACGGCGCCAACCAATGGTGCGGCGGGTATTATTCCGGCCGTGCTCAAACATTATTGCTGCGGTGAACGGGCCAACGCTGTCAACATTCGCAAATTTCTTTTAGCCGCCGGCGGTATCGGTATTTTGTATAAACAGCGCGCGTCTATCTCCGGCGCGGAAATGGGCTGTCAGGGCGAGGTTGGCGTGGCCTGTTCGATGGCGGCCGGCGCACTTGCCGCCGTTTGGGGCGGAAACCCGGAGCAAGTCACAAGTGCTGCTGAAATTGGGATGGAACATAATCTTGGATTGACCTGCGATCCGGTAGGCGGTCTGGTGCAAATTCCCTGTATTGAGCGCAACGCAATCGGCGCCGTTAAAGCCGCGAACGCCGCGAGATTAGCCCTACATGCACCCGCGCAAATGAAGGTCAGCCTTGATCAGGTGATCGAAACTATGCGCCAAACCGGCCTCGACATGTCCTCAAAATATAAAGAGACTTCTCAGGGCGGACTCGCGGTCAATGTGGTTGAATGTTAGAAATGTCATAGAATTTATAGAGATTTAGCGTGATGTTAATCACGGAAACTTGAACAAGTATCGTCTAGAGTGCTCCCTATACTTATTGGCAAAAATTTGTTATGAGATTACTTCTATAAAGTGGGCAATTAGGCGCGAAAGAGGACATTTTTATGAAAAACTTTATCAAGACAATGGTCGGAACGACTGCGATGGTCGCGATGGCGGGAACCGCTCAAGGACAGGATATGTTTATCGAGACCGGCTTTGACAGCGAAAAAACGGGCATGCCTGTCAATCTGGACGGCCAGATCAGATCACGCACCGTGAGTTTAAATACGGATGTCGTGTCAGACATGTTCAATCGATTTGCTCCGGCTGAATCCATGCAGCTCAGTCTGTTTCCGGGCCGAACTATCACCATGCAGCAGACAGGATTCGATCCTTTCTTAGGCGAAAAGTCCAAGCTGTGGAGCGGCACAATTGACGGTTTCGAAAATGGATTCGCAACAATGATTT
This sequence comes from Hellea sp., assembly GCA_013002305.1. Taxonomy (GTDB): domain Bacteria; phylum Pseudomonadota; class Alphaproteobacteria; order Caulobacterales; family Maricaulaceae; genus JACOMS01. The sequence goes on from JABDKG010000094.1 coordinate 77,943, forward strand.
TTCAAGAGGGTCGTCTGCTTGGACATGTTCAATATGGCGGCGAGGTATATCGCATCACCCCGGGTATGAACGGCGTGCACACCATTTCTGAAGTTTCCGTGGCTGATTTGCCGGACGAATCTGAACCCTTTACGATTCCGGCGAGCGCACTGACGGCCAATAGTCAAAAAGGCGGTGTAACCACAGCTGCGTTCCCAACCCGGATACGGGTTCTCGTCATGTACACGCCGACTGCGGGAACAGAGGCGACGACTGCCGGTACGACTATTCGTGATGAAGGTTTGCTGGCACTTGGTATGGCCAATACAGCGCTGACCAATTCAAAAATGGGAGTCTATAAGTACAAGTGGGCCGGTATTAGAGGTGTCTATTGCGGTTATCCGGCGCAGACTTCTACTTCAACGGTTCTATCGGATATTTCCGAAGTGCCGGCGGGCAATGCGTGCGCCAGTTCCCGCGCCGCGACGTTGCGCGATACATTTAGCGCCGACATGGTGGCCGTGCTGAAAGGGGCCGGTGGTTGCGGAACGGCATGGTATCTACCCGCGGGCGCTCCAGAATCATATGCTTATTCTGTGACTGCAAGAGCTTGTATTTTCCAACATACTTTTACGCATGAACTAGGTCACAATATGGGTCTTCAACATGACCGTTTCGCGACCGGCGATTTAGGGACAGAACAATCGGCTTATAATTACGGCTTATTCCATGACAATCTGGGCGCGTCTTCCTTCCGGACGATCATGGCTTACAGCTCTGGGTGCTCAGTAACCTGCGGGCGGGTTCCAGTGTTTACAAACACTCACCCTGGTGGCAAGTGGATGGGCACGACAACAGGTCGTGGCCTGCACCAGACTGATCCAGCTGTAAACCGGAAAAAGCTGAAAGATAATTGGGAGCTGGTTGCAGCTTTCCGATAGTTTCCGGGTTTTAAATTTTAATAGAGCCCGCCTCTTATGGCGGGTTTTTTTTAAATGGGATTTTGTTTGCGTTTTCCAACATGTCTGGTGCGATAAAGTAGGCTAAAACCTCCTCCTATATTTTTGACTAAAAATCTGCTATAATATCTCCCGAGATTGCGGGCGTTCCTGCCCGAAATGAAGGGCGCTACTATGAAAAAACTTATTCAAACCCTCATCGCATCAACGGCATTGGTTGCTGCGACCGGCGCGGCACAAGGTCAAACCTTGTTCCAGGATTTGGCACTTGAGAACCAATTTTCACCTTTTCAATCCGAAACCAATCAACTCGCTACGGAAGTCAGATCCCGTCAAGTGTTGATTGATACGGATGTGGCCTCAGCGGCCTTTAACAAGTTTTCCCCTGCGGATCGAATAGCTCTGGACTTGTTTCCGGGCCGAACGCTCAATCTGATTAAAACCGATTTTGACCGTTTTCTCGGCGGCGGATCTGTTGCTTGGAGCGGACAGGTTGAAGGTTTTGAAAATGGTTATGCCACTCTGGTTTCAACTAATAACCGGATTTCCGGCCATGTTCAGATCGGCCGAGAAACCTATTCCATTAGGCCGCGTTTTGGCGGCGTTCATGAAATTTCTGAGGTTGATGTGTCGTCCCTTCCGGCGGAGGCGCCTGTAATAATGGGTCCGGCAATGCGGTCAGCTGGAAATGAAGATAGGCCGGCAATGGCGAATGAACCTTGGTCTCCCAGAGTGCGGGTGCTAACCCTTTATACGCCAGCCGCGTTAGTTGAGTTGGCGGGTGATGGCGATACACCTCAAGCCCGTGCTAAACTCGCGATTGCGATGGCCAACACAGCGCTCGCTAACAGCAATGTCAAAGGACGCCGTTATAAATATGCTGCGGTGCGCGGCACCTATTGTGGTTATGATGAAAATGCGATGGGGGCTTCTTATTCCGACCTATTGGCTGACCTTGTGACCCCCAGCACCTGCGTCGGCGGAAGAGCCGCCATGCTCCGTGACATCCATTCAGCCGACCTTGTGGCAACGGTTCGCGTGTCAGCGGGATCAACATCTTGCGGCGTTGGATATCTGCTCACCACCGGCGGCCCGGCGTCACACGGCTTTTCTGTGACGTCAAATTTCTGTATTGAAGGACACACTTTCTCACATGAAATGGGACATAATCTCGGTCTTCATCATGACCGTTTTGTTGTCTCGGGCGCGTCACCGACAGACTATAATTTTGGTCTCGCTCGGCCTGAGCTGCCAAGCCCGACCCGAACCGTCATGGCTTATGATGATGCCTGTTCCGGTGTAGGAGGCTGTACACGCGTTCCGCTTCACACCAATACTCATCCGTTGGGAACGTGGATGGGTGATGTATTTGGAAAAGGACTGCATTTGCCGGATCCGGCGCTGAACCGGAAAAAAATTATGGATAATTGGAGTTCAATAGCGGCATTTAAGTAGCCTCTTTCAAATTTCCGATTAATATGACCTGCCCGCCCAGCGGGTGGGTTTTTTTCATGGAGAATGTGGTGGATTTGGAAATATTCACAACCGGCGGCACGATTGACAAAGTCTATTTTGACGCCCTGTCGGAATTTCAAGTCGGTGATAGCGGCATCGGCAATATGTTGGCCGAGGCTAATATTAACGCGAACTACGAAATCACACCATTAATGAAAAAAGACAGCTTAGAATTAACCGATGAAGATCGTGATATTATTTACAAGGCGATCCAAAACTCGAAGGCCCGTCATGTGCTGGTCACTCACGGTACCGACACGATGACCGAGACCGCGCGACATGTAATGAGTATCAAAGAAAAAACAATTGTCTTTACAGGTTCCATGTTGCCGGCATCGCACCGGGCAACAGACGCGGTGTTTAATGTCGGCTTTGCAATCGCCGCCGTACAATTATTGCCAAGCGGTACATATTTAGCGATGAACGGGCAGATTTTTGACCCCGTTAACGTCCAGAAAGACCGCGCTGCTGCATTATTTAAAACGATCTGAATATATATCGTTATGAGAAATCGCCTTTTGGTATTGCGTATTAGCGGCGATCTGCGTTTGAGCTGCTATTTGGGATATTATCCGCGCCGGTGATTTGATAAGAATGGCCTATGAAAAACCGTTTGAAATATATCTTACCGCTGGTGATCTTGATCGGGAGCTCCCATATGGCGCAGACCGAAAATCTATTTCATGAAATTCCGCTGGATCAGCAAATTAATGATCAAACGGTTAAGGGGCCGACCGAAATGTCGCGTCGCCAAGTTTTGCTCAACCGTCAGCAGGCGGTCAATATATTTGAAAAGGGTGAAAATGGAGACTCCATGACCCTAAGCTTGACGCCTGGCCGGGTCGTGACATTTAAAAATTTGGATTTTGATCCGCAGCTCGGCGGCGGCGCCATCAGCTGGAGCGGACGCGTCCAGGGCCTGGAAGACGGTTCCGCAACGCTGGTGTATCGTTCGGGACGGATCCTTGGCCATGTTCAGATCGGCGCTGATACATTTACAATTAAGCCCCGAAAAGACGGCGTACATGTTATTTCCCAACTGGATTTATCTAAATTACCGGACGAAGGCCCGGTCATGGTGCCGCCGAAGCAATAATCTCGTTAAGCGAGTCCTCACTTATGGGTGATTTCACGAGTTTGATTTAGAATTTGGTAACCATAACAATTAGCCTAAATTTTAGCCCTTTTCCCTATAAGGACCTCGAGTCCGCGATGTAAAAATAGTTTTTTTGGAAAATCCGATCATTGGATGGGGAAGAGAATGAAGAGATTTAAATTGCTAAGAAAAGCGCGATCCTACGAAAAGGATAAGAGCGGGCAATTTGCTGTCATCACGGCGGTCGCTGCGTTTCCGCTTCTGTTGGCGACCAGTTTCGTTATAGATTTTCGGCTTTCAGAAGCTAATCGCGTCAATGTTAAGAACGCTATGGATACGGCGGTTCTGGCGGCGGTTTCAAATGAAGCCCTGAACGAGTTTGAAAAAGAAAAATTAGCCACAACCATCTTTGATGCCCATTATGACGGTGAAACAAAAGTTGAACTGGATGTCAAAATATCCGATGGACGGGTTCAAATGAATGCGAGCGGAGATTTTGACACGAGCATAGCCGGTGCCGTTGGGTATGAAAAATTCGCGTTTAATGAACAATCTATTGCAGTTATGAACCGACAAAACACGATCTGTGTTCTGGCCTTGGCCAAACAAGGCCGAGGCGTATTGCGGTTTTTAAACGATATGGAATTTAAATCTCCGACTTGTGCGGTGCAAAGTAATTCATCTGATGACCAAGGCATGATTACATCCTCTAGCTTTACGCCCGTTGCGAAATCTTTTTGCTCAGCCGGCGGCGCTAGCGGTTCATTTTTCCCTGCGATCAGGGGCGAGTGCCGGGAAATTCCGGATCCCTATGTTAAATTTACACCACCACCACCCGGTGATTGTATGAAGCCTGAAACTTTTGATATGAAAGTCGATAGAAAAGGCAAAGTTTATGTGGCAAACCCGACAGCTAACATGCTGCTAAATGGTCACGAAGATCCGGGGACTATTACGGTAAGCGTACCCGGCAAACATGAACACCCGCACTGTCATCTTAAAAATCCTATTACCGGGGCGCAGCAATGCCATATCAGTAATCATAAAGTCGGTGATATCCATGCAGCTTCGGATGGGTCACGTTTGGATAATTTGGGACTGTCACCCAATGAAATTAGCCGCTTAATCGTCGATTATGGCCTATCCAATTTGGAAGTTCCGGAGTCGACGAATTATACACGCGCGGGGAGAACGTATCAGCCCGGCACTTATTGCGGTGGTCTCACCGTCGACGGTGCTGATGTTAAATTTGAAGCGGGCACTTACATCATGAAAGATGGTCCGCTGACATTTAAAAATGGCGCGACTGCAACCGCTAAAGATGTGTCGTTTGTACTTTACGGTCCCTCGTCGGTAGTGACTGTCGAATCTGGATCCTATGTCGATGTCAAAGCGCCAAAAAGCGGACCGCTGGCTGGTCTTGCTTTCTATCAGGATGAAAGCGTTGTTAATCCGAACATTAAATTACCGCCCGTTGGCGTGAATCTGCTCTCCAGCGGCGGTGAACTCAACGTAACAGGCACAATGTATTTTCCGGATCAGGCGTTAGACGTCTTGGGCGATAGTGTTCTGGGTGCCAAAGCGCCCGCGACCTCCTTTATCGCATATCAGGTGACATTTGCTGGATCGACCAAAGCTGAAGTGAAAGTCGACCATATTGCGGGTGAAATTCCGGTAATGTTGCCAATGTCCGATGACGGGGCTCGTTTAATCCAATAGGTAAAACGGCGTACGGATCCATAATGATCGTTCGAATGATCACTTTCGGTTAACCCTAAGTCGAAACGGATATTTCACTATCTTTAGCTATATTCGTTCCCAAATTGGGTACAATTAACGATGCTTAGGCTGCTAAAAAATTATGCGCATAATACGGGAGGACAATTTGCTGTCTGGATGGCGCTAATGGCTGTCCCGCTCTTACTAATGACCAGTCTCTCATTGGACGCTATTAAACGCGAGCAGCAATTAAAGAGCATTGAAGCGGCTCTGGATTCATCAGCTCTCTTTGCCGTCCAGCGCGCCGAATTAACCGATGCTGAAAAAATTGAATTGGCCAAATCCTTGTTCGAAGAAAACTATGTGGGTGGGCTTCCAGTCGATCTGGAAGTCCTAACAGGACCGGACTCGTTGATCATAAACGCGACATCCGCGTCGCCGTCTTTTTTAGGCGGAATGATTGGTGTTCAAAATTTCGATATCGCGGCGGAGACAGAAGCTGTGATCAGTACATCGCAAGTGGTTTGCCTACTTGCACTTGATCCGACCAGTGAAAAAGCTATTGAGTTTAAAGATAATGCGCGGTTTTCAGCGCCGGCCTGCACCGTTCAGTCTAATTCTACACATGATAATGCTATTTATTCCAGTCTTAGCTCGCCTGTTTCCAGCGCTGGTTTTTGCTCGGTTGGCGGCGGCAGCGGTTATTACACACCAGCCTTAAAGGGAACCTGCTCGCCGATTGCCAATCCATATGCTTCCAAATCTTTTCCGGTGAGCCCGTCCACGCCGTGCCAGCCAAACACGATAATATCCGACATGACCATCACCCCGGGGGTATTTTGCGGCGGATTGAAAATAGACAAAGCGCGCGTCACCATGGCGCCGGGTGTTTACCACATTGAGGACGAACTACTGGTGACCAGCACGTCAGAGCTCATCGGCAACGGCGTTACGATCCTTTTGAAAGGTGAAAAGGGGAGCCTAAAAATCGACAATGATGCGACGATAAAGCTGAAAGCCCCGGCAACCGGCGAAACGGCAGGGCTTGTATTCTGGCAAGACCCGATGGACGGAAGCCCGTCCCCGGCGCCTGTTGCAACAGGCCTCAGTGAAATTAGCGCCAGCGGGGGCCTCAGTATTATCGGAACCGCATATTTCCGGACACAAGAGCTGAAAATCACAAGTGACAAGCCAGTGGCTACGCATTCACCGGCTATGTCGATAATTGCTTATAGGATTCAATTTGCCGGTGACTCGGACACGGTCATCCATGTCAATCACGAAGCAGGCGGCGTTCCGCCGATCCTTCCAAGATCGGATGACGGCGCGCGTATCGTCCGTTAAATCAATCAATTTCAATGAAATGGTAGTGGGGAGGTGACTTGAACACCCGACCTCAGCATTATGAGTGCTGCGCTCTAACCAGCTGAGCTACCCCACCTCAAAATTCTCATAAATCCAAGAGGTGATTTATATGGCGCGCCCTATAGGCGAATAATCGCCTCGTGCCAAGAAAAAATTACGCCTTATGTCCGGTTGCGGTGAAAGGGACTTGATTAATGGCTTCGCCGCGCCCAAATGGGGGCAATGACCAAAATAGACCCAAAAATATCCGACAATAATGTCACGATTTTTCAGCTCGATAATAATCCTGTCAGAGGGCGAGCCGTGCATCTTGGCGATGCGCTCAACCAAGCGCTAGGACATGAAAGATACCCCGATGAGGTTGCGAGACTTCTTGGTGAAGCTATGATGATTGGCGCGCTTGTGGCCCGGGCCTTGAAATTCAAAGGCCGCCTGATCGTGCAGTGCCATGGAATCAATGAAGGTGCAGTGTCATTATTAATGGCCGATTGCACAACGGATGGGAATATTCGCGGTTATGCAAGGTGGAATGAAGATCAGCTTAAAATGATCCGGCTGGATAATCGGAATCCCGGCGCGCAGACTTTGCTTGGCGGCGGCACTTTCTCAATGACGATTGATCAGGGTCCGGAAACAGATCAGTATCAAGGTCTGGCGTCAATCGAAGGCGAGTCTCTGGCAGCATGTGCCGAGCACTATTTCCGGCAAAGCGAGCAAATTCCGACGCGGATGAGATTGGCCTGCGGACAGGTTCAGTTACCGGGCGAAGATCCAGCCTGGCGCGGCGGCGGTATGATGATCCAAAAAATCGCGGGCGATACGGCGCGGGGAACAACAGATGATGATTGGGATACGGCCAAAGCTTTATTTGAAACACTGACGGATGATGAGTTGATTGATCCGGACGTGACGCAGGACAAGCTTTTATACCGGCTTTTTCACGAAAATGGCGTCCGCGTAATCGACCGCGCCGGGATCAGTGCTGTGTGTAGCTGCTCGGAAGATCGGCTGCGAAATACGCTCAAAAGTTTTGATGCCGATGCGATAAAAGACATGGCTGAAGACGGGCTGATCACAGCAAATTGCCAATTTTGCGAGACTGAGTATAAGTTCGCATTGTCCGAATTTTCGACCTAACAATGAAGCGCCCCCTTGCGGGACGCCGCCTTCTGCTTATAGTTTAACCCAAATAAATATTAGGTAGGTCAATGGTATTTCGAAATTCATTAGGCGGGCGGGGACGGCGTCGCGGCGGCTTTCGTTGGCAAATATTGCTGCTTTTTGCTGCAGGTGCCGCGGTTTATTATTTCATGAACCTCAAAAAAGTGCCTTACACGGATCGTAAACAGCTTCGAACGATGTCGCTTGAGCAAGAAGTTAAGCTTGGCTTGCAATCCTACATGCAGATAATGACCGAAGAGCAGCGCAAGGGAAATATTGTGGCCGGCGGACCGCAATATAATGCGGTTCAGGATATTGGTGAAAAAATTGCGATCGCCGCATCTGACACAGATCCGGGGTTCGACTGGCAGTTTAATCTTGTAGACTCTGATCAGGCGAATGCTTTTGCGCTTCCAGGCGGTTATACAGCTGTCTATACAGGGCTCTTGCCCATTGCCCAATCCGAAGATGGATTGGCTGTTGTTATGGGTCATGAAGTCGGTCACGCGCTCGCCCATCACGGCGCGGAGCGGATGGCGCAACAAAATATGCAAAAAATTGTTGGTGCGGGAGTCGCAATGGGGGCAGGCGGCATGGATGCAGGGTCGCAACAAGCCGTCATGGGCGTATTTGGCGGCATTTCCCAATATGGATATGCCCTGCCTTTCTCTCGAAAACATGAAGAGGAGGCTGATTATATTGGCCTGATCCTAATGTCCCGGGCTTGTTATGATCCGCGAGAAGCACCCGAATTATGGGACAGGATGGGTGCCAGCGGCGGTGCTAAACCCCCCGAGTTTCAATCAACTCACCCATCGCCAGAAACCCGCGTCCAAAATTTTAACAACTGGATGCCCGAAGCCATTGAGATTTATAACCAGAACTGCCCCGACAAGATACGGAACTATTAGACAATATGGCAGACACTGTTCTAGTTACCGGCATCACCGGATTTATTGGTTCCAATACCGCCGTCAAGCTTTTGAAAAAGGGCTATAAGGTACGCGGTACGGCCCGCAATCCGGAAAAGGCTGAGAAAGTGTCGGTAAAAATTTGCGAAGCCGCGGGTGTTCCGGACGGTTCAATCGATATAATTGCAGCTGAGTTGACATCTGATGAAGGCTGGACAGAAGCAGTGAAAGACTGCCGCTATATTCAGCATATAGCCTCGCCGCTCCCAATCGAGCCGCCAATGAACCGGGAAGGGCTTGTGCCCGAAGCTCGGGCCGGGGCGCTGCGGGTTTTAGAAGCCGGGTTTGAAGCCGGCGCCGAACGCATCGTCATGACCTCATCGATCGCTTCGATGATCGGCCAGAAAAACCGACCGAGGAAATTTACCTTTGGAGAGCAAGACTGGTCGAATCCGGACTGGAAAAAACAGACAGCCTATCCGGTGTCCAAGACCCGGGCAGAGCTTTCGGCTTGGGAGTTTGCGGAAAGTCAAAATGGCAAAGATCGCCTTACCACAATTAATCCCGGTCTCGTTTTTGGACCGGATTCTTTTAATAATGGCAGCGCCTCGCTCGAAGTCGTTAAAGCCCTGATGATAAAGCAATTCCCGGCCTCGCCTAAACTCGCGCTTCCGATTATCGATGTCCGCGATGTCGCGTCGATACATGTTGCCGCAATGACCGCGCCCAAGGCAGCAGGCCGCCGCTTGATCGCCGCAGGCGAAACACTTTGGTTTAAAGAAGTGGCAGCGGTTTTGAAAGATGCCTATCCGGAGCTCAAAACATCCAGAGGCGAAATGCCCAATTTTGCGTTAAAGTTTTTCTCTTTGTTTGACGAACGCGTAAAAACCCTGCTTGCGGATTTGGGCGTCTATCATATTGCAGATACCGCCTATGTCGGCAACATCACGCAGGTCATTCCCCGTTCAGCCAAAGAGGCTATTCTGGCAACGGCAGCAAGCTTGATTGAAAGTGGTTCCGTACGGGCCAGAGCCTAGAAAATATCCGCAATTCCGCGGGCGGGAATCACTTCCATTCGCTGGCATTTTCCTCTAAGACCCGCGAAACTTTCGTGAAGAGATAGAGCATGACTGATATTGCGTCCGTCAAAGACAAATATTCCGAACAAATTACCGGCGCGGCCGATCTCAAAATGCTGGATGATATTCGTGTGGCGGCGCTGGGTAAAAAGGGCGAAGTCTCGATGATGATGCGCGGTCTTGGGCAAATGAGCCCGGACGAAAAGAAAGTCATGGGCCCGGCGCTGAACGGTCTCAAAAACGAGATTGCCGCGCTGATCGAAACTCGGAAATCCGCGCTGGAGCTCGACGCCATGAACGCCGCGCTTGCCTCCGAGACCATGGACATGTCATTGCCGGTCAATATCTCTACAGGCACGCTCCATCCCGTGCAGCAGGTCATGGAAGAAATGGCCGTGATCTTTTCCGATATGGGGTTCACGGTCGCCGAAGGGCCCGATATCGAAGACGACTTTCATAACTTCGCGGCGCTGAACTTCCCGCCCGGTCATCCGGCGCGCGATATGCATGATACGTTTTTCATGACCCCTGACGCGGACGGCGAACAGAAAGTTCTACGGACCCATACCTCGCCCGTACAAATCCGGACCATGATCAATCAAAAGCCGCCCATTCGCATTATTGCGCCGGGCCGGACCTATCGCTGCGACAGTGACCAGACCCACACGCCGATGTTCCATCAGGTCGAAGGCCTGGTGATCGAAGAAGGCACCCATATGGGCCACCTCAAAGGTGTATTGATGGACTTCGTTTCGGCCTTTTTCGAAACCGATGTCGACGTGCAGTTCCGCCCGCACCATTTCCCGTTCACCGAGCCATCCGCGGAAATGGATGTGCGCTATGAACGCGACGGCGCGGCGATTAAAATCGGTCAGGGCGATAAATGGATGGAAATTCTCGGCTGCGGCATGGTCCACCCGAACGTCCTGCGCGCCTGCGGCATTGACCCGGACATCTATCAAGGCTTCGCGTTTGGTATGGGCGTCGACCGCCTCGCCATGCTCAAATACGGCATGCCTGACTTACGCGATATGTTCGCCGGCGACACAAGATGGCTCGGCCATTACGGGTTTAGCCCGCTGCTGCAGGCCAATCTCGCAACGGGGTTAAGCTGATGAAATTTACGCTAAGCTGGCTCAAAGAGCATCTCGAGACAGATGCCACTATCGACGAAATCGTTGAAGCGATGACGCTCGCCGGTCTTGAGGTTGAAGCCGTTGAAAACCCGGCCGAAAAACTCGCTGACTTTACCATAGCTCATGTCACTCACACCGAGAAACATCCGGACGCCGATAAGCTGACCGTCTGCACAGTTGACACCCATGAAGGGACCAAGACAATCGTCTGCGGCGCGCCGAATGCGAGAGCCGGGATTGCGGTCGCCTATGCCGGGCTTGGCACTTATATTCCGGGTCTGGATTTCAGCTTGGATAAGAAGCCACGCAAAATTCGCGGCGTCGAGAGCTTTGGCATGATGTGCTCGACCAGAGAGCTGGAGATGGGCGAAGATCATGACGGTATTTTAGAACTTGATCCCAAAGACCACACCATTGGCACGCCGATTGCCGAAGCCGTCGGCATGAACGATCCCGTCATCGATTTCGAAGTGACGCCGAACCGCCCGGACTGGCTCGGTGTTAATTCAATTGCGCGGGATCTTGCGGCAGCCGGACTTGGCACAATCATCACGCCTGAGATTAAACCGATCAAAGGCGCATTTCCCTGCCCGCAAAACGTGCGGATTGAATCGACTGAGGCCTGTCCGGCTTTTGCGGCGCGCGTGATCAAGGGCGTCAAAAACGGCCCGTCGCCGAAATGGCTACGGGACAAATTAAAAGCGATCGGCCTGCGCCCGATTTCGGCGCTCGTCGATATCACCAATTACGTCACCTATGACCGCGCCCGGCCATTGCATTTCTATGATCGCGCCAAGCTCAGCGGCGACATCATTGTCCGCATGGGCAGGGACGAAAAGTTTGAAGCGCTGGATAAAAACAGCTATACGGCTTCTGATCAGGACTGCGCGATTTGCGACGAAGCCGGCATAGTTGGACTTGGCGGAATTGTCGGGGGCGAGAGCTCCGGCTGTGATGAGACGACAACCGAAATTGTCATCGAAAGTGCTTATTTTGACCCGCTGACCATTCGCCGGACGGCTAAGCGCCTCGGCGTTACTAGCGACGCCAAATACCGCTTTGAACGCGGCGTCGATACAGGCTCTCTGGTGGACGGCGTCGAACTTGCCACACAGTTGGTTCTGGATATTTGCGGGGGCGAAGCCAGCGATGTCATCGTCGCCGGCGAAATACCCGCGGACCCATCTGCAATCGAATTTGATCCGATGCTAAATGAACGCCTAACCGGCATGAAGCTCTCTCATGACGAAATGAAAGACATTCTGGAAAGCCTAGGATTTGGCGTTAAGCTTGGCCCTTTATGGACCGTCACTGTTCCGACGTTCCGCCGTGATGCGTCCGAGGGCCCAGACCTGGTCGAAGAGATTGCCCGTATTCACGGATATCACAATCTTGATGCCGTTAGCTTACCACCGCTCCCGGGCCGCCGCGAGCCGACAGCGACGCTCACGCAGAACCGCACGCGGCTTGCCCGTAGAGCTTTGGCGCAGCGCGGTATGAGCGAGGCTATCACTTGGTCATTTGTGTTGCTGGATCATGCCAAGATATTTGACGGCGGTGATGATCAAATGCGGCTCGATAATCCGATCAGCAGTGATCTTGACTGTATGCGTCCATCGGCGCTGATCCATCTCCTGCTGGCCGGACAGCGCAATGCCGATAAAGGCTATCCCGGTGCGGCCCTATTTGAGCTTGGCCCGGTTTACCGCGGCACAGAGCCCGAAGATCAGGCGTTATCCATTGCCGGCATGCGCCGTATTGAAACCATACGAGACTGGGCGGGTAATACGGCCCCTGACGCGCTGAGCGCCAAGGCGGACGCGATTGCCGCGCTTGCTGCTATGGGCGCGAATGTTGATAATTTGCAGATTGGGAAACCGATGGGTTCCTACTGGCATCCGGGACGCTCAGGGCGTTTGCAAATGGGCCCGAAAAACATCCTCGCAGATTTCGGCGAACTGCACCCGGCCGCGCTCAAAGCGCTCGGCATAGAGGGCCGCGTTGCGGCGTTCGAAATCTGGCCGGAAAACCTGCCAGCGCCGCGTAAGAAATCAGTTTCTAAAGCCAAAGCCGCATTAGAGCTGTCCGAATTTATGCCGGTCCACAAAGACTTTGCCTTTATCGTGCCGGAATCCACCAACGCGCTTGATCTCATCAAAGCCGCTAAAAGCGCGGACAAAGCGCTCATCACTGATGTGTCTTTGTTTGACATCTATCAAGGCAAAGGAATTGAAGACGGTCACAAATCCCTCGCGATTGATGTCACCCTAACACCCAAGGACGCGACTTTGACCGACAAGGATATTGAAATCGTCATGGAAAAAATCATCGCCGGCGTTGCCAAAGCCGGCGGCGTGCTGAGGGGGTAATTTATTTAGTTCCGCTCATTCCAGCGTAGGCTGGGATCCAGGCGGAGTCTTAGGTGTTCGTTTTTCTAATCAAGAAGAGCTGAAACCTTTTGGGAAAACTGGACCCCAGACTGCGTTCGGGTGAGCGGGGAAATAGGATATATCATGCGCCAAACCACTCTCGGCACCACAGACATTCAAATTGGCCAAATTGCCTATGGCTGTTGGCGCTTTGCGGGCTCCACTCTCGAAGAGGCGGATGAGAAAATTCGCACAGCGCTCGACCACGGTATAACGCTGATCGACACGGCCGATATATACGGCTTCGGGGAACCGGCCGGGTTTGGCGGGGCGGAAGTACGGCTCGGCGAAGTACTCTCCATGGATAAGGGCCTGCGCGATAAAATGGTACTGGCGACCAAGGGCGGCATTATTCCGCCGCGGCCTTATGATAGTTCCTACGACTACCTCATGGAAGCGCTGGACAATTCGCTTTTGCGTCTGCGCACGGATTATGTCGATCTCTACCAAATTCACCGGCCGGATCTAACCGTGCCATTTCAAGAGCAGGCACGCGCGCTCAACGATATGGTGAAATCCGGCAAGGCGCGTCATGTGGGTGTTTCCAATTTCACAATCGCCCAAACCCGGGCCTTGCAGGCGCATTTGAACGCGCCGCTTGTATCAGTACAACCCGAATTTTCCGCGCTGGAACAAAGCCCGATGACCGACGGAACGCTCGATTACGCCAGTGAAACCGGCGCGACGGCATTTGCCTGGTCACCGCTGGCAGGCGGAAAGCTGGCGACCGGTAAAGGTGGAGACACGAAGCAATTTGCTCGTATCATGAAAACACTTGATCGTTTGGCAACAGATCATGAAGCAACGCGCAGCCAAATTGCGCTCGCCTTCACAATGAAGCATCAAGCCAATGTCGTCCCGATCATTGGTACGCAAAAAATTGAGCGCATCGCGGAGTCTGCAGCGACTGCGGATATCAAACTTTCAGACCGTGATTTCTATGATGTCGTGGAAGCATATCGCGGCGCGGACATGCCTTAGAGGCCAGAAAAGCAAATTTGAACATAAAATCGGCAAATTATGCTAAATTTATCTTGTAAGTCAGCTTTTTACACCCGAAGGATTCCTCTATTAAATGGCTAACACCACTTAATTAGGTATTGCGCATGTCTGCTATTTTACACCTCGCCATTCCTGCAGGTGATCTCAGCACAACCGTAAAATTTTACACGGATGTTTTTGGCTGTACCCTTGGTAATAGCGAAGAGGGTCGTTGGGTCGACGTCAATTTCTGGGGTAATGAGCTCACCCTGCATCAGAGCCAAGAACAGCTTCCTAGCGTTCGTCATGATGTCGATATGGGCGCCGTTGCCGTGCCGCATTTTGGTATTCATCTCACACAAGAAGACTTTGATGCCCTGAAACGCCGGATCGCCGCTGCTGGGCTGGAGTATATTGACGAGCCTTATCGCCGTTTCAAAGGCGATAAATATGAGCAGGAAACTTTCTTCATCGCCGACCCGAATAATAATATTCTCGAGATCAAGACAATGAAAAACCCGGAGGTTCTTTGGCCTGCGGCTTAGTCCCTAGAACGCCAATTCCACAACAATATTTTCTAAAGCCGCCTTTTGTGCGGCGAGCCCCATTTTGACAGCGCGCTTACCGTCTTCGACGGATACTTCAACCTCACCTGTGCCGCAGACGACCTCCAAAAATTTCTGATGCTGGTAAAATGTTGAGCCGTGATGATCTCCGGCGTCGAGGATGGTTTTGTCAATATCGATTTTGCGGGTGACCGGGTTTTTGGGACTGCGCGGATACAGCGTGATTTCCGAGCGGGGCGGCGCGCCCAGACCTGCGGGCCAGAGGCGCTGCGGACCCGGAATTCGGGTCTCAATTTTGCCTTTAGGGCCGACGGCTGTTATCTCTTCATTCCACATTGTGCCGTCTGCGAACATACAAAGCTCGAGCATGGCCCGCGCGCCATTATCAAAGTCAAACATGGCATAGCCGCCGTCCCAAATATCGGATGTGTTACCGTCATAAACTTCGGTCAAATGATTGGTTATTTGCCCGGCGCTGGCCGAAACGCGGATCGGTTCGGCGTTTAAGATAAGCCGCATCAGGTCAAAAAAATGGCAGCATTTTTCGACAAAAGTTCCGCCTGAGTTACGATTAAACCGGTTCCAATTTCCGATCTTGGGCAGGAACGGAATGCGGTGCTCTCGGATTGTAAGCATCTTGATCCCGCCGGTTATTTCGCGCTCCGATAGGAAGGCTTGCACGGGCGGCATATAGCGATACTCCATCGCGACCCAAATTGGTGAGGGATGGTTTTCAACCATCGCGTCGAGCCGAGCTTCTTGGGCAGGATCGGTATAAAGGGGTTTTTCGCACAAGATTGGAACTTCCGTATGGCGCGCAATCTCTTCAAGGTTTTCGACGTGACGAAAGTTGGGGCTAACGATAACGAGCGCGTCGAGACCGGCTGAAGCAATATCCTTGATTGCGTTAAAAACCGGCGCGCCATTGGCTTTACGAGACGCAGCCTGTGCAAGATTCCGCACGGGATCGTAGACGGCCGCGACGCGTGCGCCGTTCAGCAGATTTATATTGGCCACATGTTCGTGCCCCATCATGCCGCAACCAATGATCCCGTATTTTTTGTCCATATAGGTGGGATGCCTTTTCTTATATTTGATGGCACAAAGCAGTTGATTTGATCCTGCCATATTCCTAATCAAGCGCGTAAATACAAGGTAATTTATGAGTGATTTCCCCTATATCGTGAACTCGAACGGTGCGGCTTTGAACGATTTAATCGCGAGAGACAAAGGCATTATTACAACGCAAGTTGAAACTATCGGAGCCGTGCTATTTCGCGATTTCAATGTTGATACTGCGGAGAAGCTTGATGCGGTCGTGGAAAGTTATGGCGAGCCCGGCTTTACTTACGAAAAGTCGCTCTCCAATGCGGTGCGGATAAACCTGACCCCGCGCGTTTTTACGGCCAATGAAGCGCCGCCGGACGTGTCGATATTCCTGCATCATGAAATGGCGCAGACACCGCTCTATCCGTCCAAACTTTTCTTTGGCTGCCTGCATGCGCCGGAAATCGGCGGCGCGACCCCCATTTGCAGGAGCGACTGGGTGCTCGACAGGCTTAAATTAGAGCAGCCAGAATTAGTTCAAGCGCTTCGCGCCAAAGGCGTGACCTATACGAATATTATGCCGAGCGAGCCGGACCCTCAAAGCGGGCAAGGGCGAAGCTGGAAAGACACATTTGGGGTGGCGCGCAAAAAACAGGTCGAAGCCACGCTCGCCGAAATGGGTTATAAATGGCAATGGCAGGAAGATGATAGCCTTCTGGTGCAGACGCCGCGCCTCGACGCGATCCGCGGCCTCGGCAATGGCGAAGAAAGTTTTTTCAATCAGCTGATCGCTGCCTTTCGCGGGTGGAAGGATACCCGCAATGATCCGTCAAAATCGGTCCGTTATGGTGACGGTAGCGCCATTGACGTTGCAGCGCTCACCCGGGCAATCGAAATCGCAGATGAGCTGACTTATGATCAAAATTGGCAAACCGGAGATGTGGTACTGATAGACAATTTCCGGGTCATGCATGGGCGGCGGCCTTATACTGGAAAACGCAAAATTGTTGCCTCCTTGATCGCTTAAGCCCGTTCATATTGCGCTCGCCACTTAGGCAAGAGTACTCTCTGGAAAATTCTCAATAAGCATAGTCAGTGGATTTCCTGTCGGTTTTCTGATATAGTGGCCCGATTGGAGGGCGCACCATGAAGCTTTTAAACCTAACCACAATTTGTCTCATGATGGGCGGCATTAGCCTAAGCACAGCCGCTGCGAGTGAGTATGACACACAAGTCAAATTACAACTTTTAGAAATAGAAACCGAACTCGAGAGTGAAGGATACACGCTTGATCGAAAATATACCTTAGACACTTTGAATGAGGATAGCACACAGACTCATTCCTATTATTTCCAGGCCGGTACAGAATATTATATTGTCGGAGTTTGTGACGTCGACTGTATCGATATCGATATGTGGCTCTACGATGAGAACGGCAATGAAATTGACGAAGATGAGTCCGACGATGATATGCCGGTTCTAATTGTGACCCCGAAATGGGATGGCGTTTATTATGTCGAAACAAAAATGTATGATTGCAGTGATGAGCCTTGTTCCCATGGGCATCTCATTATGACGGACTAAGATTAATCTGTTAGCCTTACAGTCATTTACCACGCCCCGATTTCAACAAGTCGAGTGCGGAGTGCGGCGGGTAATTCTACGCCGCCCTCGACTTCTGTAATGTCTGGCGGCGCTGCATCGCTTTGAAGATAACGCCACCCCTGAAAGGGACGTTTAGGCGTTGGGACGACAGGGATGGGCCCGGGCTCCATTTGAATTGAGCAGGCCCTTATTCCATCTTTGCGGCGCACTTCTTCAAGCCCAATAATCCGGTTGCGACATTGGATGACTCCCTTAATGACCCAAAATATAGAGCCGCCATCAAGCAACTCTTCTTTGCGCCGGGGAAACATCCGCGTGACATGCTCATGAATGGGCGGCAGGCCCTTCTTTACGCGGCGCGCGACAACACCTTTCTGCCACGCAGCCAGCGTTTCAATGCTCTCGGAGCCAACCGATAATTTTTGCAAGTGAATCGTCATCTGGCCCGACTATAAGCCGGGCTTGACTGATTTCCTAGAAGTTCCGTTCAAACGGCTCAATATCTGTGACAAAGGCTGGATTACTCGGATCGATTTTGAATGTGACTAAGTCCGGATCGGTTGTGTCCGGCGTGAATTTTGCTTTTTTCATAACCCGTCCGAAAATTGATTTCATATAGCGGGTCGTTTTGCCGTCAACCGCATAAGATGTGTCAATGCCAAACCGGTGACGCAAAGTGGCATTGGTGAGCATAGCCGCGTTCTTCATCCCTGTGGCCCGGGTTGAATATTCCGTCGTGACAGAAACGCAGAAGGTTTTATTATCGACGCGGTGGGGCGAAGCGTGCGGCCATGAAATGGCCTCTCCTGGCTGGAGGTCATGGATAAAGGCTTCTTGGTCAAACTTACGCGTATAAGGCAAATCATCTTTGAGATTGTCAGTGAGAGCCGCTTCGTAGGCGTGATCAGGAATAAACTTTTGTGTGCGCGGATAGATGTACACAGATTTTACCCCGCGCACATGCCACAAGATAGTTTCTGTCTTGTCGAAATGATAAGGCGTTTGCGAGATCGGAGACGAAATCAAAATTCCGCCGTGAGCATTAAATGTCCGATTTCCAGTTTTAGCCGCAAGATCGCCATACATTTTTTCCAGTAGCGCCTTATATTCCGGATGCATGTTCATGACTTTCCGAAGATTAATAAAAACCCGTTCAGCTTGGGCGGCCTTGAGCAAAACTTTGCCGCCAGCATCCCGGAAGTCCCCGGTTCGGAAATGATTGGGGTAAATTGGGTGATCAGGATCTGACATAGTGCAAACATCAATCTGGTTCGCCGGATGTTTGTCCATCAGTTCAATAAGGGCGTCATCCGTGAAAAGCCCGGATTGTTCAAGGCCATGCTGAAACAGAACGATCTCTTTTTGAAATTTGTCGGACTTTTCTGCGGTCCAATCTGTCAAAATATCCATGTGCTTTTGCTTAGCCTTTCCCGAATAATTGTTTGAACAAATAATAAGTGCCCATCAATAAGAGCACCACGCCCATGGCGACCGCCGCGCTTGTCAGCAGCGGCCCAAGTTCTCCGATCTTATCGCTTAAGCCATTAAAATTGACATAGAGGCCCCCACCGGTCGCAGCCAATCCTAAAACGATCATGGCTGCATATGCCCACAGGCCTTGCCGATCCGTAGTCTTGGCCGGTTCGATATATTTTTCCGCGCTGGAATGGTCAGAAAATTCATATTCACCGGTCGCTTTTTCTTCTGAAATAGTTGGCACGGTTTGGGCTTCTGGAAGGGGTGCGGTGGGAACTTCTGTCAGAATTTCTGAACCTGCGGTTTCCGTAAAATTAGTTCGCCTCGGCAATTGAACTACATTGTTGGACGCCGGCGAAGGTTCATTCGTCTCAACCAGGCTATCCGGCCAGTCTGTCACATCTGTTTGCGCAGGTTTGTCCATTAATGCATCAAGCCGTTCGCTTACCTCCGCAGCGGCTTCCGCAATGGGGCTTTGGAATGTTTCCTCGTCATCAACTTTGTCAACGAGTTCGAGCGGTTCAAGGTCGGCGCCCGTTTCTCCCTCATCAGATTGGGCTGGTTCGCCGTGGGTCGCTCGGCTTGAAACTTGCGCGATCTGTTCACGCATTTCATGGGTGTCGTAAAAGGCCTTGAGCGTGGCATGCGGTGCCGGAACAGTGCGGTTAACCGGTCTCAAAAACAGGGCTTTTTCGGCTGTGCGGCGGCGGACAAGCGCATCAACCACATAAATTTGACCATCAATATTTCCAAGGCGCCAACTATCAAATCCGTTGGCCGCCGTGATAATCTCGCCGCGATTAAGAGCGTGCAATGTGTCCGACGCTAAAAACGCGCCCGGCCCAATGGAATGGGCCAGCGAGCAAAGCGCATCAAATTGACCTTGAGTTAAAGCCGCATGGACATGGGTGTTGATAAGACTTTGAATAGCGGTCAGCTCGCTTTTGAGTAGCTCTTCCGCCTCATCTTCGTCAAGCTTGGCATCCATATCGGCGGTCAAATGGCCATATCCGACAAGTTTTTGGCCGTCGCGTGTCAATCGGCCTCCGGGGACATAACCCTCATAGGCTTTAATGAGCCGCAAACCTATATCTGAGATCGTAAATTGATAGGTCATCTTCGTTCCAAAACAGGACAATTTGTTCTTTGAGACGAAGCATTGCAATTGATGGGCCGATTTCCCGCACAGCATGATGTTTTTTGCCATCTATTCCCGCAAAGGGCGTAAATCGCTCATAGTCAGCTGAAAACCGAGGTAAAACGCGTAAGTTTAAATCGCGGGAAGCATCAGGGCGGCGAAGCCCAAAAAGGCTAAAAACCCGATCACATCTGTAACAGTTGTGACAAAAACCGAAGATGAAACGGCAGGGTCAAAGCCAAATCGTTTCAAACTTAAGGGGACAATTATCCCTGCCAATCCTGCAAAAATATGATTTATAATCATAGCGATAAAGGCGACCATTGCGATGTCTTGCCGTCCAAACCAGAGATAGGCAATAAGCGCCAATGCCACAGCGAATATAAGTCCATTGAAACTCGCTGCAACCAACTCGCGCCTTATGACCCTCCAGGTATTTTGGGTCGTTAAATCTCTTTCTGCTAGTGACCTGACAGCGACGGCTAAAGCCTGCGTGCCTGCATTTCCCCCCATGGAAGCGACGATCGGCATTAAAATAGCCAGCTGAACAAATTGATTAATTTTATAGTCAAATTGCGCGATCACCAAAGAGGCCAGGATAGCGGTCAGTAAGTTCAAAAACAGCCACGGTGCACGGGCCTTAACGGTAGAGAACGCGGTATCGGTTACGCCGGCCTCGCTTACGCCCGCGAGCGCTAATATATCTTCTTTGTTTTCATCCTGGATAATATCGATAATATCGTCGACAGTCATGACGCCGGTAATCCGGCCGTCCGCATCTAGTACCGGTGCGGAAATGAGGTGATACTTTTCAAATATATAGGCAGCCTCTTCCTGATCCATATTCTGATCAATAGTCATGATCTGATTATTCATCAGGCTTTCGAGCGCCGCAGAACGCGGCGAGCGCATCAGAGTGGAAACCGGGACAAATCCTTTGGGATGAAATGCCGTATCAATAATCCAAATATTATAAAAAAGCTCAGGCAATTCTTCACCGGCGGCACGCATATGATCGATCGCATCGCCGACCGTCCAAAATGCCGGAGCAGCGACAAAATCGCGCTGCATGAGCCGCCCGATGGTTTCATCATCAAAGGCGAGGCTGGCTTCAAGATTGGCACGGTCTCCAGGTTGAAGAGCATCGAGAACTTCTTCTCTTTGCTCGTCTTCCATCTCTTCAAAAATTTGCGTGGCATCATCATTGTCGAGTTCGGTGATGGCATCCGCAATTTGTCCAGGTTGTAATAGCGGCAGAATATTTTCGACAACTTCGTCTTCTAATTCGGCTAATACATCCGGTGAAATCAGGGCAGGCGTTTCCGCAATAAGAGATTCGCGTTCATCATTAGATAATTGTTCGAACTGGTCAGCAAAATCTGCGGGGTGGAGCTCTAAAAGCTCATTGAGCAATAAGGAATTTTTTTCCGGCTGATCAAGAAGGTCCGCCAACAGGTTTTTTTCGGTGGATTCTTCGGAGAGATTTTCAGATACGGGATCTGCCATGGCATGCTCTCCTTCTACAGCTTCAATTTGTTAGCCTTATGGCGCAAGCCTCAGGAAATCACAAGCACCGGGTCAAAGGTTCGACAATCCAGTTTGGCGGCTTTTTTTCGATCAAATTTACGCGTCCATGGTCAATGTCGAGGAGCGGGGTCGGAACGTCTTTTCTGGAGACGTCAAATATGCGTCCATGATCGACCATCCGTATAGCGCCCGGTAGCATCGCCGATGACCTGAAATAGTGATCATAAATAAACTCATCTTTTTCTTGGTGAAGCCAGTGATACTTGTCCGAACGTATTTTTTTCCGACAAAGCTTCCAGTCTTTCAGACCGTAATAATAAAGGCTGATATGATATCCATTTGATTTTGCGGCATCAATCAAATCAAGATCTTCGATCCGGCCCAACGAACAAACAACCGTCAAATCCCGACCTTTTCGGACAAGTCTAAACCGTGACGAAAAAGTCTTTTCTTCGGTTCGGTTGAGGAATCCCGGAGATGGCCCTTCTATGATCTGCTCTTCTTCATAATAGTCCAG
Source organism: Hellea sp. (assembly GCA_013002305.1). Classification (GTDB taxonomy): domain Bacteria; phylum Pseudomonadota; class Alphaproteobacteria; order Caulobacterales; family Maricaulaceae; genus JACOMS01. Next base: position 100,149 of record JABDKG010000094.1, read on the forward strand.
CAAACCATCGTGAATTTCCTGAGGGTCAAGCAAAGTACCTCTTGCGACCTGGAAGCCTGGTGATTGCCGCATATGGTATATTTTGCCGACCCCATAGGGCCCCGCAACCATAACCAATTGTTTCATGGCTCGATTATTCAACAAGAAATTGAGCATGGAAGCTAGATCTATATACCGAAAGCTTAATATTTTCTGTACGTGTCAAAAACCGGCTTTTGCCATTGATCATACTTGCTCCCCTATCTTTATCTACGGAGAGGCTATGAGCGCAAAATAGAGAGTACCAGCCCATTCATTGAACGGACGAAATTATCTATTAACCCTTTCGTTAAGGGAGAGCGAAATTTCAGAAATGATCAATTGAAAGGTGAATTATATACCCTTCGGATAGATCGGTCGAATGTCATATGGAATGCCGTCTAGGTCATTCAATATGATTTTGGCTTCGGCATCGAGTTTGGCATATTTATCGAGAAACGCCTTTGCCGCCTCATAGTCACCATTTCCCTGAATACGAATAAACATGCCGGTTAAATCCGAAACGGCCTGCTCGAACACTTCATGATTAATTTTAAACCTTTGCTGCTTTTCATCCCAGCTGACGGCACCTGTCTCTCGGTAATAGCTATATTGAATGGCGGCGCCTTTGGCGTGGGCCGCATCAGTGCCGAAACGAACGGATCGAAACAGGCCGGAAAAATAGGTCGCAAACAGACTCTCTTTTTCGGAAACCGGCAGTTCGCCGCGCTCCATCATATAGAGAATATTGTAAATTCCCATAACGTCGGCTTTGCCTTCCTCAAGCCCGGAACTAAGCTCCTTAAGCTCGGCATTGACGCTCGTTTCACGGCCATCAATTGTGATATTTCCGGGCCCCAAACTGTGGGATAATTCATGAAATAGCGTATTGTTGGCCATATATTTTTTGACGGTTAAGGCGGCTTGTTTCGGAACCAAGACGCGTTTGCCAATAGGCGCTAGGATCAAGTCATATTTTGCGCCGAGCACATTATTGAGAATAACTTTCTTGGCGCCTTTGGCTTCGCGCACGCGCTCATCATTAGGTAGGTTAAAGGCTATGGTTTGCACGCCGGGGACATTGTCACCTCCGCCCTGGATTTGATAGGCGGCTATGATCGGGCTTTCAAAACCGCGATCAAAATTTTTGTATCGTTCTTCAACCGGCAGGTTAGCCTCCATATCGCGGAGATAATCCTTATATTTTGCCAGCGCCGCCGACTCTTCCGGGTTCTTAATCGTCAGGAACATTTCAAAAGCGGTTTTATAGCCAAATAGCTGATCGTCATAGACTTCGTAAGGCCCGATCGCGACGTCAATATTGCCTTCAAGATCCATCCAAGCCATTTCGGATTCGAAATAATCATCTGACATGAGCGATTTAGCCCGCAGGCGTAGGAAACGTTTTAAAGTTGGCTCCTCTGAGAGATCTGCTGCTTCTCTCAATATACGCGCAACTTTGGTCACTTGCGGTTTATAGGCCTCTGAATATGGAATCGCGACCAGTCCGTCGCCATCCCTTCGAATGATAGTATAGCCGGATTTGAAGCTCTCCGCATCATCGGGATTGGCGTTTATCCAGCTTTCAAATTCTTCCTTGGTCATATCGGCCGGATAGAATCCGCCGCCTTTCGGGCAAGGTGTATCGCCGTAAAAAACCGCCCCGGCTTCAAGCGTATCGCAAGGGCCGAAATGGAGATCGAACAATTGTAAAAGGAGCGCTTTATTTTTCGCATCTGAGTTGACAATGGATTGGCGAATTGCAGGGTTTTCAGCGTTGAGTTGGAGCATATAAATTTCGCTTAGCGGCTGACTGGCTTCGATCAATTTATTGACAACGGCGCGTTCGGATTCGGACAAAAATGACGTGTCGGCATCCATCGTTACCGCTTTAAACTTGTTAAACCGCGCCGCTAACGGATCGCTTAAATTCATACTTGGGTTGGTGGTTTCCCCTGTCTCAATTTTACCTTCGTTTATCCCAGGCTCAACAACCTCGCTGCTCTTGTCAGAACATGCCGATAAAATGGCCGCCGCTGCCAAGGTCGTCATTAATAATTTGCGCATGAGTTTTCCTTTAATTATTATAGAGCGCCGCCTGTATAAGCGCGGCTTGTGTGTTGAGCTCTTCCATATCAGCCATTTGGCCGCTGGTATGTTTCGCCATCTCGTCGCCACTATAACGCGGCAATATATGAAAATGGAGATGAAATACAGTTTGACCGGCAGGTGCCCCGTTAAACTGCGTTATAACAATGCCGTCCGGCGAAAACGCTGTCTCGATGGCCCGACCAATCATTTGGGTTTTTTTTATGAGGTTTGCCAGTTCCTCCGGGTCTGTATCAAATAAATTTCGAGATCGGGCTTTGGGTATGACAAGCGTATGGCCGCGCGTTTGCGGGAAGGCATCCATAAATGACAAAACTCGATCATCTTCATAAACCTGCGCACACGGAATGTTTCCTGCCAGAATTTTGGCGAAAATGTTGCTAGGATCATAGGTCCCTGAAAGGCTCATAATTCATCTTTCTTAAACGGCGTATGGCGGTTTAGAATTTTGATATTCCGTTCTACCGCGCGGCGCTCATCCGTCAAGTAATCGGCGATAGCGGTGCGCAGCCCGGGATGGGATAGATAATGTGCCGAGTGAGTAGCGACAGGCTCATAGCCGCGAGCTAATTTGTGTTCGCCTTGGGCACCGGCTTCGACGCGAGACAGCTTCATTTCGATCGCCGCTTCAATTGCTTGATAATAACAAAGCTCAAAATGCAAAAATGGTTTGTGGGCTAGGCAGCCCCAATTCCGGCCATAGAGCGCTTCGCCGCCGATAAAGTTAAGGGCCGCTGCAATCGGAATTTCGTCCTGCCAGGCCATGATCAATAAGATATCGTCTTTCATACTCTCGTGAATCCGAGCAAAAAACTCGCGATTGAGATAGGGCGAGCCCCATTTGCGTGCGCCCGTATCGACATAGCATTGGTAAAACACATCCCAATGCTCAGCTTTCAAATCCTCGCCGGTCAGGCGCTTGATCGTGATCCCGTCCTGCGCGGCACTGCGCTCTTTGCGTATGTTTTTCCGTTTGCGAGATGACAGGGAATTCAGAAATTCATTAAATGTCTCAAACTCCCGGTTAAAGAAATGAAATTGTCGATCTTGACGCAAGAGAAAGCCAGCGTCTCGGCAGGCAGTTTGATCAGCCCTTTCTAAAAAAGTCAGATGGATACCTGAATATGCCCAATCCGTGCAAGCTTGGACCATCGCTGATAATAGTCCGAGTTTGATGTCTGTATCTGACGCCAATAGCCGAGGTCCGTTGACCGGGCTAAACGGCACGGCGCATTGTAATTTGGGGTAATAATTTCCGCCGGCGCGGTGAAGGGCATCTGCCCAGCCATGATCAAACACATATTCGCCCTGACTATGAGTTTTGGCGTAGAGCGGCGCTGCCCCAACCGGTTTTTCATCTTCATCCGAGAGCCATATATGCCGCGGACCCCAACCTGTTTGCTCCACAGCGCAACTGCTTTGCTCAAGTGCGTTCAAAAACCGGTGTGATAGAAAAGGATTATGCGATCCTGTCAACGCGTCCCACTCATTTTCAGAAACTTCGTCAATGCGGGTGAGAATTCGGGCTGTAAAATTCTGATCCATTAATCCTGCGACGGTCCCAAACGGAGATCTGTCACATCAAATTTTTCGCTATTGATTATCTGGGTCAATTGTTCATCTGCGAGCGGCTGGGCGACGATGCCGCCAAAACGCGCTTCTGTAATGAGTGCCGGGCGTCCCTTAATCAAACATATCGCTTGAATAATTGGGGTTGAGCTCTCTTCACCTTCATAACGATAAGCGAGACCACCGCTTAAGCTGACATTTCCAAACGAGTATATTCGCCCATTTGTGTCGGAGGTGAGTTTGGTGCAGGCCTTGCAAAAACACCAAGGATATCGGGGATTGGATTTCTGAGCGCTTCCGCAACCGGAGCAATAATGATCAGACGTTTCTGGTTTGAATAGCTCAGTCAATTTCGACCACAGCATCAATTTCCACAGCGACATCCAGTGGCAATGACGGCGCTGAAACCGCAAAGCGTGCATGACGGCCTTTGTCGCCGAACACAGCCACCATAATATCGGAACAGCCATTGATGACCCTTGGAATATCGGCCTGCGTATGACTGCCTGACGCCTGGACAAAACCGCCCAATTTCACAATCCGTTTCACCCGGCTTAGATCTCCATCACATGCCGCTTTAATTTGTGCAAGTAGATTGAGCGCCGAAAGTCTTGCGGCGTCTTGCCCGCGCTCAACAGTCAATTCTTCGCCTAGCCTGCCGCCGATTTTTTCATCGTCGATCTTTGATATCTGTCCCGATACAAAAACAAGATTACCGCTAATCACATAAGGAACGTAATTGGCGACAGGCGCGGCCGCTTTTGGCAAAGACAGACCGAGGTCGTTTATTTTTTGATCTATAGCGTTCATCGGTTTTCTCGCTTTATTTGTACGTTCTAAATGGTAGTAAAATGGAATAACTGACAGGTAAAGACCCATGGACCCGAAACCTTTTGCACTTCCGTCGCGTAAACCCGAAATTCTAGAATTTCTCAAAAATCGACGATCCAACATGTCAAAATTTATGACAGGCCCCGGACCCAGCGAAGAGCAGCTAAATGAAATGTTGATGATTGCGGCGCGCGTGCCCGACCACCGCAAACTCTCACCGTGGCGATTTATAATTTTCAAAGATGATGCGCGCCAAAAAATTGGAGCCCATATTGGGTCACTATTTGAAAAACAAAATCCGGATATGCCGATTGACCGGGTCTTGTTTGAAGCTCAGCGCTTCTTGCGCGCGCCGCTGGTCGTCGGCGTTGTTTCAAGTCCGGTCGACTGCGCACGCGGAACCCCGGAATGGGAGCAGCGATTATCTTCGGCTATTGTTTGCTACAATTTGTGCCTTGCCGCGCAAGCCCATGGATTTGGTGCCCAGTGGCTGACGGAATGGTATAGCTATGAGCAAACATTTTGCGCCGAAATTGGCGTTACTACGCCAGAACAAGTTACTGGCTTTATCTATATTGGCACTGCTGGTGCGCCGTCCTTGCCAAGGCCTCGCCCTAAATTAGAACCACTAATTACGCATTATAGCTAATCTGTTTTAAAACCCGTTTAGCTTGCATTCAGAAATGAACCGATATAGAGGGTTCAGGTCGAAAGACCAAAGCCCTTCAAGCTACCATTGCGCCCCGCGTAGCTTGAGGGGTTTTTGCTTTTTCAAGCTTATTTCACCGCGAAATTGTTGGCAAAAAGTTCGTTTAGGTTTCGTTCAGGTTCGGTCCCCTATAGGGCGCATGGTCGGAAACGACCTGAGCTCTGCTGCCTTCCATTGCGCCCCGTGAAGGCGCGGAGCTCAATAATTAAAGCGGCCACCTCGGGGGATGTGAGCCGCTTTAATTTTATTTAAAATTATCGAAACATTATTTTTTCAAAGCCCCGGAAATTGGGGTTTCCTTAGGCTTTTCCGGATAAAATAGAGTTATGGAGCCGTTGCGCAAACGAATTGCCAGTAAGTATTTAAATTGGCTTAAAGGAATGTTCATTCTAAACATTCTCGTTGGAGCAATAACAGCTTTGAGCGTATCGGGCCTTCAGAAAGTCCATGTCGTTATTCCAATTTTCCTAATCTCAATCCTCTACGTTTGGTATCGATATGACAGTCTTGAAGGCGCTGCGCCGGAGATTCAGAGACGTTTGGTCTTGCGAGACAAACGCCTATGGATCATTTTATCTTTGGCCATTGTGGTCTGGATCGCAATGTAGCGTTCAGGCCGTCTCGGCAAATAATTCCCGGCCTATAAGCCAGCGGCGAATTTCGGAGGTGCCGGCACCGATTTCCATTAATTTGGCATCACGCAAAAGACGCCCCGGTGAGTTCTCATTCATGTAGCCATTTCCGCCCAGCATTTGGATCGCGTCGAGCGCCAGTTGAGTGGCCTTTTCGGCGGCATATAAAATACAGCCGGCCGCATCCTTACGCGTGGTCTCGCCGCGATCACAGGCCTGGGCTACCGCATAGGTGTAGGCACGGGCTGTGGAGGTTGTGACATACATGTCGGCAAGTTTGCCTTGCATCAACTGAAATTCACCAATGGATTTTCCAAATTGCTTGCGCTCGTGAATATAAGGTAGGACAACATCAAGACAGGCCTGCATGATTCCGATGGAAAGGCCAGAGAGCGTGACCCGCTCATAATCAAGACCACTCATCAGGATCGAAGCCCCTTGCCCCAATTCGCCGACAAGGTTTTCTTCCGGAACATGACAATCTTCAAAGACGAGCTCGCACGTATCAGACCCGCGCATACCTAGCTTGTCGAGCTTTTGCGCAGTCGTGAAGCCTTCCATGTCGGGCGTGACGATAAAGGCCGAGATGCCTTTACTGCCGGCTTTAGGGTCGGTCTTGGCATAGACGAATAAGACATTGGCTGTCGGGGCGTTTGTGATCCACATTTTATTGCCGTTCAGGAGATATCCGCCTTGCGCCGCATCGGCTTTGAGGGTCATGCCGACAACGTCAGACCCGGCTCCGGGTTCACTCATGGCGAGAGATCCAAGATGCTCTCCTGAGATCAGTTTGGGGAGATATTTAGCCTTTTGCTCTTCATTGCCCCAGCGCGCTAGTTGATTGATACAGAGATTGGAATGCGCGCCCGCCGAAAGCGAAACCGAGGCAGAAAAGCGTGCCAGTTCTTCATAAACAATCGTCTGCGCCAGATATCCCATATCCGTCCCGCCGTCCGCTTCTGGCACCGTTATACCATGCAAGCCCAGCTCCCCCATCATCGGCCAGAGATGGCGCGGAAACTCATTGGTTTTGTCAATCTCTGCAGCGATAGGTTCAATATGGTCTTTTCCAAACCGGTAAACCATGTCACGCAGCATTTCGATTTCTTCATTATGGCCAAAACTGAGGGAGGGGTAGGTTGTGCTGTTCATGGCTATTCATCCTCTTTTTCTAATTCTAACAAAATATCGCCGTCATTGACCAGATCCTCGGGCGAGACATCGACGGAGGCAACGATACCATCGCGGGGTGATTCCAGCGACATTTCCATTTTCATCGCTTCCATCACGATAAGCTTGTCTCCGGCTTTGACGGCGTCGCCCACTTGAGCGTTGGCTGCAATAATTTTGCCTGGCATAGGAGCCGTGATCGCGTTACCGCCGCCAAGTGCGTGATCGAGCCCAGAGGCGTTGGTCGTCAGATAATAGAGCCCGTCGACAAACACGACGCGCCCTTCGGGGGTACGGCGTTCATTTATTACAACGTCTACAGTTTTGCCCATTAGCGGAATAGAAATTTCTTTGCCGTCTAAATGTCGATACTGAACGGTGCGCGGCGGCAGGTTGGGTCGCCATCCATCATTATTGGCAAATGCATTATCCGTTTTTTGCGGCGCAAGTGCTGCGGCCAAGGCGGTATAATTTATTTCGGTTTCGCTACCCTGCCAATGATAGGCAATAAAATTGGTCGAGACATTCCCGCTGATAAATTCCGGATTGGACAGGCAGTCATGCAAAAATTTACAATTGGTGCGAACGGGATAAATCAATGTCTCTCGGCAAAGTTCATCAAGACGCGCTAAGGCTGGAACACGCGTTGGTTCATGGACGATAAGTTTTGCAATCATGGGGTCATAATAAATCGAAACTTCGCCGCCTTGCTCAACCCCCGTATCAATCCTAGCGCCAGTCGGAATTTCCAATATTTGAAGCTTCCCAACACTTGGTAAGAAGTCATTGGCCGGATCTTCGGCATAGAGCCGGGCTTCCACCGCATGGCCCTGCATTTTGATTTCTTTTTGCTCGGGCAATTTTTCGCCTTGCGCGACCCGGATTTGTAACTCGACTAGATCAAGGCCTGTGATCATTTCTGTGACCGGGTGTTCGACCTGTAGGCGCGTATTCATTTCCATGAACCAGAAGCCGTCTTTTTTGAGCGCGCCGGAGCCGTCGACAATGAACTCAACCGTACCTGCGCCAACATAGTCGACGGCTTTGGCGGCATTGACAGCAGCGTCCGTCATAGCTTTGCGGACTTGGTCGGTCATGCCGGGGGCAGGCGCTTCTTCGATGACTTTTTGGTGGCGGCGCTGCAGCGAGCAATCGCGCTCAAACATGTGCACCACATTGCCGTGCGTGTCGCCAAACACCTGCACTTCAATATGGCGCGGGCTGGTTATGTATTTTTCGATCAAGACTATATCATTGCCAAAGCTCGATTTGGCTTCGCGCTGACAAGAGGCTAGCGCGTCGATAAAATCATCGGCGGTATCAACCTTACGCATCCCTTTGCCGCCGCCGCCGGCAATCGCTTTGATGAGCACCGGATAACCGATTTTACTTGCTTCTTTTTTTAGGTGCTGCGGATCTTGATTGTCTCCTTGATAACCGGGCGTGACCGGAACGCCCGCTTCGGTCATGAGCGCCTTGGCGGCGTCCTTTAAGCCCATCGCTTCCATGCTCTCGGGCGCGGGACCAATAAAGATAATTTTTTCTTTTTTGAGCCGTCTCGCAAACGCCGGGTTCTCCGACAAGAAACCATAACCCGGGTGGACCGCATCGGCGCCGCTTTCTTTGCAGGCGTCTATAATCTTATCCATAACAAGATAGCTTTCTGCTGCAGGGCTCGGCCCAATATGAATGGCTTCATCGGCCATACGCACATGAAGCGCCTTGGCGTCCGCGTCAGAATAGACAGCAACAGTCGCGATGCCCATTTTGCGGGCAGTCTTCATCACCCGGCAGGCAATCTCGCCGCGATTGGCAATGAGGATTTTTGTAATCTTCGTCATGAAGCTCTCCGATAATGGGAAGAGGGTAAAAGCGCCCGTTTTTCAACGAGGTGCCACAGGGCAAAGCTGGCTATAATTGTCAGGCCGAAACTTGCGATCAGGCCAATCGCCGGCGTTGCAAACAAGCCCGCCGCAATGCACGCCTGAATAATTGGGAAGTGGGTAATGTAGACTCCGTAACTCATATCGCCATAGCGGGCGGAATTGAGACGGGGCCCGGGTGCATTGGCAATCCAGATAATGATTAGGGCAAGTCCTACAGGCCGCAATATATGCAGTATGGGCAGCCAAAGAGTCAGGCCAACTAAGACGACGCCGAGCCCAGCCCACCAGAGTTTAGGGTTTTGCAATTTGTGCCAATTTTGGTTCACCAGCATGCCTATCGCAAAGTAACCCATCTGACCCGGAAGTTGACGGGCAAGCTGGTCACTATAAGCGTGGTCGAAGTGTAGAAAAAATTGACGCCAGATCTCGGCTCCGAGAAACATCGCGATCCAGACGAGCATGCAAAGCTTGCCCGGTTTTTTGATAAACCACCAAATCACCGGAAGCGCGATGTAAAACATCACTTCAATCTTTAGGGTCCAGAGCGCGCCATTGACGATGCCCTCATAATTATCGAACAGGCCGGGTAGTGTCGGTTCCAGAAAATTTAGGAAGGCAAGGTTCGGGATCACATAAGATAACACGCCGCCAAAGTCTTGTGTAAGAATCAGCGAAATGATCGCCGGAATTAATATCACCACAGCATAGGCCGGATAGAGTCGCCGAATTCGCTTCCCGGCGTAAAGCCCCAGCCTTTCTGATCTGACGAGTGAGCCCAGAACCAGCATTCCGGAAATGATAAAGAATCCCTGAATGGAAATTTCGGCCGCTTGGGCAAGGCCCTCTTCCCAGCCGGAGCGTGGCGCTATACGCGATAGGACCACAGCATGATAAACGGCAACAGCCCCCGCAAAGAGGAGCCGTAAAAAGTCAAATCTATTAATCTGCGTTTTCACATTACATCCGGAAAATGCCGAATTTGGTTTCGCGGCGCGGCGCGTTGGCGGCCATGGCGAGGCTAAGCGCCAGGACCCGTCGCGTGTCGCGCGGGGCTATAATGCCATCATCCCAGACCCGGGCACTGGCAAAATATGGGTGCCCTTCATGCTCATATTTTTCGCGAATTGGGTCCATGAAAGCTTGTTTGTCCTCGGCGGTCCATTTTTCGCGATCGCGGTGAACCGAGGCGAGCACAGAGGCTGCCTGTTCACCGCCCATCACGGAGATTCGCGAATTAGGCCACATGAAAATCAGATTTGGATCATAGGCTCGGCCGCACATGCCGTAATTTCCGGCCCCGAATGATCCACCGACCAGAACCGTGAATTTAGGAACATTAGCATTGGATACTGCATGCACCATCTTGGCGCCGTTTTTCGCAATTCCGCCGGCTTCAGCTTTCGAGCCAACCATAAAGCCCGTGATATTTTGCAAGAAGATAAGCGGAATATTTCGCGCGCAGCAAAGCTCGATAAAGTGAGCGCCTTTGAGCGCGCTTTCAGAAAACAGCACACCATTATTAGCGAGGATGCCAACTTCATAGCCTTCAATATGCGCAAATCCTGTGACGAGCGTTTCGCCATAGAGTTTTTTAAATTCATGAAATTCCGAGCCATCAACAAGGCGCGCAATCAACTCGCGGCAATCATAGGGTTGTCGAATATCAACCGGGACCACGCCGTCAATTTCATCAGGATCATAAGCTGGCGGACGTGGTTCTCTATTGGGGCCATAAGCTTTGGGCCGGTCGCCGAGGCGGGCAATCGACTCGCGCGCAATTTGGAGCGCATGGGCATCATTGCTGGCGAGGTGATCTGTCACACCGGAAGTTTTCGAATGGAGCATGCCGCCGCCAAGTTCTTCCGCGCTGATCTTCTCGCCCGTCGCGGCTTCGACCAGAGGCGGGCCGCCGAGGAAGATCGTACCTTGATTAGCAACGATAATACTCTCATCTGCCATGGACGGAATATAGGCACCGCCAGCGGTGCAGGAGCCCATAACGACGGCGATTTGCGGGATGCCCTTCGCGCTCATGACAGACTGATTATAGAAACACTGCCCAAAGTGACCCCGATCCGGAAAAATTTCGGCTTGGGACGGAAGGTGCCCGCCGCCGCTATCGACCA
>JABDKG010000097.1 GCA_013002305.1 Hellea sp.
AGCCGGTTGGTCAAAGACCCGGAAACTCGAAAACGGATAGTTCAGCAGGCGGCAAAGTCGCTTTAGCGTGAATATGTCTTGCAACAACCCAAAGCAGATGTCTCAAAAATCCAATTGCGGACATTGCGATACTAAGCACTTGTCGGTTTTGAGGTCGCACTTCTTTGATATTCATTGTACTAGAAAACCGATGAATAAACTTGATAATAAATTATACACAGTTGTTAAGGAGTATTTGATCGCTCTGCAAAAACACGATTTGAATTCATTAGCAGACACCCTCGCCCAAGATTCTAGAATGACATTTGCTAGTGCAAAATTCCATTTGCCAAAAAAACAAATTCTAATTTCGCTCGGCTGGGATGTTGGTACAAACGGCAGATTTTCACATGAGCTTATCACAGCGAAAAACGGCATTATCGTTATTACCGTGATTGAACATAATGATTTTCTTGATCTCCTGAAATTACCTCCGCTTGAGGCAGAAATGAAATTTACTTTCAATGACAGCAAACTGATTCAGTCGATCCTGTATACACCGAAAGGTATGATGTCTGAAGACCCCAACCTTGTCCAGCGCGCTCTTCGGCCAGCTGTTAAATGGGCGCACAAAAATGCGGCGGAACGACTAAATACAATATATTCCGACGGGCAAATCGACTATAATGAAGCGTCTGCTCGTGAATGGTGCCAATTGCTAAAAGAGTGGAGCGCCAATTGCACTCCATGAAATAAGCTGAACTAACGTCTTTAAAACGGACTAATGTTGCAGAAGGCAGAAATGGCTAACTCCCCTTCGGCCCCAAAACGGAGATTGCCATATGATCGATGTGGTCGGCGACCTTTACCAATATCTCATTACGCAATCGTCCGTTACGAATTTGCTGGATAGTTACGCGGGAAGCCCGGCCATTTTTGCGGGCTCGGTTCCGCCGGATCATGAGATAGGATTGCCGATCATCGTGATCGATTATCCGTCTGTGCAAGACCGCAAACATACCAGTTCGACAATCAACCGGGAGATTCAAACCGGAATACGGATCTACGCTCAGGTTTCATTCACGCGGGCCGGGGCCGGTTTTCACGATACGCTGCCATTGCAGCAAGCCAGTGAGGCGATCGCAGAAGCTATGATAACGGCTCAAATCCCGGTCTCGGGCGGAAAGCTCCGGGGCGCGAAAATTACCGGGCCGGTCAATGCGCCGACGGAAAGCACAAGTCTGGCCGGCCGGTTGATAAAACTGCGCTGGAATATTGAGGAAAATTGAAATTCCCGGCTTTAACGGACCCATCACAAATCCCGCCGGGGCCGCCGGAGTTGCATAAAAACCGGCAATTGAGTAGAAATAAACCCGTGTTTCGGATCTCTCCATATCACATGACGGGAATCGCCGCGCTCCTGTCTGTCTCTTGCGCACAGGATCAGAACGTTGCGTATGAAACATCGCGCGATCCCGGAGGCTGTCTGGTAGAACATATTGCCGTTGACCCGGACCGGCAGCAATATCATTTTGATGGTCTGTCGCCGGACGGCGGGACATTGGCGATCGGTTGGAGGCAGAATGAGGATGAAACAGGTCTCTACCTGCTGGATCTGAAAACCGGCGCTCGCCAGGACATTCCCAATCTCGACAACGGGGCGGTGTTCTCACCTGACGGCAAGAAACTGCTCAACATTATGCCGACAGAAAACGGAAGGACGGATATTGCCGAATATGATTTAACGACCGGTGAGACGGTATTTATTGCGCCCCATGACTCGTGGGAGTGGCTCGCCAGTTACGCCTCGGATGGTGAAACGATCGTGTTTAATTCCTATCGAACGGGTGCTTCGGATATCTATACCTATCGTAAATCTGACGGAGCGCTGAAACGTTGGACCGACTTTGATGGGTATGACGCGCACGCGCAGTTTTCCCCCGACGATTCCAAAATTCTCTTTAACCGGCAAGAGAGCGGTGAAGATTATAATGTATATCTTATTAAAACCGAAACCGGCGAAATTTCGCAGCTCACAGACGATGTGACCGAGGAGGGCTATCCAAGTTGGTCGCCGGACGGCACGACGATCGTTTTTGCGTCTGATCGCGCCCAACCATCCGGGGAACCCGATATTTATCTCATGAATGTGAACGGCGAAGATATTCGCCGGATTACGGACCATCCGGCAAAAGATGAATATCCGTTCTTCTCGCCGGATGGGAAATATATCTATTTCAATTCCTACCGCAGCGAACCGAAAGGCATTTACCGAATAGAACTGGAAAGCAATCTGGATTGCGTCAAGGCTCCCGCGGGCTGAAGCGCGTTAATACTCGACGAGAAGCATCCCGTAGGGCGGATAGAGCGAAGCGAAATCCGCCGTCCCGTTACAATCGAGAGCTTCCGGCCTAACAGCCCGAATAAAACAAGTGATAAACCTCGCCGTTTTCACGGTCGATGGCAACGACATTCCAGCCATATGTTGAATAAGGGACCGCGAGCAGCGGCGCGTTTTGTTCGCGAAGTTTTGCCGCCACATCCGGTTGGGTTATGACGTCGCTGCCCAGCGCATATTCTTCGATGAATTGCTGGACATTGTCACAACTGACTTTTCCGCGCTCATTGTCGTGGGTACAGGGCGCCGCATAAACGGCATCGACGTCGCGATAGGTTTTAAACTCGAAATTCCAATGGGAAATGGATGTGCCCTCCAGACTGTCCAGGATAGGGCGCTGCGCGGCTTCGAGATGGTCTTGGCAGCTTGGCACGTCTTCCGGCGGGTAATCGTCCAGAAACTTGGTGCCTTCACCGAGGAATATTTCCTGCCCATCGGACATTATGAGAAAAAAATGACCGTCCGGATAAGGCTGCGCGCCTGTACGAAGTTCGGTTCGCAGGGTTACCGTCTCTCCGGCGGCTTCCCAGTAAATGTCCTGTTCGTCGACAATATCGCACACCGGAATTACCGGGTCTGCCTGGGCTGTGAGCGGCGCGCTCATGACCATGGCAGCAAAAAAACTATAAGTTACAGATCGGATCATCTTGTTTCATTTTCCACAATATTGGGCCGATATTATGACCGAAATCCATCAAAATTCTATTTAATACTAAGCTTAACGGAGACCTAAATGTCAGGAATAGTCCTTAACCAAGAAGTCGTCGATGTCGAAATTGACATTGGCAGCGGCTTTGTCCCTTTCCCGTGTGTTACCCAGGCGGAGCTTGGCGAGACATCGGTCGAACGCATTAAGACAACTTGTTTTTCATCCCCGAACGGGAGCCCGGAATATGCCGTCGGCGAAGTTGACGTGGGTGAAGGATCCGTGACCTATAATGTCGCGCTTGCCGATAATGTGCATCAGTTCCTGGTCGAAAATCAGGGCAGCAAAACTGCCATTCAAATGCGGATCACGGTCGATGATGGCACGACAACTTACACCCTGACCCGCGCATTTCTCAATATGGGTGTGAGCGAGCCGTTCAACATTAATGAGATTTTTGCTGCGACGCTTAAAATTCAGGCGACCGGCGCAGCCACGCGCGCCTTTGCCGCCAGCGTTTAATCTCGGCAACGCAGTGACGGCCCGACCGGCGATCCGGTCGTTTCCGGCGATTATTTAGCCGGCCGAATTCTAAGAGGGCGATTATGTTTGGCGATGTAAAATTTAGATGGGCGGAAGGCGAATATGTTATTCGCTTTTCTTATCAGGCAATCGACGCCGTTGAACGCGAATTTGGTGAAAACTGGTCAGAGCGGCTGCGCGATCTGTTTGTCGGAACATCCAAAAAAGACCTTGAACTGGTGGCATCTCTGACGACCGGCCGGAGCGTCGCGGATATTCAGGCCGCGTCGCCGCCGATCGTGCCTCTGGTCAATGCGCTTTACAAGGCCTGGCAACTGGCCTGGCAGGGTCAGGAAGAAAATGTCAATGGAGGGGACCACTCCGAAAAAAAGTCCCGTCGCTTCGCGAGGTGGTCGATGAGGCGTTAGAGCTTTGGCTCGGCATCGGGCAGGGCTGGGCTGAGTTTTGGGCTTCTTCGCCTAAAATTGCCACTCAGATTATAGGCTCCCGGAAAAAACACGCTCATCAAACCATTGTTATGCAGGCTTGGTACACCGAATATATGGCGCGGCAAAAACGCCTTAAAAACCTGAATCACTATCTTGATAGCCCAAAGCAAAAAAAGCCGCTCAAAACGGGCGAGGCCATGAACGCCGCCCCGTGGTTGGCACTATTCGGGCCCGCCAGCTTAAACCGGGGCCGCTAGGCCAGGGGGCAGCCTGAAATTTCGGGTCAATTTTTTTCGCCCGAACTCCACCCATAAATGCTGTAACCCAAGAGCCGATTGCTATGACAGATCTTTACCATGCCGGCGAGATTGTCTTCTCGGCGAAGCTCGACGCAAAGGGATTAAAAAAGGATTTTACGGCG
>JABDKG010000015.1 GCA_013002305.1 Hellea sp.
ATCAGCGCGGGTCGTTGGTGATGTAATCGGTAAATACCACCCTCACGGCGATAGCGCGGTCTATGACGCGCTCGTGCGCTTGGCGCAGGATTTTTCCATGAGTTTGCCGCTTCTGGATGGGCAAGGAAATTTCGGGTCTGTTGATGGTGATCGCCCGGCGGCGATGCGCTACACAGAAGTTCGAATGGATCGCCCTGCGGCTTCGTTACTGGCTGACATCGAGAAGAATACGGTCGCTTTTCAGGACAATTATGACGCTTCAGAAAGCGAACCGATCGTCCTGCCGGCGCGATTCCCTAATATTCTCGTCAATGGTGCAGGCGGCATTGCTGTCGGGATGGCAACTAATATTCCGCCGCACAATTTGGGCGAAGTCATTGATGGCGCTGTTGCACTATTGGAAGACGGAACGCTCACCGATGAAGCCATGCTCGAATATATTCCGGGGCCAGATTTTCCAACCGGGGGTCTTATCATGGGCCGGTCTGGATCCATTTCCAGTGTCACCACTGGGAAAGGCTCGATTATCATGCGGGCGCGCACACACATGGAGGAAATCCGCAAGGATCGTCATGCTATAATCGTCACGGAGATCCCTTATCAGGTCAATAAGGCCAACATGATCAAGAAAATCGCCGAGCTTGTTCGCGATAAGCGAGTTGAAGGTATCGCGCATCTGCAAGACGAGTCCGATCGTAACGGTATGCGCGTCGTGATAGAACTAAAACGCGACGCCGTCCCTGACGTGGTTTTAAATCAGCTTTTCCGGTATTCTCAGCTACAGCAAAATTTCTCGGCAAATATGCTTGCGCTCAATGGCGGTCGTCCCGAGCAGATGACCGTAAAGCAAATGCTAGAGGCATTCCTTTCTTTCCGGGAAGAAGTCATTGCGAAGCGGACGAAGTTTGATCTCGCCAAAGCGCGAAATCGTGCTCATATCCTCGTTGGTCTGGCCACGGCAGTAGCAAATATTGACGAAGTTATAAAAATTATCCGCGGTTCCGCCAATCCGAAAGACGCAAAAGAAAATTTGATGGGCCGACAATGGCCGGCGAAAGATATGGAGCCGTTGCTGAAGTTGATCGCGGATCCTCGCTCGCGACTGGGTGATGACGGATCGATCCAGCTGACTGATGAGCAAGCTAAAGCAATTCTTGATATGCGCCTACTTAAGCTCACGCAGCTAGGAATGGGAGAAATCACTGACGAAGCTGAGAAGCTCGCGGCAATGATAACCGATTACCTTGACATTCTTCGCTCTCGCGAACGGGTCACGACGATCATCAAAACAGAGCTTGTTGAAGTCCGTGAAAAATTTGCCGTGGATCGACGGAGCGAATTTGTCGAAGGCGGCATTGATTTCGATGATGAAGATCTTATCGCGGTAGAAGATATGGTCGTGACGGTCACATCCGAAGGCTATGTTAAACGCACCGCCCTCGATACTTATCGTGCCCAGCGCCGCGGCGGCAAAGGGCGCTCCGGCATGTCAACCAAAGATGCTGATTACGTTACAACTGTGTTTGTTGCGTCCACGCATACACCCGTTCTATTCTTCTCTTCGACCGGTATGTGTTATAAACTTAAAGTCTGGAAATTACCGCTCGGCGGGCCAAATACGCGCGGCAAAGCTCTGGTTAATCTCTTGCCGCTTGATAAGGACGAAAGCATCAATTCCATTATGGCACTGCCAGAGGACGAAGAAGCTTGGGATTCAATGGATATTATGTTTGCGGCGCGATCCGGTGGTGTGCGCCGGAACTCTTTAGCGGACTTTAAGCGTGTTAATCGCGGCGGCAAAATCGCCATGAAGCCCGATGAAGGCGATGGTATCGTTGATGTACGGGTTTGCAATGAAGATGACGATGTCCTGCTAACGACGGCCATGGGTAAGGCTATCCGGTTTAAAACCACTGATATTCGTCGATTTGTTGGACGGACTTCCAGTGGCGTTAGAGGTATCCGGCTCAAAGACGGCGATGAGGTCATTTCTATGGCCATATTGCGTCATATGGACATCGAAACCGACGAGGCCAGGGCCTATATTAAACACGCAAACGCCATGCGCCGAGCCATGGGTGACGATGCTCAAGACGATGGCGATAATAGTGAGATTGAGACGTCACTATCTGAAGAGCGTATTGCTGAACTTGGCGCAGCAGAGCAATTCCTGTTGACGTTGGCTGATGACGGATTTGGAAAACGCAGCTCATCATATGATTATCGCTGTATGAATCGCGGCGGGCAGGGTGTTACGGCGCAAGAACTGGGTCGAAAAAAGGGCCAGGAAGATGCGAAGCTCGTTCGATCATTCTGTATCGAAGAAGATGATCAGCTTATGATCGTAACTGATGGCGGCCAATTAATTCGATGCCCGGTCCGCAACATCTCTATCGTCTCTCGTTCAGCACGCGGAGTGACTGTGATACGGACCAAAGAAGACGAACGTGTCGTTTCTGTCGAGCGCATTGAAGAAAGCGACGACGACACTGATGAGGATACCGTAGAAGAGGGCGGAGAGGCGGAATAATGCCAGCTCTCCCGGCATTGCGGGAACGCCAGATCAAAGCTGCCGGGCATCTCAATGCCGCGATGTCATCGATCCGAATTTTAGGCTCTTTAATATGGGATGAAGACCATAAGAAAGCATTTTTAAAATCCGGTTCTTTACCTAAACCGCGATATGAAGCAGTTGACTTAGAGGCGTGTTTTGAGCACGTAAAGGATGCTCGTCAACTCATTGAAAATGAAGGAGATGTTGGAGAGTGGCTAACCCGCGCAGCCGACTCAATAGAGACGACCGCTCTCATGCTAGGTGCGCGTGGTACGGCTAAGTTTTTTACCCATTCTTCCAAATTATACGGCGTTCCGACTGAGACTTTAATTGACCGGAAAACGCGCGTTATAGATTTGGCTCGGCACATGGATGACACGTTGAAC
>JABDKG010000030.1 GCA_013002305.1 Hellea sp.
ATGGTTCCGGATCCGTGGTAATGGCAGAATATTCTGGCATGACCGTTGCGGAAATGACGGAATTGCGTGCCAAGCTCAGAGAGCGCGGCGCAACAATCCGTGTCGTTAAAAACCGTCTCGCAAAAATCGCGATGAAGGGTAAGCCGTTTGAGGCTGCTGGATCAATGTTTACCGGACCCGTGGCTATTGCCTACGCCGAAGACTTTATCAGCGCGCCGAAAGTGGCTGTTGAATTCGCCAAAGATAATAAAGCTTTTAATATCATTGGTGGTTTCATGGGTGAGGAAATCTTTGACATCTCTGGTGTCGAGGGACTTTCCAAACTGCCTTCTCGTGAAGAGCTTATTGGTATGGCTGCCCAGCGTCTTATTGGACAGGCTGCCGAAGTGGCTCAGCGTCTGACATCACAAGGTTCGGCTCTGGCCGGTGCCATTAAAGTGATCGAAGAAAGAGCCGCGGCTTAACGACAATCATTCTCGCAAATATCGAACTGATAAAAGGAAACTAAAATGGCTGATGTAAAAAAGCTAGCTGATGAGCTGATGGGTCTTACCATCCTCGAAGCAAAAGAACTGAACGACATTCTCGAAGAAAACGGCATCAAAGCCGCGGCTGCAGTTGCAGTTGCCGGCCCAGCTGCTGGTGGCGGCGAAGCTGCCGAAGAAAAAGACGAGTTTGACGTTGTCATGACATCTTTCGGCGGCAACAAAATTGCTGTCATTAAAGAAGTCCGCGCCATCACCGGTCTTGGCCTCAAAGAAGCCAAGGAACTGGTCGAAAGCGCACCAAAAGCAGTTAAAGAAGCTGCTCCTAAGGCGGAAGCCGAAGACATTAAAGAGAAACTCGAAGCTGCCGGCGCAACTGTCGAGCTTAAGTAATCTTGGTATCCGGCGACTATCTGGTCGCCGGATATTTCCCCATCGTGAGGGTCACGGTCTCTGACTGAACGCAGAGCATAAAGGTTCAACAGGATTATATGGCCCGCCCGTGCACAGGCAGGCCCAGCAAGAGCGGAAAGGTGTCTTTAATGTCGCTTTCATTCACAGGTAAAAAACGTATTCGTAAAAGCTTTGGCCGAATCCCGGAAGTTGTCCGGATGCCAAACCTTATTGAGGTTCAAAAAAGTTCTTACAACCAATTTTTGCAAAAAGATCAGCCGCGCGAAGAGCGGGGCGATACGGGCCTGAACGGAACGTTCAAGTCGGTCTTCCCGGTTCGGGATTTCTCAGACCGTGCGGTCTTGGAATATGTCTCATTTGAGTTTGAGCCGCCAAAATTTGATGAAGAAGAGTGTCAGCAGCGCGATATAACATTTGCGGCGCCGCTCAAAGTCAAAATGCGTTTGGTGGTTTTCGATATTGATGAAGACACGGGCGCCCGTTCTGTCAAAGATATAAAAGAGCAAGACGTTTATATGGGCGATATCCCGCTCATGACCGAAAAAGGTACTTTTATCGTCAATGGTACGGAACGCGTTATCGTTTCGCAGATGCACCGCTCACCCGGCGTATTTTTTGACCATGACAAAGGCAAAGGCCACTCATCCGGCAAATTCCTATTCTCAGCGCGGATTATTCCTTATCGCGGCTCATGGCTGGATTTTGAATTTGACGCCAAAGATATTCTTCATGCACGGATCGACCGTCGCCGTAAATTGCCGGCAACTACCGTGCTTTACGCGCTGGGTATGAGCAAAGAAGATATTCTGGCTCAATATTATAACGCCGTAACCTATAAGCGGGACAAGAAAAAAGGCGGCTGGACTATGCCGTTTAACGCCGAAAATTATCGCGGCGCGAAATTGACCGAAGATCTTGTCGACGCAAAAACCGGTGAAGTTGCAGCGCCGACCGGCCGTAAGCTCACGAAGCGCGGCGCCAAGAAGCTCGCCGATGGCGGCCTTAAGAGCGTTCTTATCCTTGATGAAATTCTGGCCGGCCGTTACGCCGCCGAAGACATCGTCAATGTTAAGACCGGCGAAATTTACGCTGAAGCCAGTGATGAGCTAACGGAAGAAATTATCGAGGCTTTGACCGAAGCCGGGATTAATGAACTGTCTGTTCTGAACATCGACCACATCAATGTCGGTCCTTATATCCGGAATACTCTGGCAGCCGATAAAAATGATAGCCGCGCCGGCGCACTTGTCGACATTTACCGGGTTATGCGTCCGGGCGAGCCGCCAACACCAGAGGCGGCCGAAGATCTGTTTAACTCTCTGTTCTTTGATGAAGAGCGTTATAATTTGTCGGACGTTGGCCGAGTGAAGATGAACATTCGTCTGGATCAGGAAACAGAAGATAATATCCGCGTCCTACGCAAAGAAGATTTGCTTGCTGTTGTTGATACGCTGGTGAAGCTTAAAGACGGTATCGGCTCTGTTGACGATATTGATAATCTTGGCAATCGCCGGGTTCGCTCTGTTGGTGAGCTGATGGAAAATCAGTACCGTATTGGTCTTTTGCGGATGGAACGCGCGATTAAAGAACGTATGGCCGCTGTCGATATTGAAACAGTCATGCCGCATGATTTGATCAACGCTAAGCCGGCTGCCGCTGTTGTCCGTGAATTTTTCGGATCCTCGCAATTGTCGCAATTCATGGACCAAACCAACCCGCTGTCAGAGATTACGCATAAGCGCCGTCTTTCTGCGCTCGGGCCAGGCGGCCTGACGCGCGAGCGCGCGGGCTTTGAAGTCCGCGACGTGCACCCGACCCACTATGGCCGGATCTGCCCGATTGAAACGCCGGAAGGGCCAAATATTGGTCTGATCAACTCGCTGGCTACCCACGCGCGTGTCAATAAATACGGCTTTATCGAAAGCCCTTACCGGAAAATCGAAAACGGCAAACTGACCAATCAAGTTGTCTATCTCTCCGCTATGGAAGAAGCGCGCTATAAAATCGCGCAGGCCAATGCCGAGGTTACCGATAAGGGCGAGCTTGCCTCAGACTTTATCACTTGCCGTGTGAGCGGTGATGTGACCTTGATACCAAAAGAAGAAGTCAACTTCATCGACGTGTCGCCAAAACAGCTTGTATCCGTCGCCGCGGCTCTGATCCCGTTCCTCGAGAACGATGATGCGAACCGCGCTTTGATGGGTTCAAACATGATGCGCCAGGCTGTGCCTTTGCTTAAAGCCGAAGCGCCATTAGTTGGCACCGGTATGGAATCTGTTGTTGCGCTCGACTCCGGGGCGACAGTTGCCGCCAAACGTGAAGGTATTGTCGAGCAGGTTGATGCTCAACGTATTGTTATCCGCGCCACCAAGGAATCTGATTTGAAAAGATCCGGCGTTGATATTTATAACCTTCTTAAGTTTCAGCGTTCGAACCAATCGACCTGTATCAATCAGCGACCACTTGTGAAAGTTGGCGACGAAATCAAAGCCGGCGATATTATCGCTGACGGACCTTCGACCGATCTGGGTGAACTGGCCCTTGGCCGGAACATCCTCGTGGCCTTCATGCCCTGGAACGGCTATAATTTTGAGGACTCGATCCTGATCTCTGAACGGATCGTGCGTGACGATGTTTACACATCGGTTCACCTTGAAGAATTCTCTGTCATGGCCCGCGATACGAAGCTTGGGCCTGAAGAGATTACCCGCGACATTCCAAATGTTGGTGAAGAAGCGCTTAGAAATCTCGACGAAGCCGGTATTGTTGCCGTTGGCGCTGAGGTTCACTCCGGCGATATCTTGGTTGGTAAGGTCACGCCAAAAGGCGAAAGCCCGATGACGCCGGAAGAAAAACTTCTGCGCGCTATTTTTGGTGAAAAAGCCTCCGACGTTCGCGATACTTCTTTGAAGCTGCCTCCAGGCGCCTCCGGAACAGTTGTCGAGGTTCGTGTCTTTAATCGTCACGGCGTTGATAAAGACGAACGGGCTTTGCAAATCGAACGCGAAGAGATCGAATCTCTGGGTAAAGACCGCGATGATGAGCTGAAAATTCTGGAACGTTCCATTTTCGGGACTGTTCGGAAAACTCTTATCGGTAAGACTGCGGTCTCAGGACCCCGCGGTTTCAAAAAAGGCCCGATCACCGAAGAAAATCTAGACGATATTCCGCGGTCTGACTGGTGGCGCATCGGCATTAATGATGAAAAAGCTATTGGTGAACTCGAAGCGCTTAAAGAGCAATATGACACGTCTAAAGCCCGCCTCGATGCGCGTTTTGATGACAAGGTCGACAAGCTACAGCGCGGGGATGAATTGCCGCCAGGCGTAATGAAGATGGTTAAAGTTTTTGTTGCGGTTAAGCGGAAGCTTCAACCCGGCGATAAAATGGCCGGACGTCACGGTAACAAAGGTGTCATTTCCAAGATCAATCCGATCGAAGACATGCCGTTCCTTGCGACCGGACAAGGCGTTGATATTGTTTTGAACCCGCTGGGTGTTCCGTCGCGAATGAATGTTGGACAGATCCTTGAAACCCATTTGGGCTGGGCCTGTTCAGGCGTCGGTAAACTCATCGACGACGCGCTCAAGACTTATAAGGCTGAAGGCAGCATGGCGCCGGTTAAAGAAGCGCTGACAATTGCTTACGGCGAAGGCGCCGAGATGCCGCGCAAAAATGACGAGCTTCTCGAGCTGGCCGGAAATCTGACCAATGGTGTTCCAATCGCAACGCCTGTGTTTGATGGTGCCCGCGAGCCGGATATTGTTGAAACGCTGAAATCTGCCGGGCTTACAGAATCCGGTCAGGTTGATCTTTATGATGGCCGTACAGGTGAGAGATTTATTCGCCCGGTTACTGTCGGGTATAAATATCTTTTGAAATTGCACCACTTGGTAGATGACAAGATCCACGCCCGTTCAATCGGACCCTACTCACTGGTCACGCAGCAACCACTCGGCGGTAAAGCCCAGTTTGGTGGCCAGCGCTTTGGTGAGATGGAAGTCTGGGCTCTGGAAGCTTACGGCGCGGCTTATACGCTGCAGGAAATGCTCACGGTTAAGTCTGATGACGTGGCCGGCCGGACGAAAGTCTATGAGAGTATTGTCCGCGGCGATGATGCGTTCGAAGCCGGTATCCCGGAAAGCTTTAACGTTCTGATCAAAGAGATCCGCTCTCTCGGTCTGAATGTCGAGTTGACCAACGGTTAGTCCTTTAAGAGCAGGGCTTGACGGCCCTGCTACAGTGCAATTGAATTTTTCGAGCTGGTATTGTCTGGCTCACATTTTGAGGAAAAAGTTATGAACCAAGAGGTCATGAACATTTTCAACCCGGCACAAGAAGGTCCAACCTTCGACCGGATCCGTATTTCTCTGGCGAGCCCGGAAAAGATCATGTCATGGTCTTTTGGCGAAATTCGCAAGCCTGAGACCATAAATTACCGGACTTTTAAGCCGGAAAAAGATGGCCTATTTTGTGCCCGTATTTTCGGCCCTGTTAAAGATTATGAATGTCTGTGCGGAAAATATAAGCGGATGAAATATAAAGGCGTCGTTTGCGAAAAATGCGGCGTTGAAGTTACTGTAACCCGCGTTCGCCGTGAACGTATGGGCCATATTGAACTGGCCTCGCCAGTTGCGCATATCTGGTTTTTGAAATCACTGCCATCGCGTATTTCGACCATGCTAGACATGACGCTTAAGGAAGTTGAGCGCGTTCTATACTTTGAAAGCTATGTGGTCACCGAGCCCGGCCTGACGTCTTTGGCAGAACGCCAAATCTTGTCAGAAGACGAATATCTTGAAGCCCAGGCCGAATTTGGCGAAGACAGCTTTACCGCCGGCATCGGCGCTGAGGCCGTTCGCGAAATGTTGATGAACCTTGATCTTGAAGCCGAGATTGAGCGTACGCGTTTTGACATGGGCGAAACCGGTTCCGAGCTGAAACTCAAAAAGTTTTCCAAACGTCTGAAGCTTCTGGAAGCCTTCAAAAATTCCGGCAACCGTCCTGAATGGATGGTTCTAACAATTGTTCCGGTTATCCCGCCAGAGCTGCGCCCGCTGGTGCCGCTGGACGGTGGCCGTTTTGCGACATCGGATCTGAACGATCTTTATCGCCGTGTTATCAACCGGAATAACCGTCTTAAGCGCCTGATAGAACTGCGCGCGCCGGACATTATCATCCGCAACGAGAAGCGGATGCTGCAGGAATCTGTTGATGCTCTGTTTGATAATGGTCGCCGCGGCCGGGTCATCACAGGCGCCAATAAGCGTCCTTTAAAATCCATGTCCGACATGTTGAAAGGCAAGCAGGGTCGTTTCCGTCAAAACCTTCTCGGTAAGCGCGTTGACTATTCAGGCCGTTCGGTAATCGTGGTTGGACCTGAGCTGAAACTGCACGAATGCGGCCTGCCGAAGAAAATGGCGCTCGAGCTGTTCAAGCCGTTTATCTATGCCCGTCTTGACGCTAAAGGCCTGTCAGGCACTGTCAAACAATCCAAGAAACTGGTCGAAAAAGAACGTCCGGAAGTTTGGGATATTCTCGATGAAGTTATTCGCGAGCACCCGGTTCTCCTTAACCGCGCGCCGACGCTTCACCGTTTAGGCATTCAAGCATTTGAGCCCAAGCTAACCGAAGGTAAGGCGATCCGTCTTCATCCATTAGTATGTGCGGCGTTTAACGCTGACTTTGACGGCGACCAAATGGCCGTTCACGTCCCGCTGTCGATCGAGTCGCAACTCGAAGCCCGCGTCTTGATGATGTCCACAAATAACATTTTGTCACCGGCCAATGGTCGCCCGATCATCGTACCGTCACAGGATATTGTTCTGGGTCTTTATTACATGTCGCTGATGCGCGACGGCGAAAAAGGCGAGGGCATGATGCTCGGTTCTATGGCCGAAGTTGAAGCCGCGCTTGATGGCAAGCACGTTTCAATTCACGCTAAGGTTAAAGGCCGGTTCGCGGTTAAACATGAAGATGGCAGCGTCACATATGAGGTGGCTGAAACCACGCCCGGTCGTTTGAAGATCGCTGAATTTTTACCGAAACATCACCTGATCTCTTATGATGTTATCAATAGAGCGTTGACGAAGAAAGAAATCGGCAAGCTGATCGATATAGTTTACCGCCACGCCGGACAAAAGGCGACGGTAATCTTCTGTGATAAGATCATGGGTCTTGGTTTCCGCGAAGCCTGTAAGGCCGGTATTTCCTTCGGTAAGGATGACATGGTTATTCCGGCAGCTAAATATACTTTGGTCAATGAAACCCAGGAACTGGTCTCTGATTTTGAACAGCAATATGCTGATGGTCTGATCACCAAGGGTGAGAAATATAACAAAGTGGTCGACGCCTGGTCCAAATGTACGGACAAAGTGGCGGACGCTATGATGAACGAGGCCGCGCGCGAACGTAAGCTTATCAACTCGATCTTCATGATGGCCGACTCCGGCGCACGTGGTTCCAAAAACCAGATGAAGCAGCTCGCGGGTATGCGGGGCCTCATGGCCAAGCCGTCCGGCGAAATTATCGAAACACCGATTACGGCCAACTTTAAAGAAGGCCTAACCGTGATGGATTACTTTAACTCCACCCACGGGGCTCGTAAGGGTCTGGCCGATACGGCTCTGAAAACCGCCAACTCGGGTTATCTGACCCGTCGTCTCGTCGACGTTGCCCAGGACTGTATCGTCACAGAGCAAGATTGCGGTACAGATCGGGGTATTGAGCTTAAGCCTGTTGTTGACGGCGGTGACATTGTTGTCTCTCTCGGAGATCGTATGCTGGGCCGTCACACATCTGAAGAAATTCACGATCCACGAACTGGCGATTTAATGTTCCCGGTTCACACTTATATTGACGAAGACAAAGCTCTGGAAATTGACCAGTCGGGCCTGCAGGCCACGCGCGTTCGATCTCCTTTGACCTGTGAAACCCGTTACGGCGTTTGCTGCGGCTGTTATGGCCGGGATCTTGCCCGCGGAACCAAGGTTAATATGGGCGAAGCCGTTGGCGTTATCGCCGCTCAGTCGATCGGCGAACCTGGCACACAGCTGACCATGCGGACCTTCCACATTGGCGGCACAGCGTCTGTTTCAGACAAGTCTGTGATCGAAAGTTCAAACGAAGGTAAGCTGGTATATGGAGAGGACTCTAATGTCGTCAAAGCGGGTAAGATTTTCATCGTTATGAACCGCTCAACGATCATTCAAGTCGTCGACGGAGACGGCAAAGATCTTGAGACGCACAAAGTGTCTTACGGGACGCGTCTCTCTGTTAAGGACGGCGGAAAAGTGTCCCGCGGCGATAAGCTGGCCGAATGGGATCCATATGCGACGCCGATCATTACTGAAGTTGGCGGTAAAGTCCGTCTTCTGGATATTGTCGAAGGCGTATCAGCGCGCGAAGAAACCGATGAAGATACCGGCATTTCCTCTAAGGTGATTGTCGATTGGCGCGCCAATGCGAAAGCGTCGGATATTCAGCCAGTCGCCGTTATCGAAGATGAAAATGGCGAACCTGTTAAACTTCCAAACGGCAATATTGCCCGCTATATGTTGGCTGTTGGCGCTATCCTGTCTGTTCAGGATGACGACATGGTCAAGCCTGGTGATGTGCTCTCGCGTATCCCCAAAGGCGGCGCGACACAGCGCGACATTACCGGTGGTCTGCCGCGTGTTGCCGAGCTGTTTGAAGCCCGTCGTCCAAAAGATGATGCGGTTATTGCCGACATGGAAGGCAAGATCGAATTTACGCGTGACTACAAAAACAAGCGCAAGATCCAGATCACGCCGGATGACGAGAATATCTCGCCGTCTGAATTCCTTATTCCGAAAGGTAAGCACATGCTCGTTCAAGATGGCGACCGCGTGAAAAAGGGCGACTATCTTCTTGATGGTAACCCGGCTCCGCATGACATTCTGAAGATCATGGGCGTCGAAGCGCTGGCCGAATATCTGGTTGACGAAGTCCAAGGCGTTTACCGCCTGCAGGGCGTTCCGATTAACGACAAGCATATTGAAGTGATTGTGCGTCAGATGCTCCAGAAAGTGGAAGTAACATCGGCGGGCGACTCGTCCTATCTACGCGGCGATAATGTAGACCGTATTGAGTTTATGGAAGCGAATGAAAAGCTGTTGGCCGAAAACAAGAAAGCCACGCCAGCCGAGAGTATCCCAATCCTGCTCGGTATAACGAAAGCATCCTTGCAGACACGCTCATTCATTTCAGCAGCTTCCTTCCAGGAAACCACCCGCGTCCTGACCGAAGCGTCAGTTCAAGGTAAGGAAGACATGCTCGAAGGTCTGAAAGAGAACGTCATTGTTGGTCGTCTCATTCCGGCAGGTACAGGCGGAAATCTGCGTCAATATCAGAAACTGGCCAATGACAAGGACCAGAAACTTCTGGCAGAACGTGCCGCTGGCGCGCCGGAGCTTGAAGCTTTCCCGGAAGGGATCGAAGAGAGCGCTGCTGAGTAAGTCAGGCACCATCTCAAAAATTCAAGCCGCCCTTTGAAAAAGAGGGCGGCTTTTTTATTGGCTTGCGTTGGCGTCCGAGAGTCAGCTAACCCAGATCTCTCGAAATTAGGAGTCAGTCTCGTGACGCGGCTAACAGAAATCAAAATAATATTATTAGGATTAACTGCTTTAGCAGCCGTTGCTTGTAGTCCTCAGAAGCCAGAAAACATTGGATATTCAGATAGCACCGTGTTCCACGGCGGAACGATCCTTTCCCTGACGCCAGATAATTCCGAAGCCATGATGATCCATAAACGCGAAATATTTGCTCTGGGTTTTCTGGATCATTTTCAGAAAATCGCGCCGGAGGCGACCTATGTTGATCTTGGCGGAAAGACTGTTATGCCCGGATTTATCGATAGCCATGTTCATGTACGTGAGCTCGGAATGGACGCCATTAAAGCTGATTTAGTCGGCGTATCCAGTGTGCACGAAATGGTGCAGCGTCTGCGCGACTACTATCCCGACCCCAAAGCTGGGCAATGGTTAATCGGGCAGGGATGGGATGAGGGCCAATTTGCGTCTCGCGGATATCCTGACCGGGGGGTGCTTGATGAGGCTTTTCCGCAAAATCCGATAAAACTTGAGAGTCTACACGGATTTGCCGGGTTTTATAACGGAGCGGCGCTGGATATCGCCGGCGTAACCAGCGCAACAGTAAATCCCAATGGCGGCACTATTTTGCGCCGGGAGGACGGTGAGGCCACAGGTGTTATGTTGGCCCTTGGACAAGGTCTCGTCAATCAACATGCCCCGGACCCGGATCAGGCGCAAATTGAAAAGGCAATATTAGCTGGGTTGAATATTATGGCAGAGAAAGGCGTGACATCCATCCACGAGGCCGGGATGACGCCTAAGGACGTCCAAGCATTTCAGGCGCTCGCAAAACGCGGCGAACTCCCTATCCGGGTGTACGGAATGCTGAATGGCAATGATCAGGAATTAATGACCGAATGGTTTTCGCGCGGCATGTTGGACGATCCGGATGATTATCTGGATATTCGCGCGATCAAAGTGTTTTACGATGGTTCTCTTGGCTCGCGTACGGCACTCATGAAGGCGCCTTATACGGACAGTCCTGAGACGCAGGTTGCGGCTGAACGTATTTCGCAGGACGATATGCTCGCGCTTGGACGAGCCGCTGCAGACCATGAATTTCAAATGGCCGTCCATGCAATCGGTGATTTGGGTAATGATGTAACCTTGGGACAATATGAGGATATTCTGGAGTCTCCTCCGGGTTATGATCATCGCTGGCGCATCGAGCATGCGCAGGTCGTTCTACCGGATTTCTTTAAGCGGCAGGCGGCGCTGGGCGTGATCGCCAGCATGCAGCCCTCCCACGCGGTGGGCGACAGCAAATGGGCTGAAGACCGCGTTGGACCGGTGCGTATCCGAAATGCTTATGCGTGGCGCACAATTCTGTCACATGGCGGGCATCTGATATTCAACAGCGATTTACCGGGCGAGCCCTGGACCCCGATGGAAACACTTCATTTCGCGGTCAATCGTCAATCACTGAAAGGCACGCCCGAAGGCGGCTGGTACACCGATCAAGCGCTCAATGTAATAGAGGCTATTAGGGCCATGACTATTGGCGGTGCCCATAGTGCTTTTCAAGATGATAAACTCGGGACTTTGGAAGCTGATAAATGGGCAGATTTTGTTATTCTTAGCGATAATCCGTTGAGCGTACCGAAGGATCAAATCAAGAATATTAAAGTCGAGCAAGTCTGGGTTGCCGGCCAAAGGTATGATCCTTAAGCAGGCGAGGGCGCTTCATATCCTCGAAGATCGGCGACTAATATGGCTGCAAATAAGCTTATCAGCAAGGGAAGCCAGTAAAACCCAGCCGCGCTAAAATATAGATGAGTTATTGGAAGGCTGATTAGAAGTGCGCCCAGCACGGCCCTTGGAGCGGTTAAGCTATCTTTTTTGAAATGAAAGCTCATCCATAGAAAAACAGCAAAGGTCAGGAGCGTTAAATCATATATGGCCAAATATGGACTAAAGAGCGAAGTGACGGCGCAGAGCAGGGATAGCTGCAAAACCGAATTGCGCGGCCTCAAAAAGGCCCAGACGACTAACATAAGGCAGATTGCCATCAGTCCATATTGCGGGAATATTGCGAGATCCGCAGGCATTCCGGAATTGATCAGGCTCTTATAAAGAGATGGCACCATATGATCGAATATGCCGATAGACTTCTTGAGAAGACCGCTTTGATAAGGCAGCGTAACAGTCGCGTAAGTGCGCCAAAGCTCTATTCCGAATATTAGAGCGCTCAGCCCCATAAGTGTTATGCAAGTTACGCCCGCTGCAAATATCACCTTCCATTGACGCGCCGCCAAAAGCGCAAGAGCCAGCAGGACGCCGAGCTGCGGCTTTATGGTCAGAATGCCGAATAAAATACCGGCCAGATAGGGGTTTTTCTTAAGTTGGCTAAACCCGCCTATAAACAAAGCGGCGGTAAAAAATCCGTTTTGTCCGCCAACGAGATTGACCAAACCGCTTGGAACCAAAAGGGCCAGGAGCGCGATTTTGCCGCCCAAATAGGTAGAGAATGACTTCCAACAAGCTGCTATTCCCAAGATCGTCCATAGTACTAGGGCAGGAATGTAAGAGACAAAGGCAAAGGGTACTAAGAAAAATAGCGTATGCGGCGGATAAGAAAAAGCGTGCTGGCGTAGCATCTCAAGCGGGATTTTTTGCTCAGCATATTGAAATAGAAGCTGGGCATAAAGCTCGCGGTCAAATATAGAACGCGCATCGCCTTCTAAAGCGGCATTACCGCCGCCCCATACATTTATAAAGTCCCGGCCATAATGAATGTCGCCAGGCACGACCAATGTAAATGGCGGACCATAATATTGTACGAGAAAATATAATGAAAAGGCCGCGTAGAATGCAAAACAGGCGACTAAAATGAAGATAGATCTATTTTCCAGAAGCCGGCCCATAAGCCGAATCTATGAGAGAGAAACATGAATAAAGCATTGAAGAGGCGCGGGATCCGGCGCTATGGTGAAACTATGAAAAGACTATCTCTATTAGCCATTATGGCTGTTATACCGGCCTGCCAGAGCGTCCCAAATCCTGCGCAGCTCCATTCTGATACGCTAACACTTGATACCCATGTCGATATTCCGCTGACCTATATGGACAAAGTCGATCCGGGCAGCGCGACCCATTTGCAGGTCGACCTTGGCAAAATGGAAGAGGGCGGGCTCGATGTCGCCTTCTTCATTGTCTATACGCCGCAAGGCGAATTGACGGATGCAGGCTACGCAGCCGCAAAAGAAGTGGCGGAAACCCGCATCAAAGCCATCCATATGATGTCCAAAGCTTACGAAGACCGGATCGCCTTTGCGACGACAGCGGCTGAAGCTAGAAAAGCAGTGTCCGACGGCAAGCTGGCGGCCATGGTTGGCATGGAAAACGCCTATCCGTTGGGAGATGCCTGCGCCACGGCTGAAAACTGCAAATCTTCAGTCGCCTTATGGGCCAAGCGCGGCGTTCGTTATGTCGGAATTACCCATTTCGGTCATAATCAATTTGGCGACAGTTCCAACCCCCATCCAGACCGCGACAATGGTCCGCGCTATAATGGATTATCCGAGACCGGGCGCGAGCTCGTCAAAGAGCTCAATAATCACGGCATAATGGTGGATGTTTCCCATGCGAGTAAAGAGACGATGATGCAGGCAGCAGATCTCTCTCGGTCCCCGATAATCGCCTCGCACTCCGGCGTTAAAGCCGTCGCTGATAGCGCGCGAAACCTTGATGATGTGCAGCTGAGAAAAATTGCCGAAGTCGGCGGCGTGGCCCAGATGGTGGCGCTGGATGCCTATGTAAAGCCTTATACGGCGGCGCAAACTGAGTTTCGCGCCAATCTTCGCAAAGAGTTGGGGCTGGAAACGTCGGCGCAGCGCGGCATGGCCTCAAAAGAGACGATGAAGGCCTATAATACACGCCTCTTAGGCATGTGGGAACTGGCGCCCCGTGCCAGCGTCGCCGACTTTGTCGATCATATTGATCATGCGGTTAAAATAGCCGGAATCGATCATGTGGGAATCGCGTCAGATTTCGACGGCGGCGGCGGAATAGATGGCTGGGAGGACGCAACGAAGACACCCAATGTGACGGCGGAACTTGTCCGGCGCGGTTATAGCGCGAAAGACATCGCCAAAATTTGGGGCGGAAACCTGTTACGGGTCTTAGAAGCGACTGAAAAAGCCGCTCTAGAATAGGCTTCTAAACTTCCGAAAATTTTCACTGAATCCCATTGACGCGGGGCCGACTCGGGCGTATAGGCCCCCCACGTTCCAAGGGATGCTGTCTACGGGTTGCCGTAGAAACCTTCTCCGGGGAACAAAAAATTGATGAATTTCAAGGCTTTGGCGTTCTGGTTGAGTCAGCGCGATAAAGTCTGTTTGAGCAGATAGTCGGCCAGTTCGAAACCGTATGGGCCGGAAATTTGCTTTTTGTGCAATGAAAATGCCTCATCAGAGGCGCTAAAACAGGTAAGTTTATGCCAACGATACAGCAGCTGATCCGGAAGCCACGGAAAGATAAGCCGAAGCGGAACAAAGTTCCGGCCCTTCAGGCCTGTCCGCAAAAACGTGGTGTTTGTACCCGCGTTTACACAACAACACCGAAAAAGCCGAACTCGGCCCTTCGGAAAGTGGCAAAAGTTCGTTTGACCAATGGGTTTGAGGTTCTGTCCTACATCCCGGGTGAGGGTCACAATCTGCAAGAGCACTCAGTGGTGCTTATTCGCGGCGGCCGGGTCAAAGACTTGCCGGGTGTGCGCTATCACGTCCTTCGCGGCGTTCTGGATACGCAGGGTGTTAAAGATCGTAAGCAACGTCGTTCGAAATACGGCGCTAAGCGGCCTAAGTAAGGGATATAAGAGATGTCACGTCGTCACCGCGCAGAGAAACGCGAGATCCTTCCGGATCCTAAGTTTAATGATCTGGTTTTATCCAAGTTCATGAATGCCATCATGCTCGATGGTAAAAAGTCTACGGCTGAAAGCATTGTTTATGGCGCGCTGGATTTGGTTGAAAATAAAGCCAAGACCCAGCCTGTTGATGTGTTCCATGAAGCTTTGAAGAACATCAAGCCATCTGTTGAGGTTCGCTCCCGCCGGGTCGGTGGTGCGACTTATCAGGTGCCTGTTGAAGTTCGCACTGAGCGTGCCCAGGCTTTGGCTATTCGCTGGCTCGTTTCAGCGTCTCGTAGCCGTAACGAAAACACAATGCGTGAGCGCCTTGCTGGAGAGCTTCTTGATGCTTCCAATAATCGCGGCTCCGCTGTTAAGAAACGTGAAGATACGCACCGGATGGCTGAAGCCAACCGCGCCTTCTCACATTATCGCTGGTAGAGACTGAACGATGGCACGCGAATACGATCTAAAAGACTACCGGAACTTCGGTATCATGGCGCACATCGATGCAGGTAAAACCACCTGCACTGAGCGGATCCTCTATTATACGGGTAAAAACCACAAAATTGCCGAAGTCCACGATGGTGCCGCCACCATGGACTGGATGGAGCAAGAGCAAGAGCGCGGAATTACAATCACGTCTGCGGCGACGACTTGTTTCTGGGCTGGTAAGCGCCTTAACATTATTGACACACCGGGGCACGTTGACTTCACGATTGAAGTTGAACGTTCTTTGCGTGTGCTTGATGGCGCGGTTGCGCTTCTGGATGCCAATGCCGGTGTTGAGCCGCAAACAGAAACTGTTTGGCGTCAGGCTGACAAATATAACGTGCCGCGCATGATCTTTATCAACAAAATGGATAAAATCGGCGCGGACTTTTACGCCTCTGTGCAGTCTGTTAAAGACCGTCTGGGCGGAAACGCGCTCGAGATGCAATTGCCAATCGGTGCTGAGGACCAGTTCAAGGGCGTTGTCGATCTTGTGAAAAATGTTGCTTATACCTGGCCGGAAGATTCAGAGCTCGGTGCGACTTTTGATACTGTCGAAATTCCAGCTGACATGGCTGATAAGGCCGCAAAATATCGCGAAGCGCTGATCGAAGCTGTTGCCGAAATGGACGACGCGGTCATGGAAGCCTATTTTGAAGGCGAAATGCCTGATGTTGAAACCATTCAGCGTCTTGTCCGTGAAGCGACAATTGCAAACAAGGTTGTGCCCGTATTCTGCGGAACCGCCTTTAAGAACAAGGGTGTTCAGCCTTTGCTCGACGCTGTCGTGGCCTATCTTCCAAGCCCGCTTGATATTGCTGCCATCCAGGGCGTTGATGTTAAAACCGGCGAAGAGACGACACGTCCGGCCTCTGATGATGAGCCGCTATCCATGCTGGCTTTTAAAATCATGAACGACAAATTCGTCGGAACTTTGACTTTTTGCCGGATCTATTCCGGTAAACTCGAAACCGGCACGACGCTGCTAAACTCTGTCAAAGAGCGCAAAGAGCGTGTTGGTCGTATGATGATGATGCACTCCAATGATCGCGAAGACATCCAAGAGGCTTTTGCGGGCGATATTATCGCGGTTGCCGGCCTGAAAAATTCTACAACAGGTGACACGCTGTGTGATCTGAATGCGCCGGTTATTCTTGAGCGTATGGAATTCCCGGATCCGGTTATCGAGATCGCTGTCGAGCCTAAGTCAAAGGCTGACCAGGAAAAACTCGGCGTTGGCCTCCAGCGTCTTGCAGCTGAAGATCCATCTTTCCGCGTCACAACCGATCAGGAATCCGGCCAGACAATCATGGCCGGCATGGGTGAATTGCACCTTGATATTTTGGTGGATCGCCTCAAGCGTGAATTTGGCGTTGAAGCCAATATTGGCCAGCCTCAGGTGGCTTACCGCGAAGCGCTCGCCGGTCCTGTTGATATTGATTATACCCACAAGAAACAGTCGGGTGGTTCGGGTCAGTTTGGCCGCGTCAAGATTCGTTTTGCTCCGCAAAAGCCGGGTGACGGGATCGAATTTGAAAGTAAAGTTGTTGGCGGTAACATTCCGAAGGAATATATCCCAGCCATTGAAAAAGGTCTACGCAATCAGGCTGAAAACGGTCTTTTGGCTGGCTTCCCGGTTATCGACTGGAAAGCTGAGCTCTATGATGGTGCTTATCACGATGTTGACTCATCGGCTGTTGCATTTGAAATCGCCGCACGCGCCGCATTCCGCGAACTGAAATCTCAAGGTCGCCTCAAATTGCTTGAGCCGATCATGAAGGTCGAAGTTGTTACGCCGGAAGAATATATGGGCGACGTCATTGGTGATTTGAATTCACGCCGCGGTATGATTGAGGGCACTGAGATGCGCGGCAATGCGAATGTCATTAACTCAATGGTGCCTCTGGCCAACATGTTTGGTTATGTAAACGATCTGCGCTCCAAAACACAGGGACGTGCCCAGTTCACCATGACATTTGATCATTACGCAGCCACACCACAGGCTGTTATGGATGAAGTAATTTCGAAGCAGGGCGGTGCGTAAGTCGCCCCGCTTTTTTAATTGAATAACGTTTAAAGATAGACGGAGAAGAAAATGGCTAAAGAGAAGTTTGAGCGTACTAAGCCCCACGCGAATATTGGTACGATTGGTCACGTTGATCATGGTAAGACCACTTTGACGGCAGCGATCACAAAATATTTTGGTGATTTCAAAGCTT
>JABDKG010000047.1 GCA_013002305.1 Hellea sp.
GTCACGTCATTCTCCATTTTCGCTCCACCGCTTTAACGGGGCAGGTGGCTGAGGCCAAGGGCCGAAGTCAGAGGGGGAAACTCGGTTTGACCAGTGCAAGCCCCCTCCGCCTGCGCTTCGCTTCGGCACCTCCCCCGGTTCCCGGTGGAGGGAAATTAGCTCAAAAACTGCAGGCGCGGTTTTGCGGTTTTCTTGAACAACCGGTTAACCTGCGTCTTGGTCACTTTCGCGGCGCTCTCATGCGACCATTTCGGATTACGGTCCTTATCGATGAGCTGCGCGCGGATGCCTTCATAAAAATCCTGTGTTGCGAGGAAATTCAGCGACACGTCCAGCTCCATCTCCATGGCTTCCCTGAAGGACATCTGCATGCCTTCCATAAGTGCTTTGTGTGTTACGGCCAAAGCCAATGGAGATTTGCGTTGCAAGTTAGTCAGCTGTTTTTGAGCCCAGTCGCTTTCGTCCTGTTCCAGCAAATCCATGATCACTTTTGCGGTTTCGCCTGTGAAAGCTCCAATCGAAGTGTTGGTTCCACCGACGACAGGTGGTTCTTTGACAAATTTTTCCATAATGTCGAGAACCGCGGCATCTGATCCATCAAGCTTGGCTTTGCCCAGCGCTTTGACAAATGCCTCGTGTTTACTGCTGGGAATATAGGCTGTCGCAATGCCGAGATCACAAACCTCGGCTGTCTTGGCGCGCGCGCCGGTCAGGCCTAGCCACATGCCGGTCGCCAGCCCGAGGCGCGGCAGAAAATATGTTCCTCCCACATCAGGGAAATAACCGATACCAGTTTCCGGCATAGCGAACAAAGTTTCATCCCCAGCGATGCGGTGGCGGCCATGGACCGAAAGGCCAACACCGCCGCCCATGACGATCCCGTCAATCATGGTAATATAGGGTTTGCGATAGCGATGGATCAGCTCGTTCAGCGCATATTCAATCCGCCAAAACTCTTCAGCGTCTTTGCCATCTTTTTTACCGCTATCGTGCAGCATGATCACGTCACCACCCGCGCAAAATGCCCTATCACCCGCGCCTTGCACAAGAACAGCCCCAATGTTTTCGTCTTCTTCCCACGCCACCATAACGTCTGTGATGGCAACACACATTTCAGTCGTTAACGCGTTGAGCGCCTTAGGCCGATTCAGGGTGATAATCCCGAGCTTTCCGACAATTTCTGTTTGGATTTGGTCTGTCATTACTGCCTCAACATAGAGCGGGAGATGATGACCCGCATGATTTCATTTGTGCCTTCGAGGATTTGATGGACACGCAGATCGCGCACGATCCGTTCAATGCCGTATTCAGAAAGGTAGCCATAGCCGCCATGGAGCTGCAGCGCGTCATTAGCGATTTTACTGGCCGCGTCCGTGGCATAGCGTTTGGCCATAGCGCAAGCAGCGCCCGCATTTGGAAGCTTATTGTCGAGCATATTCGCGGCGCGGTAAATCATCAAACGCGAAGCTTCGAGCTCGGTCGCCATATCGGCGAGTTTAAACTGCGAGTTTTGGAAATCCGCGATGGCCTTGCCGAACTGTTTACGGTCTTTGGTATATTCAATTGCGGCATCGAGCGCCGCCTGCGCGCCGCCGAGAGAGCAACAGCCAATATTGATACGGCCACCATCAAGGCCTGACATAGCGAATTTAAACCCGTCGCCCTCGGCGCCGACATGGTTTTCGGCCGGGATCCGGCAATCCTCAAATATGACCTGCGCGGTGGGCTGGGCATTCCAGCCCATTTTCTTTTCATTCGCACCGAACGAAAGCCCCGGCGTTCCATTTTCAACAACAAAGGTCGAAACGCCGCGCGCGCCATCATCGGAAGTTCGCGCCATGACGACATAAATATCCGACCAACCCGCGCCTGAAATGAAAGTTTTGGTGCCGTTTAAAACATAATCGTCGCCATCGCGAACGGCTTTGGTCGAAAGAGACGCGGCATCCGACCCTGCCCCCGGTTCGGTCAGACAATAGCTCGCAATATATTCGGCAGATGTCAGCTTTGGAACATATTTAGCCCGAAGATCATCCGATCCATAACGATCTATCATCCAGGTCGCCATATTGTGGATTGTGATCATGGCGGTATGGGAAATGTCGCCGCGGGCGAGCTGTTCAAAAACCAGCGCGCTATCAAGGCGTGACAGGTTTGTTCCGCCATGGTCTTCCTGCATATAGATGCCCATGAACCCCAACTCGGCTGCTTTTTCAAAAACCGAGCGGTCGAGGAACTTCTCTTCGTCCCATTTTTCAGCATTTGGCGCGAGCTCATTGTCCGAAAATTGCCGCGCCATATCCTGTATCAGGGTCTGTTCTTCTGTAAGATTGAAATCCATAGTTAGAACGTCGGAATGATAAATGCGCTGTCATCGGTTTCGCCTTCGGGCCAGCGCTGGGTGATGGTTTTGGTTTTGGTGTAGAACCTAAGCCCTTCCATGCCGTATTGATTAATATCCCCAAAGGCTGAACGCTTCCAGCCACCGAATGAATGGTAAGCAACCGGAACGGGAATCGGGACGTTGATACCGACCATTCCAACTTCGACGCGGTCCGCGAATTCGCGAGCTGCCCGGCCATTTTGCGTGAAGATCGCGACGCCGTTTCCATATTGATGTTCGGATGGCAGGCGCACCGCCTCTTCGAATGTATCAGCGCGCACAATTTGGAGCACCGGTCCAAAGATTTCCTCATGATAGGTGCTCATATGTGGTTTAACGTGGTCCAGTAGCGTTGGCCCAACGAAGAAACCGTCTTCATACCCTTGCAATTCAAACCCGCGGCCATCGACCACCAGTTCAGCGCCTTCTTCGACGGCAAGGTCAATCATGCCTTCAACCCGCTTTTTATGGGCTGCGGTCACGACCGGGCCGTAATCCGCGTCGGGATCAGTCGAAGTCCCAATGCGAAGGCCCTCAATAGCCGGCAGCATTTTGTCGAGAAACTTCTCAGCCGTGCCCTCACCGACTGGAACCACAACCGGAAGCGCCATGCAGCGTTCGCCAGCGGAGCCGTAAGCTGCGCCCAATATGTCTTTCACGGCCTGATCCAAATTGGCGTCTGGCATAATGATGCCGTGATTTTTAGCCCCGCCCATGCACTGGGCGCGCTTGCCATATTTGGCAGCTTCAGAAAAAACATAGTGCGCGATATCGGACGATCCGACAAAGCTGACGGCCTTAATCTCTGGATGTTGTAAAATCGCGTCGACAGCTTCTTTGTCACCGTTGACGACGTTGAGCAGCCCTTTCGGCCCGCCGGCTTCAACAAACAATTCGGCGAGGCGCATTGGAACAGATGGGTCCTTTTCGGATGGTTTGATGATGCAGGCATTACCGGTCGCGATCGACATGCCAAACATCCAGCACGGAATCATCGCTGGAAAATTAAACGGCGTAATTCCGGCGACGACACCGAGGGGCTTGCGCATAGAATAGACATCTATTTCCGGACCGGCACCGTAAGTGTGCTCGCCCTTCTGAGAATGCGGAATACCGCAGGCAAATTCGATGACATCAATGCCGCGCATGACATCCCCGCGGCTATCGGCGACCACCTTACCGTGCTCGAGCGAGAGCAGCTCGGCTAACTCATCCATATGTTTGTGAAGCAACTGTTTGTAATCGAACATGACCCGAGCCCGGCGCTGCGGATTGGTATTGGCCCAAATGCGCTGTGCTTCTTCGGCTGAATCGACAGCTTCATCAATTTCGGCAGCCGTCGCCAATGCGACCTGCGCCTGAACCTGACCCGTATTGGGATTATAAATATCCGATGTGCGGCTTGACTTGCCGGCGACGTTCTCTCCATCGATGAAGTGCCCAATCTGTCTCATAATAATTCTCCTTGCGCGGCTTATACCGCAAGCCAACGGAGAATGAAGCCCATTTTCATCGGGAATGTGATATTACTCGGACAAAGAAACGATGTATAAATTGGGCATAAAAAAAGACCCGGTTCCGATTGGGGGATATCCGGGTCTTAAAATTTACGTCAGAACGGGGCGCGATGTCTGACGTAACTTCTACCAACCTGCGACATTCGCCGCGAATCAGTATGTCTATTTTCTACGACAGATCGATTGGGAATTATATAGGTAGGGTTACCTAGGTAACGTTACCTACTTAAATAGCCGGTTTTTATGATGATCGAAATAAGCTCGGCAATGGAGTCAACTTTCATTTTTGCCATAATGTTGGCACGGTGATGATCTACCGTTCGGTGACTAATTCCAAGCTCTCGGGCAATTTCTTTGCTAGATAAGCTCCCTGAGTGACCGGCGACAAGTTTAACTATTTCGGTTTCGCGCGGCGTCAAAGAATCAAATTTTTGCTTAGCTTCTGGATCAACCGGGATCGGTAATCGCTCGATGTTTTTGTAAGATTTTGCCCGATTTATAAGTTCACGGGTCAATTCCAATTGTTGAGCGACATTTTTAGCATGAACTTTCAGAACCTGACGTTGTATTCCGGTAAGCTGGCGAGGCTTGTAGTCAAGCACACACAGGGTACCAAGTGGCCATCCGTCAAACGATCGGATAATAGCGCCGGCGTAAAAGCGAAATGGCTTGCTGCCCATACAAAGGCTATTGTCGGACGTACGCGCGTCGACCTGCGTATCTTCTATTTCTAGATATTCATCCTGCGAAACGGCGTGGGAACAAATAGATTGTTCAATCGGTGTTTGTTCAACACCCAGTCCTATCGCAGATTTGAACCATTGCCGGTCTTCCTCTACAAGGCTGACAAGGCAAACCGGGGCATCACACAAATCTGCAGTTAACCGGGTCAATTCATCGTAAGTTTTTTCCCTACCGGAATCCAAGACAGCGAAACTTCTCAAGGCCTCAAGCCGTTGATAATTTTCCGGATGGAGTTTGGCCAGCATTATTTCCTAATCGCCCCTCGGATTCAGCTCCCAAATTATAGTCGTTGTTAAACTTAAGTGTACCCGAAAATTATAAATTATTCAAATCGACTCCTGTAAATGCAGATTATAAATACATTGCTTAGTCAATAATCGCGCTTTTCAAATCGCCGTTCGGGTCGATCAGTATCGACTTATCAAGCATTTTATCCTTTGATAGGGCCATCTTAGACATCATAAATTCGCGCGGAGAATTGACGGCATCAACCGCCAGCAAACGGTCCCCTTTAAAATAAAATGTCGCTACATTTCGCGAATTGTCGGGATCGCCACGCACGATGATTTCATCGTAGCCGCCGAATAATCCGGCGATTTGAAGTTTCAGGTCAAATTGATCCGACCAGAACCAAGGCAGACTATTATAGGGTTTTTCGTTCCCGTTGATATGTAGCGCCGCTGTTTTACCTTGTTCCGTTGCGTTAGGGACGCTCTCAAGCCGAATATGCGTGTCGTAGATCGGATTATAATGCCAAGTCACATCGCCGATCGCATAAATATCCGGATCATTTGTTTGGCAGAATTCGTTCACAAAAATCCCGTCGCCGGTTTTTAATCCGGCATCATCTGCGAGTTCCATGTTGGGAATAACGCCAATGCCAATAACAACCATATCGGCGTCAAACTTGTCGCCGGAGGTCGTATGAACTGTCATTCCTTGTTCGTGCGTTTCAATTGCTGACGCGACTTGACTTTCAGCAATTACAACCCCTTCTTCTGTGTGAACCCGCCGGTAAAAATCTGACATAACCGGCGCGGTCACGCGCTGTAAAATTCGCTCCATCGCTTCTAAAACTGTAACCGACATGCCTTGCTTACGCATACTGGCTGCAGTTTCCAGTCCAATATAGCCGCCGCCGATAATGACCGCCTTTTTATCTGGTGCAATAGCTGCCTTTATTGGGACAACGTCTTTCGTGCTCCTGAGGTAGAAGATATTGTCGCGGTCCGCCCCTGGAATATTCAAGCGGCGTACGCGCGCGCCTGTTGCCAGAACCAATTTGTCATAAGCAAAAGTCCCCGCCTTGTCTGTCAAAACAGTTTTGGCCGTTCTATCGATATGAGTCGCATGCACCCCCAAATGCAATTCGATATTTGCGGTTTTATAGACCGATCCCGGGCGGATCAGGATGTCCTCAATTGTCTTATCGCCGGACATGAAATCTTTCGATAGCGGCGGGCGATGATAAGGCAAATCCAGCTCATCCCCGATTAAAACAATGTCGCCTTCCCATCCGCCTTGTCTCAGGCTGACGACAAATTGGGCAGCCGCGTGGCTGCCACCGATGACAAGGCAAATTTTATTCATAATTTATCTGACAAATTGCATAACCAGCCAGTCTGCGACCAATGCCGGTTTTTCTTCACCCTCAATTTCAACAGCGACTGTGTAAGTCAAAAGATGCTGGCCTGGGTTTTTCTCTGTCGCATTTTTAAGCGTAAACACACCACGCACTTTTGAGCCGACTTTTACGGGACTTAAAAACCGCACTTTATCAAATCCATAATTTAGCCCCATGGCGACACCGTCAATGGTCATCGCGCCCTGCTCTGCAAATTTCGACAAGAGCGATAAAGACAAAAATCCGTGCGCGATGGTCGTGCCAAAAGGCGTCATTTTTGCCATATCTGGATTAACGTGAATAAATTGATGATCTTCTGTCACGTCTGCGAAAATATTAATCCGGTCTTGATCAACCGAAATCCAATCGCTTGTCCCAATTACGGAACCGACTAAACCCTCTATTTCTTCGACTTTCGCTGATCTCGCCATATTTTATTCCTATTCTAGTGATCATAACCCGGATTAACCCGGGCCAATTTCCGCATTAAGCCAGGCCAGATCAAATTATCACCTAATCCTGGCACAAAAGCCGCGGCGCCTTGCTGATAGACCTTATGGCCCATATTCGCCGGTTCTTCATTCAGCTGGCTTTCATCCCCTATACTCTGGGCAAAAATCTGTGTCTTGCACGCATTTTCCAAAAAATACATACGTAGAAAAGCTGTGCCGCAGGTTCTGCCTAACGTTAAAGTCCCATGATTGCGCAAGATCATCAAACTGTTGGTACCCAAATCTTCGACAAGACGCTCACGCTCATCGAGCTCAAGCGCAATGCCCTCATAATCGTGATAGGCAATATCATCATAGACCTGCATGGAAAATTGCGAATAACGGCGTAGTCCCGGCTTTTGGATTGAAACAGCAATCCCGTACGGCGTGTGGACATGAATAACGCAGCCTGCATCTTCTCGAGCTTCATGAACCGCGCTATGAATAACAAATCCGGCAGGATTGATAAAATAATCGGTGTCCTGACAAATTTTACCGTCCGTATCGATCTTGACCAAGCTGGACGCGGTCATTTCATCGAACATTACGCCGTAGGGATTTATCAAAAACCGCTCTTCGCCGTCTTCGTCCGGCAAACGCGCCGAAATGTGAGTGAAGACAAGATCAGTCCACCCGTGCATCGCGCAAAGCCGGTAAGTCGCCGCGAGGTCTTTACGAACCTGCCATTCTTTTTCCGAGACCTTGCCTTCAAGTCTTTCAACTGAATTTGGATCAGGGATATTAAAACCGGCAGCAACGTCCAGCGCTGAATCCTGAGTTTGCATGGCGCACCTGTGTGAAGCTTATGTTTAAGCTACTATATGCGGGGTGCCTTCGCTAAAGGCAAGACTCAGCCGAAACTGTTGCAATGCCGAGCGCATCGCCAACGGCTTCGTAGGTCAGCTTGCCTTCGCAGACATTTAGGCCATTGCGCAGATGCGGATCCGCTTTGAGAGCTTTTTTCCAGCCCATATCTGCAATCCGTTTTGCGTGGTAAATTGTTGCCGCATTGAGAGCATAAGTCGAGGTCCGCGCAACGGCACCTGGCATATTTGCTACGCAATAATGAACGACACCGTCTACAACGTAGGTTGGATCGGCGTGTGTCGTGGCTTTGGATGTCTCAAAACACCCACCTTGGTCAATTGCGACGTCGACTAAAACGCTACCGTCCATCATCGTCGATAGCATTTCTCGCGTCACCAGCTTGGGCGCAGCAGCACCCGGGATTAAAACCGCGCCAACCACCATATCAGCGCCAGCAACAAGCTCAGCCAGTACAGCAGGTGTTGAGCGGATAACCTTCGCCGACGCCCCGAAATAAGCTGACAATCTTTCCATGACCTTGCTGGAGCGTTCCAATATTGTCACATCAGATTGCATTCCAACAGCCATTTGAGCCGCGTTAAATCCGACATCTCCGCCGCCGATTATAACAACTTTTGCCGGCGCCACGCCAGGCACGCCGCCAAGAAGAACTCCGCGCCCTCCACCATTCTTTTGCAGAGCCGCGGCGCCAACCTGTATGGACAGACGTCCGGCGACTTGACTCATAGGTTTTAAAAGCGGCAATCCTCCGCTTTCATCCGTTACGGTTTCATAGGCAATACAGACAGCGCCTGATTTTATCAGGTCTTTGGTTTGCTCCGGGTCCGGTGCCAAATGTAAATAGGTGTATAATATCTGCCCGGGACGCAGCATGGCGCGTTCTTCGGCTTGCGGTTCTTTAACTTTGATGATCATTTCAGCCCGATCAAAAACCTCTTTCGCAGAAGAACAGATGGTAGCGCCCGCCGTCTTGAAATCAGCGTCGGAAGCTCCAATTCCACTGCCTGCCTGAGTTTCAACAATAATTTCGTGACCGGAATGCACCAATTCGGCGACACTTTCCGGGGTCAATCCAACTCTATATTCATGGTTTTTAATTTCTTTTGGTACACCTATCAGCATCAAAGCCTCCGTTCGGGATTTGCTGTCACACTTATCAAAAATCGTCTGGCAAATCTCTCAATTTTGTTGAAGAATTGGCCATTTTGTGACAAGCTATCCTACAAAATTGAGATATATTTGGATATTTTACCATGTTTGACCCAATTGATCGTAAATTGCTCTCAGAACTTCAAGAGAACTGCCGACAATCCATCGCGGAAATAGCGGACAAAGTCGGCCTTTCGCCGTCTGCCTGTCATCGCCGTATCGGTATATTGGAAGATAAAGGAGTGATCGAACGTTACGCGGCGCGATTAAATGGTGAGAAACTTGGATTTAACATGACATTCTATGTCGAGGTTTCTC
This sequence comes from Hellea sp., assembly GCA_013002305.1. Taxonomy (GTDB): domain Bacteria; phylum Pseudomonadota; class Alphaproteobacteria; order Caulobacterales; family Maricaulaceae; genus JACOMS01. The sequence continues at coordinate 9,055 of JABDKG010000047.1, forward strand.
TGGAGGGCCAATCGGAAAAAATCCTCTCCGATTTCGAAAAAGCCGCTCTGTCTCGCCCGGAAGTATTGGAGTGTCACTTGATGACAGGAGACGCTGATTATCTGATCAAAGTTGCCGCCCCCAGCACACAAGATTATGAGCGCATATACCGCCGGACAATTGCGGCTCTTCCACATGTAAACCGGATTAAATCGTCACTGGTAATGAAAACTGTCAAACGCTGGCATGGTTACCCGCCAAGCTGACCAAAACTTCATCATCAGGCCACAAAAATAAGCAGAATCGCCATAGACCTCTGCCTATCTATTAGCTATGCACGAACTGTCGCTATCTATCGATCTCGGGTGAGAAGGGTTATTCAGTTGTATAACAAGCTTTTTCAAGCAGCTTGCGCAATTTCGCTTCTTTCCGTATCGGGCATTTGTAACATTGCTCACGCGCAAAAGACTCAGAGCGGACGTACGCTAGACCTAGCGCCTGACAGCCCATTCACTGACCCAAATATGATTTATTTGGAGGCGGATGAGCTCATCAATGATGATAGCGCTCAAACATTAATCGCGCGGGGTGATGTTGAAGGTCGATATCAGGATCGATCTATTCGAGCTGATGAGGTTACTTATTATGTCGAAGAAGGCCGGGTTATAGCGACAGGAAACGTCATTCTCGTTAACGCAGACGGATCGAGTCAGTTTGCTGAAAAACTTGAGCTCTCTAACGAGCTGGAAACGGGTACAGCTTATAATTTTACATCTAGACTTCCTAATGGTGGCGTAACCGGAGCAGCTTACGCGACACGGCGTGGTGATGAAGGAGTTGACCTTTACAATGCTTATTATACGGCCTGTGAGCCCTGTGAAGAGAGCGATAAAAGCCCGACGTGGCAGATCAAAGCCAAGAGGGTCAGTCAGGATACTGAACGCAATTTAATTTTATATAAAGACGCTGTTTTTGAACTTTTTGGCATACCAGTGCTTTACACACCCTACTTGGCACATCCAGATCCCAGTCAGGATCGCGCGACAGGTTGGCTAAACCCATTTGGCGGATATTCAAGTTCGAAAGGGGCGTTCATTGAGCTTCCTTATTATGTGAAGCTTGACGACTATTCGGAGTTAACGCTGACCCCGCACCTTTTTACAGGCGTAAACCCACTGCTCGAAGCCGATTATCGCCGCAAGTTTTATTCCGGGGAATTGAATATCAATTCGTCCGCGACCTATGCCAGCGCTTTCGATCGAAATGGCGATCCTTTCTTGGAGGGTTATACATATCTTTCCAATCCGGACGATGCTCCGACCGGCCGTCGGCTCAGGTCTCATTTTTTCGCGGATGGGCAATTCGGATTTGGTGACAACTGGGATTGGGGTTTCACGGCCCAGCTGGCATCGGACGATTTATATTTGAGCCGCTATGACCTGGACGATCCGGGAAAAGTCGGACTCTATGACGGCGACACGCGGCGCTTAATTTCGCAACTTTTTGCATTGGGTCAGTCAGATAATTTTCGGTTTTCTGCCAGTGCATATGGCTTCCAGAGCTTAAGAACGAATATTTTGGAAGACCCCGCCCCCAACACATTTAGAATTACCCGCGAAGATGACAGCACTCTACCCATTGTCGCGCCGAAAATTGAGGCCTCTTATTTCATCGAAGACCCGGTCCTGGGCGGACGTATTGAAGCGTTCGGCGATTTTACCATGCTCAACCGGGAGATCGGTACTGATTACCGACGCGGGACAGCCGGACTGGCATATAATAAAACGCTCATTCTTCCAGCCGGAATTGAAGTCAAACCTTTTGGTGAAGTTAGGTATGACAATTTTGACATTACACCCTACGACGCCGCCAATGACGTAGATCTCCAAGAGGTCGGATTTGATCGGACGCTTGGTCAACTTGGAATGGATATCCGATGGCCATTTATAAAATCAACAGGCTCCATGGAGTTTATCGTCGAGCCGCGAGCCATGATCACGCAAAGCTTTGGAGATGGAAAGCTAGAAAATATCCGGGCTGATTTAAATAATGATAATGTGTACGATTTCAATTATTTACAAGATAGTTTGGATGTTGATTTCGATCACAATCTAATCTGGTCACCCAATAAAACCACGGGTTACGATTTGTGGCAAGAAGGCTTTCGCGCCGATGTCGGCGGATCAATATCGGCGCTATGGGGCAATAGCTATACTAGCTTATTTGTCGGGCAGTCATTTGCGGACAATGTTGATAATGTCTTTGAGTTGGAATCAGGCCTTCAGGAGGACAAATCCGATCTGGTTGGCCAATTCGAAGTCAATCTCTCCAACAAATTTATCTTTGATACCCGCGTGCGTTATGACGAGGACGACAAAAAATTTCGTCGTCTGGATACAGGGTTCAGATATGCCAGTGATCGTGTAAACGCACGGCTTCGATATTACAAAGTTGATCAAGCAAATTTATTGTTAGGGGACAACGCACCTTCGGAAGAAATTAATGGATCGATTTCTCTGAATGTCACTAAAAATGTCCGGCTATCCTATGGAGCTTCGCGAGATTTGGATCGGGATGAAACAAGGCGCCAATCTTTCGCTCTTGGCTATATTGATGATTGCACTCTGATCGAATTATTTTATCAGCAAAACAATTTCGCAAATGATGCGGTGCGCGATTCCGACAGTATCGGACTACGCATCTCGCTGCTCAGTCTTGGACAATTTGGCGGCAATAACCAAAAGGACCGCTTTTAGGATTAGCCGACAAATGCTTTTTCAACAACAAATTCAGCGGGCTTTGAATTAGAGCCTTCGGTCAATCCAAATGTTTCAACAATGGCTTTTGTATCATTGATCATATCCATTGAACCGCAAATCATTACCCTGTCTTCAACCGGGTTAAGAGGCGGCACGCCAGATTTCTCGAATAGTTCGCCGCTTTGCAGCAATGTCGTTATACGGCCTCTCATTGGATATTCCTCACGGGTCAGACTGGTGACGTGAAGGAGTTTATCGCCAATCATCTCACCGACTAAGGGATCCTCTTTCAAACCCTCTACCATGCGAAGTCCGTAAGATAGTTCCGCCTTTTGACGACACGTATGGGTTAAAATCACCTGTTCATATCGTTCATAGGTGTCAGGGTCTCGGATCAGGCTCGCAAAAGGTGCAATGCCGGTTCCAGTCGAAAACATATAAAGCCGCTTACCTGGTAGAAGCGCGTCCAGCACAAGTGTACCGACCGACTTTTTCGCCAATATTATATCGTCGCCTGCTTTGATTTTTTGAAGATGTGATGTCAGCGGACCGTCAGCCACCTTAATCGAGTAAAAATCAAGTTTCTCATCCCATGATGGGCTCGCGATCGAATAGGCCCGCATAATTGGCTTTTTCGCCCCTTCAGGATGAAGTCCTATCATAACAAACTCGCCGGACCTGAAACGAAATGATGGAGGCCGCGAAATCGAAAACGAGAACAGACGATCGGTATAATGCTCGACCGACAAGACTTTTTCGATGGATGGCGCGTTGGACATATTTGGACTCACTGCTGTTCGCAGCTGCATTTAGGGATTAGAAGGCATGATTGCAATACTATAAACGCAACATTCGTTCTATATATAGAACAAAACTAACCGTCAACCAAACGCAAAAATTCCATCCGTTGCTCAGGATTGTGGAATTGACCATTGAGAGCGCTGGAAATCATTCTATGCGGAGTCTGTATTCCCCTCATAGTCATGCAAAGATGTTCGCCTTTTGCCAAGACCGCAACATCTTTTGTGCCTAATATCTCAACCAAATCCACCGAAATATCGGATACTAATTGCTCTTGTAGCGTCAGTTTATGAGCGTGTTTATGGGCAATTCTCGCAAATTTCGACAATCCCAAAACCTTGTCATTCGCGATATATCCTATCGATACGTCGCACCAAAATGGTAACATATGGTGCTCACACATTGACCAAACACGCATTCCCGTCACACAAACCATCTGATTGTGCTTTATTGCGGAAAATGTTGTGTCGAGTTTCCCAGGGTCATACTCGATAAATTCACGCCAAAAATTTGCGATGCGACGAGGTGTTTCCTTAAGGCCTTCGCGATTAGGATCTTCTCCAAGCGCCTCTAACAGTTCGGTGACCAGTGCCTTAACGCGCTCGTGATCAATTTTCTTAGCCACAATAAACCTCAGTTCGCCGCGTTCAGCTTTTGGCGTATAGCCGCAACACGCTTCTTGTTAACACCTCGATCCGAATATCCGACACGGGAAGCGGAACGAATATGCACGAAATCACCTTCACCTTTTCGGAGTTCAACATCATCAACGAATTTGTAAAGCCTCGACATGAAAGTTGCTGAAACATATTCATCACTTTCCGAAGTGATAACCCCGCCCAGCGAGACGATTGCAGCTTTTACTGCCTTCAAGTCTGCCTTTAAAGGCTGAACAAACCGTTCGGGTTGCGTACCGTCCTCACTGCAAACGCAATTTGGTTTAGAACTGCAATCCGCTAATCGGCCATCGATTAAACCCTTTGCAATTCCTTTTTGGGACTTGAGCCCCAAGAGAAAAAAAGTGACGCTCATAAGAAGAACTATCCCAATTATTATTTTCAAATATATCATTCAATACTCACTGCAAATGCCAGCAATATAATCATCATACCAGGTCGGTCCGTGCAACGATTGGAAAAAACCGTTATGCCCTCCATATTTCAGCATAATCAAATCCACACAAGAGCTTAAGTTCAATTCTAAAACATCCTTGGCATTCAAAACCGGATCATCCTCGGACATGATGATACTAACCCGTTGATCTATTGCGGCCAGATCGTCTGCCCCTATTTTGTAACCGTTGAAATAGGATTCAACACTATCGAAGTCGGAATATAATTGTAGAAACCTCTCGGTTAAGACCATCACGCTTTTTTCGCCCAGCAAATCAGAGAAATCATAGTCCCTCGGAAAAGCCATTTGTTTTTTCCGCAGGCTCGCCGTCCATTTATCCAAAAAATATTTTCGGATCATAAAACTTTCATCAATTATCGGCGCCGAACCTAACGGGTCGATAACAGGGCTAATTGCAAAGATATGGACCAAGTTTTTTATCGGTTGCTTCGCAAGTTCGCGCGCTATTCGGAGTCCGAAATTTCCGCCAAGCGAAAACCCGACAAGATATACAGGTATTGCACCGGCTTGGCCTGCAATCTGTTTAACAGCTTGAAAAACCTCTGCAAATCTTTGTGCATGAAAAATATCCTTGTTTAAGTGATGCGTATCGCCATGGTCTCGAAAGTTTAATCGAAAAACCGAATAACCCTGATCATATACAAACCTTGAACTGGACAAAACATATGCGGAGTGCTCGCTCCCCTCCCAGCCATGCAAGAAAATGAAAAGACCGCGGGGATCACAATGACGCGTCAAACTGCCTTGCAATCGTAGGCCGTCGCCGCATTCCAAAACTTGAACCTCGGACCCATCCACAATATGTGCGGCCGCTTTTTTTCTGAATTTACGACTCGCCAAAATCGTTTGTGCCATTGGGCGCCTTATCCAAACCGGTGGATGAAAGGATTGGTGGGCAAAATTGCGAGGAACCATATTCATAAGGCACTTTATAAGTACCTCAATTGCAGATGCAAACATGCAAAAATGACGGATGTATTTACAAAATTGTCAATTGCGCAAAATGAATATAAAGCCTAGCAGCCAAAGCCTGTACGACCGGAAATTAGACATGAAACCCAATCGATCTCAAATTATCGCGCTTGTCGCCATTTTGCTGATAGGCGGCTGGTTTGCATTAAATTCCGGGAAAAACAAAAACGGCACGCTAGATCCAAATAAATCTATCTCTCAGACCGATAAACTGCCTAGCGTCGTCACCCGTCTGATCGATTCTCAACCCCATTCCGTCAATGTAAAATTATTCGGAAGAACGGAACCATCCCGCGAAGTCATGATAAAAGCAGAGACACCCGGATTGATTGCTGCGACTCCCATTTCTGAAGGCAGTGTGGTTCAGCGCGGGACAGTCGTATGCAGGCAAGACATCAATGCTCGTCAAGCCTCGGTTGATCAAGCAAAGGCGTTATTAAAAACCCGTCAGGCGGAGCTTGCCGCGGCGCAAAAACTTGTCGAACGAGGGTTCGCATCCCAAACCCAACTCCTAACCGCGCAAGCCGCTATGGATGCCGCGAGCGCGTCTGTTAAACAAGCAGAAATCGAACTCGATAATGTAAACCTGCGCGCGCCATTTACTGGAATATACGATAAAAATATGGCTGAAGTCGGTGATTATTTGAATCCCGGGCAGCCTTGTGGACTCTTAATTGAACTCGATCCGCTGATAGTTACCATTGAGCTTACAGAATCTCAACTTGCTTTGATCAAGCCGGATCAAGACGCGATCATTGCTTTGGCAACCGGGCAGACCGTTGCGGGCAAAGTGAAATTTATTGAATCACGCGCCAACCCTGCCACACGGACGTTTCGGACGGAAATATTAGTCCCGAATCCGGAAATGATTTTAAAGGCGGGCGTTACCGCGACCGTAAACCTCACGGGTGAACCGGTGAATGCACAGCTCGTTCCCGGACAAATATTAGCGCTGGATGAAAACGGAACGGTAGGCGTTAAATATCTGGATCGGGGCGATATAGTTCGCTTCGCAATAACCGAGACAATTGACGATACTGATGATGGTATCTGGGTCAGAGGGCTACCCGATAGCGTCCGGATCATCATTAAAGGTCAGGATTACGTCGCGATCGGAATTCAGGCCAATGGCATAGACGAGTATGATCAATGAACGGAATTGTCGGATTTGCCATTACGAACTGGCGGATGACGATCGGCATTATGATCTTCATCGTCATTGGCGGCATTATGGCGATGTCGAGGCTTTCAATTGACGCTGAACCCGACGTTCCTGTTCCCGTCGTAAATGTCAGAGTTGTTTTGCCGGGCGTATCGCCGGAAGACGGTGAACGTCTTTTGATAAAACCAATGGAAACCGAACTCAAATCGGTTGAAGGGTTGAAACAGATGGACGGCATTGCCGCGACTTCTGTCGTTTATATGATTTTGGAGTTTAACGCTTCATTTGATCAGGACCAGGCCGTTTCAGACGTAATTGAAAAAGTTGACCGGGCTCGAGCGGAATTCCCCGCTGAAGCGAAAGAGCCAATCGTGGAAGAGCTCAATATGTCCACTTTTCCTATGATTGTGATAAACCTGTTCGGTAGTGCGCCAGAACGGGAATTGCAAAAGCGGGCGAAAATCATCCAAAAAGAACTGGAAGGAATTCCGCAAGTCCTCGAAGCAAAAATAACAGGTGAACGAGAAGATGTGCTCGAGGCAATCCTGGATCCGGCCATCATGGAGAGCGCTAACATATCATTTGAGGAAATTGCGGCAGCGATCAGCCGTAATAACGCGCTTATAACAGCTGGTGCGGTCGAGACAGAAACAGGACGTTTTAACGTAAAACTTCCCGGCCTTATCGCAAATATAGATGATTTGGAAAATCTTGTCGTCCGAAACGACGGGAATGGCGGCGTCATCAGGATCTCTGACCTCGCCCAGGTGCGGCGCGGCTATAAGGACATAAGTTCATATTCGCGCTTCAACGGGCAACCCTCTGTTTCGCTTCAAGTATCGAAACGGACCGGCGAAAACATTGTTGATACTATCGAGAAAATCCGCGCAAAAATGACCGAAATAACCAGCGCTCCTGACTGGCCTTCGACAATTGAAACGGCATATAGTCAGGACAAGTCACAATATACACGCGAGATGATTACCTCTCTGTTTTCGTCAATAATCAACGCTGTTATTTTGGTGTTCATTGTTTGTATTGCGGCGCTCGGATTGCGATCGGCATTGTTTGTCGGATGGGCTATCCCAGCCAGTTTTTTAATGGCTCTCTTCATGTTCTATCTTCAAGGACAGCCAATTAATATGATGATTATGTTCGGTTTGATTTTGTCCGTCGGCGTATTGGTCGACGCGGCTATTGTGATTATCGAATATGCGGATCGAAAACTCGCTGAAGGACTACCTCGTAAGGAAGCATTTCAGACAGCGGGTGAACGAATGTTTTGGCCAATTATAACATCGACAGCGACGACATTAGCAGCCTTTATACCCCTATTGTTTTGGGACGATATTACCGGGAAATTTATGTCGTTTCTGCCCTTAACTATGATCTATGTTTTAACAGCTTCAATGATCATGGCTTTAATTTTTCTACCGACCATGGGTTCTTTAATCGGTCCCCGTAAAGTCACCAAACCCACCAGCAATTTGAAAGCATTATCAGGCGCAGAAGGTGACCCCTCCAAAGTAACCGGCCTTCTTGGAGTTTATATTCGTTTCATCCGGGAAATGATACAGCGCCCGATTTTCGTTATTGTCGCGACCCTATTACTTTTATTTATTATCGTCAGTGGTTTTAGGGTTTCTATGGCAGGTCCGCCAGCAAAGCCTCTCGAGTTTTTCACACAGGATTCAAGTGATCAAATTTTTGTGGTGGCAAGGGCCCGCGGAAATTCAACTCCTGCCGCAGACTTGTCAATAGCAAAGGAACTTGAGCGCCGGCTATCCGGTATTGCGGATATAGATTCAGCTTACACAATCGCGGGCGCCGGAGCCAGCCAGGGCGGCGCAGAAGGCTTTGATGAGCTCCCTATTGATACCGTTGCCCAGGTTTTTACTGAATTGGTTCCGTTCGCTGAGCGTCAATATTCTGTGTCAGAAACCATCGCCCAGCTGCGACAGGCAACAGATAACATCCCGGGTGTTTACACTGAAATTATAGCGGGGAGTCAGGGCCCTCCAGTTGGAAAGGACATTGCGATCGAATTGTCCGGTTTGAACCAGAAAGACATTGTATCCGGTATCGAAATAGTCCGGCAAAAATTAGCAAAAACAGACGGCATTCACGAAATTGGCGATTCGCTACCAGTGCCCGGAGTCGATTGGGAGCTTATTGTCGATCGCGTTGAAGCCGGGCGTCTTGGGCTTGATGTAGCCCGCATAGGATCAGCGATTCAATTTGTTACCGAAGGCGCACTCGTTGCGAAATATCGACCGGAAGAATCTGACGAGGAAATTGATATTCGCATTCGCTATCCTGAATATTATCGAGATCTCAAGGCGCTTGATAACCTCAGGATTTTAACGCCGTCAGGGGCGGTCCCGCTATCATCGGTTGTCAAAAGACTACCGAAATCCCGCCAAGATACAATTACCCGCCGAAATCAAAAGCTGGTTTTTGAAATTAATGCCAATTCAATGGAAGGATTCGCAACCAATGCACAGGTTGACGAACTCAAGACCTGGCTAAAATCGGATGGCCTGTTGCCGGCTGGCGTAGCGTTTAAATTTCTGGGTCAAGCTGAAGAAAATGCATCAGCCGGACAATTTTTCGCGGGAGCAGGACTTGCGATTTTGTTCATGATGGGCGTGATTTTACTATTGCAATTTAACAGTTTTTATCACGTCGCGTTAACATTGCTGGCCGTCGTCCTCTCGGTTTTCGGAGTGTTACTTGGCCTGATCTTCTATCCCTATATCAGCATGATCCTAACCTTAACCGGCATTATCGCGTTAGCCGGAATTATTGTAAATAATAACATCGTTTTAATCGATACTTATCAGCGTCTTCTTCAAAGCGGCTACGACCCGGAAGATGCAGCATTGAGGACGGCAGCACAGCGATTGCGCCCCGTTCTATTAACGTCCATAACGTGTGTCGTTGGTTTGATGCCGCTTGTGTTAGGTTGGCAAGCCGATATAT
>JABDKG010000051.1 GCA_013002305.1 Hellea sp.
CTCACCGACGCGGAATGTCCCCGTCGAGGAGCCGCTATATAGGGGCGTGATTTTCATACGTCAAACACTTTCTTGAAAAAAACTCATTTTTCCTGTGTTTTTCGTCAACCACCTGATTTTGAAGGAAATTTTCTTCCTCCATCACCACAAATACAACCCAAGAGCCGTATTTAAGACCACCTTTATTTTTGGCAGGCGGGAGCCATAGCAAAAATAAGATAAAATTTCAAGAGTTAGTCAGGGTTTTATAGGGGAAATTTGAGATTTTTGACTGAAACGTCGTTAGATTCTCAAATATAGCCCAATAATCAGATGTACGGACCGCCGAAAGCGGATATAGACTGAAAGAATATTCAGGTAATCGCCTGAAATATCAGGCCATGAGGAGAATCCATGTCAATTTCCCGTAAATTTAGTCAATCCGCATTCCTGTTCGCGTTTGGACTTTTATCTGTAGCCTTAGGCGGCTGTGCAGATTCGGCAGATAGGTCCCAGAAATCAAATATAAAAACGACGTCTGCGAGCAAAGCGCAAAACGTCATATTATTCATTGGCGACGGCATGGGCGTCTCAACCGTTACGGCGGGCCGGATATTTGTCGGCCAGGAACAGGGCAAGCTAGGTGAAGAGCACGTCTTATCATTTGAGACTTTCGACAACGTTGCTCTGGTCAAGACATATAATACAAATGCGCAGGTCCCAGATAGCGCCGGAACCGCAACTGCGATTATGTCGGGATACAAAACCAATATTGGTACGGTCAATGTTGAGCCCGGGAAGGAACTTCAAGGTTGCGGGGACATTCCAGGCAAACCAACCTTTGCCCAAATCGCCTCTGACGGGGGAAAATCTGTCGGTATTATTTCGACAGCCCGGATTACCCATGCGACGCCAGCGGCCGTTTTTGGCTATGCAGACAGCCGCGACTGGGAAGCCGACAAAGATATTCCGGAAAAAGTCATCGATTATGGCTGCCAGAGCCTCGCGGCCCAGCTTGTGGATGCGGATACACCGGTAAACCTCGCCCTCGGCGGTGGAGCCAAAGAATTTTCGGATATTCAGTTTGGTGCCTGGGATGAACAGGGCGAAAATCATGTCGTTGTAAAAACAGGTGTTGAGTTTTCAGCACTCGCAGCAAGCGATACGCAAGATGTGCTAGGCCTTTTTACACCAAGCCATTTGAGCTTTGAAGCAGATCGCGACCCTGCGGTTGAGCCATCGTTGGCAGAAATGACGGCCTTTGCGATTGATAATCTGTCGGCGCGCGACACAGACGGTTATGTCTTGATGGTCGAAGCGGGCCGGATAGATCACGCGCATCACGGCGCAAATGCCTATGGCGCGCTCAAGGATTTTCAGGCCTTGGACGAAGCGGTCGCTATAGCGATCAAAAAAACCGGCGATGATACGCTCATTCTTGTGACCGCGGACCACTCTCATGTTTTCACGATTGCAGGTTACCCGAAACGGGGCAATCCAATCCTCGGCTTGGTGTCCCCGTCAGACTATATCGCAGAAAAAATGGACGATGACAAACGCTACATGAAAGCCAAAGATGGCAAACCTTACACGACACTGGGATATCATAATGGCGGCGGGGAAGTCCGAACACCGGACAGCCCTGCTTTGACGGACAATGAAGTTCAAGCCCGCGAATACCGCCAGCAAGTCGCCGTTCCGATGTATTCAGAAACTCACGCTGGTGAAGATGTCCCGCTTTATGCTACCGGTCCTGGCGCAGATGCCGTCCGCGGCGTCATGGAACAAAATGAAGTCCATAGTGTCATGGTCAAGGCCATGGGTCTTGAGTAGTGCGCTAAGGAAGGGCAAATTCAGCCGCTTCTGCGCCGTCTAAAATCATTTCCGCCATTAGTTGCCCGGAGGCGGAACAAAGACTCCAGCCCATATGGCCATGTCCGCTATTCACCCAAAGGCCGGGAATTTTCGTTTTACTGATAATAGGGCGGCCCAAATTTGACGCCGGGCGATCTGCGCTCCAGCGCATTTTGGGTTTGCCAAGAGCGGCGATGATTTCCGGCGCAACCTCTTCCCAAATTTCCAAAAGCGCGTCTGGGCTTTCTTCGCCGCGTGTTCCGGATAGACGAAGTTCCTGCTCAAAGACGGTCAGAGCCGAACGGCTATCCCAATGCAGGATCGGGATTTGCGGCAGGGCTATACCGGGACGATCAAAACACAAAGCGTGGCCTGTCATGGGCTGAACTGGTAGATCAATGTCGACCGTTTGTAATAATGGCGCTGAGGCGGCGCCGCAAGCGACAACTATATGATCACTCTTAATCTCAGTTCCCTCTATGACAATTTCCAAGCCGCTATGCGAATGTCGAAGTTCGCAATTCTTTTCAGTTAAAATTGAGCAGCCGCGCTTATTTAAATCCTGCGCTAAAAATGCCATGAATATTGATGCGCTACCTGACTGGTCATCTGGCAGGCTTATGCCAAGTCGTCGAAAGCTAAATTGTCCGGCATATTTATCCGCGGCAACGCCCAGCAACTGATAATATTCCAATGATTGTTCCCCGGCATATTGACTGTCGAAGATCTGAATTATTCCTCTAGGCCGATCGACATCCGGACATCCCATTTCGCGGCGTCTTAATTGGGTCAATTCAAGCGATCGATTGGCTAAATTCTGGATCGGTTTAATATCATTTGTCGTGACCTTTTGATCCCAGGGGGCAGCCTGACTCGGATGGATCATTCCGGAATTAAATTCTCCCGCGCCGCCGCCCACCTTATTGGCTCTTTCGATAAGGGTTACACGCGCGCCGCGAGCTATCAAACTGTCGGCGCAAGACAGACCAATCAGGCCTCCTCCTATGACTATAATATGCGGCGGTGCGGTCATTGAAGTGCGCTCTAAACCAAGTGGGTTAAGGTTAAAAGTCAAGAGTTTGTTAATATTGTTTTCAAACCAAATTTAAACGCTCTTCTGGTATTAGAAATTTGAAAATACCGGGACGGAATATGTTGAAACGCTATCTTAATGAAACTTCGGGCCAATTCGCGATAATGTTTTCAGTGGCCACGACTGCGCTCCTTATTGGCGCGGCTGTTGCAGTGGATATTTCCGGAGTTCAGAAAAACAAAGCACGCTTGCAGGTCTTAACGGACATAGCGGTGTTGGCTGCAGCCGCCGAAAGAACCGACAATAAAGGCGAATTGAAGAAAATTGCGAAAGCCGCAATAGACGCAAATAATGCCACGGGTTTGAAAGTTAAAATAAAAGTTTCGAAAACTGACAACACGATAATAGTTGAAGGAAACTCCGAGTATAGGACTCAAATGATGGGTTTAATAGGCGTGAAAAAATTATCATTAGATTCCGTTTCAGTGTCGCCAATCTCATACGATTCACCGCTAAACATCGCTTTGGTTCTGGATACTACGCAATCGATGTCGGGCGCTAATATGGAAGCGCTGAAATCGGCCTCCGAAATTCTATTGGACGTATTTGACGACGATGACGATGACGATGGACCAAATGACGTGCAAATCGGCGTCGTTCCATACTCAAATTATGTCAATATCGGAATGTCTAACCGCTATAAACCGTGGATGGATGTTCCTGAAGACGGCACAAGCTATGGCACTGAGACTTGTTATATGACCCGAGATCTAATTTCGCAAGACTGCACATCAAGTACCTATACCGACACGTGCTATAACGATAGTGGACCATATTCCTGCACTAAAACATCCTGGACTTGTACTAACAAAGTTTATGGACCAGAATATGAAAAATGTAACACTCCAAGTTCAACAAAAACTTGGCGTGGGTGCGTTGGGTCTCGTGACAATCCGCACCATAAGGCACCAAATTACTCTGGACGTAAATTTCCGGGTATTGTGAATGTCTGGTGTGGCTCTGAAATTTTAGATCTTACGTCAAATCTGGACGCCGTCGAAGCAAAGATAAACAGCCTGAATGCAAACGGTTACACCTATATTCCAGCGGGATTGGCCTGGGGATGGAGAATGTTGGATCCTGATTTACCGTTAGGTGGTTTGACAAACGCGGAACCGGATCGAAAACGCGCACTTATATTGATGACGGACGGCGCCAACACGGTTCGTTTGAGCGCCCCCAATCATTATACAGATGCAGCGAAAGTGTATTCCGATAGCACAAATGACCTTACTGAAGAGTTGTGTACAGCCATCAAGTCTGCGGGAATCGAGATTTATTCAGTCGCCTATAAACTTGGCTCTGGAGATCCAGATGCTACTCAGATGATAAAAGATTGCGCGACGTCACCTTCCCATACTTTCAATGCAGATAATCAAGACGAACTTGAGGCGGCTTTTGAAGATATTGGTCGGTCGCTATTCGAGGTTCGGCTCAGTCGTTAAATAACATTACTCTGCAGCCTCTGTCGCAGGGCTTTCGTCGGCGGAATCGCGAGTCGGCGCCTTGCGGCGTCGGGATGAATTTTCGTCGGGTTTGCTATCCTCGGAAGGGGTTGAATCGGCGCTTTCCGCGGATTGCTCACCACCGGAATTTTTTGACTCTTCTTTTGTTTTAGAGGATTTCCGAACCTGGGGCGGATATCGACGTCTTGAGTTTTTTTCATCCGAACTATCACCTTGATCACCCGATTCTGATGATGACGGTTCTGTCTGGGATTCTTGCTTAGCTTCAGCCTCGTCACGGGCTGTCTGTTTAGAGGCTTCGATCGCGTTGACGATCCGCAAATAATGCTCGGCATGCTGGCGCAAATTTTCCGCCTTTACACGTTGACCGCTCGAAGCTGCATCCCGTGCTAAGCCTTCATATTTATCAAATATCTGTTTGGCAGTGCCGCGCACCTTCACCTCCGGCCCGTTCGACTCCATCGAACGATTGGAATTACTATGATTATTATTGCGGCGTGAACGCCCACGTTGACGCTTCATCGGAAGATCCTTTTATATGTACGGCATAAACTCTTCGAAAGTCTGAGAAATATAAATACTCTGTACTTTATTCTGATTGAGCCTGTGAGCGGACTT
>JABDKG010000056.1 GCA_013002305.1 Hellea sp.
TATGGTCTGATCGCTGCCCTTATCGGTGTTGCAATTATCGTTGGCGCTCGCGCTGTTGGTAATTCTTTGAACTCTAAGTTCAACGCTGTTGCTACTGAAGTTTCAAACGCTTAATAGCAACCGAAACAAAAATTTGAAAGCCGCCCGTCATGGGCGGTTTTTTTTTGGAATCAGGTCGTTGGCAACCTGACGTTAACCCTGTTCCGATAGTTTGACCGTGAATTTAGATTTTAGGTCAAATTATGTCTTTAGCATTTATAGTATTTGCGGTGTTTATTATTGGGCAGCTTATTGCAGCCTATCGGGACGCATTGACGATGACGATCCCTAACTGGATAAGTGTCCTGATTTTGCTTTCCTTTTTTATTGTCACGCCATTCGTATGGGGTGGTTGGTCGGCATTCGGCGAACATGTGCTCGTTGGTATCACCGTATTTATTTTTGGATTTGCGATATTTGCGTTTGGTTGGCTTGGCGGCGGAGATGCGAAATTAATGGCTGCAACTGCCTTTTGGTGGCAATGGCCGGATCTTCTTCTTTATGTAACCTATACGACGCTCGCCGGCGGGGTTATCGCGCTATTTATATTGTGGGGCCGTAAATTTGTACCGGCTCAGGTGTTGAGCGCAGACTGGCTCTACAGACTCGTTAAAGACCAAACACACATGCCATACGGGCTAGCATTGGCGTTCGGCGCCATTGTTACGTTGCCACAAAGTGAGATATTTAGGCTTGCATCGACTTTTGTTTAAGCTTGTTAACCATTTCTTTGCTCGAAATTCCTAAATATTAACCATGCTTTATGAAATCAGTCCTTAGACAAGGGTTGATACGCCAGAAAAGGGAGGGCTGATCATGGATAAGAGACGGCTTATTTTATTGGTTGGAATGCTTGTTCTGGCACCGGTCATATTTATCCTCTTACGGGGGATGAGTCAGACTGAGCCCGCGCCAGTCACGGAAACGCCCCAGATTGTTCAGCCAGTTGTCGAAAAAGTTGACTATACTGATGTGCTGGTAGCGAGCAACGACTTCGTTTTTGGGTCACGTTTGAATGAGACTCACTTTACTTGGAAACAATGGCCGTCAGATGCCGTGTCGCCAAATTATATCACACGAGAAACCACTCCTCAGGCCATGACAGAGCTGTCAGGTGCTGTTGCGCGAGCTGACTTCTTTGCCGGTGATCCTCTTACAGCCCGAAAATTGGTTATGCCGGGTGAAAGTAGCGTCATGTCGGCATTACTGGCTCCGGGTATGCGAGCCGTTACAACGCGAATTTCAGTTGATACCGCAGCTGGCGGGTTCATTCAGCCAGGCGATCGCGTTGACATTATATTGACAAGTTCAATCTCTGAAATTCAGGGAAGTTCGAAACGTTATACATCTGACACAATCTTTGAGAATGTCCGAGTCTTGGCAATTGATCAAACATTCTCAAGCCAAGGTCAGGCCGGTGCATTTGTGATTGGTTCGACCGCGACTTTTGAAATGACCCAACGAGATGCAGAAGTTCTGCAACAGTCTGTTGCCCAGGGCGACCTTAGTTTGACGTTGCGCCCAATCGGTAAAAGTTCAGCCCCTGGAACGAGCCGTGCGACATCAGGTCAAGGATCTGGCGAAGTATCGTCATTGACAATTTACCGGGATGGGCAGCCTTCACAGGTTGCCATTAGAGGAAAGTAATGATGAATTTTAATTTTAAAAAATTCGGCCTCAGAACAGGCTTAATGCTGTCCGGCTTGGCATTTGTCAGCCTGTCGGCGAACGCCGGTGATCGGTCCTATTCCTATATACAGTCTCAAGCGAATGACGGAGTGACGATTCAAACGCCCGGTCAAAGCGCCGTTTCAAAATCTATTGTTATTCCGTTTGGAAAATCCGTACCGGTCGAAATTCCAGTTCCAATGATGGATGTAATTGTATCCAATCCCGATATTGTAGAAGCGATGGTGCACACACAGCACCGGACAGTTCTAATCGGGAAGCGAACCGGACAAACCAATGTCTATTTTTACGGCAATGACAATCAGGAAATTCTGTCGCTCGAAATTCGAGTCGAAAGAGATATAAATGGCCTTAAGTCTTTGATTTCGCAGCACACTGAAGGCGCGAATGTTGAAGTTCAGGCCATTAATAATAATCTGCTTTTGACGGGCCGTGTACCGAACGCGGCAACAGCTGACAAAGTTGCGGCTATCGCGAAAATGTGGCTCGACGAAAATACATCGTCAGACGTGAAAGGCGAGATAACCAACCTAATGTCCGTCGAGGGCAAGGACCAAGTTCTGTTAAAAGTCCGGATGGTCGAAATGCAGCGCAGCGTTTCCAAACAAATGGGTATTAATCTTGAAGCCATTGGCAATCTTGGCGATTCAACAGTTTCTTTGATGAGCGCAAATGCTTTAGGAACGGGCGCGGGCTTATCAGGCAGCTTCAACTGGAATGTCGGCGGAGCTCTCGATACTTTGACAGGGGCGTTTGACGCGCTTGAACGCGTTGGATTAATTCGAACCTTAGCCGAGCCGACACTCGCTGCGATTTCCGGCGAAACCGCCAACTTCCTCGTGGGCGGTGAGTTCCCGCTTCTGACAAATGTATTTGTAGATGATCAGGGTCGTGTCCAACGCGAATTCGAATTCAAACCCTATGGCGTAGCCTTAGGCTTCACCCCAGTGGTTCTGAGCGAAGGCCGAATTTCACTGAATATCTCCACAGAAGTTTCTGAGCCGACAACAGAAGGTTCGTTTGAAACAGGCGGCATTTCGTCTGACATTCTCGGTCTAAGAATTCGCCGGGCGAACACTGTTGTTGAATTGCCAGCTGGCGGATCCCTCGTCATCGCTGGATTGATCCGAGAAGAAGCGCGTCAATCTTTGGACGGCACACCAGGTTTAAAAGACGTTCCTCTATTAGGCGCAGCTTTTCGAAGCCGAGATGATCTGACGACCCAAACCGAGCTCGTAATTATCGTCACTCCTTATCTGGTGGATCCAACTCATCCGGATAATTTGCAGACACCGCTCGATAGTTTCGTTGCTGCCAATGACGGCGATGCCATTTTATGGAACCGGCTGAACAAGGTATACGGCGATAATGCCAATCAAATTGACAACCAGTCTTTGGAAGGCCCGTTTGGGCATGTTGTGGACTAGTGAAGGGTTACATTATGAAATATTCGCCCAAATCTTTTAAAGCCAGCGTCCTAACAGGGCTTTCGCTTGCCATTCTAGCGGGATGTGCCTCACCAATGGAAAGTCAACCGCCGACATTGATGCGGCATCCTATCCAAGTTGCCGAATCGATTGAGCGTTTAGAGCTCTATGCGCGCCCAGACGGGATGAGCTTATCAGCTCGGGATCAACATGCTGTCGCTGGATTTTTAGAAGGCTACGCCCGTTATGGCGAAGGACCGCTCCATATGAGCGTGCCAAATCATTCTAATGCAGGAACCGCACAAACAACTAGCATGGTACGTGAGATGATGTCGGGCATGGGCCTTGGCGGTAACGCCGTTCAAGAGGGTCAGCATCAGGCAGCGGCGCAGTTTTCCCCGGTCGTCGTATCATATCGAAGATTAAAGGCCTTGCCGCGGGATTGCAGTATCAACGCCAATCTCGCGAACACTTACAGTAATCAGCCCTATCCAAACTTTGGCTGTAGTCAGTCCGCCAATCTGGCCGCGATGATTGACGATCCGGCGCAGCTACTGGCGCCAAATGAAATGGGACCGGCAAATATGCGCCGCCGAATGACTGTTTACGACAAATATATCAAGGGTGAAAACCCGGCTTCTGCGCTGCCAAATCGCCAGGAAATTTCATCTTCTGATAACACGGATTAGTGACCTAATGACCAACCCTTCTCAGTTACCACCTATTCCTCAGCAGGTTCCGGCCCCGCAGCCGACGCAGGTTCCGTTTCCGCAGGCGCCGATGGCACAGGCCGCGCCAATGCCGTCGCCTTACGGGCAGCCTCAACCAGCCCAAGCTGCACCTACGCCTACGGTTCCGGCACCGCCAATGGGAGCCGCACCTAACGCCGCGCCCGGTGGATTTCCTCCGCCGCCACAAGGCCAGACTCAAATGCAGCCTCCTATGCCGAGCTCGGCAACGCCGTCGGCAGCGACGCCTAATTATCCAATGCCGTCTCCGGAACCATTTGGTGATGGCGGGGAAGTTGCCCTACCGAACATTGCTATCCAGGCTTTCTGCGAACGTTCTGAAACGGCAGGTTCTATCCATGAAATGTCACGCGACTGGCGCATGAAACGGACGAATTTGAAAATTTTTATGGGCGGCTTACCAGCAGCTGTTGACTATTATCACAAAGAGAGCACGCCAGCACTGATCTTGATTGAATCTGGAATGCGCGGTCCGGAGCTCTTCGCCCAGCTTGAGCAGCTCGCGTCCGTTTGTGACGAGGGCACACAGGTCATAATGATCGGCGCGGCAAATGATATTAAGCTGTATCGTCAACTTCTTGAAAAAGGCGTCAGTGACTATATCGTTCCTCCGTTTCATCCATTGTCGATGATCCGCACAATATCGGAACGATTCACAGATCCAGAAAAACCATTTACAGGCCGGGTCGCCGCATTTTTCGGCGCTAAAGGCGGTGTCGGTTCCTCAACAATCGCGCATAATATTGCTTGGTGCCTTGCGGAAGTTATTGGGCAGGAAACATCGCTGGTCGATCTTGATTCTTCTTGGGGGACAACAGGCCTCGATTTCGCTTACGATGCGACCCAAGGTCTCGAAGAAGCTTTGGCACAGCCTGATCGATTAGACGACACTCTGCTTGACAGAATTATGCTGCGTCATACGGCAAAACTGTCAATCCTCCCGGCTTCTGGTACATTGGATAATAGTCCGGTCATGAAAAGTGAGGCCTTTGAAACTGTCGTCAACAGTATTCGGAAGATCAGTCCGCTGACCTTGTTAGATATGCCACATTATTGGTGCGATTGGACTCGTACGGTTTTGACGTCGGCAGATGATGTCATCATAACCGCCAATTGCGACCTCGCAAACCTTCGGAATACGAAAAACCTTATTGACCATCTTAAGGCTGAGCGTCCCAATGATGCGCTGCCTATCTTGATTTTAAATCAAGTTGGTCGTTCGAAAAACCATGAAATATCAGTCAAGGATTTTGGCGCGGCTGTCGGGATGGACCCTGCGCTGGTCGTTCCGTTCGATCCGGATTCATTTTTCGAAGCGGCTAATGATGGCAAAATGCTGACAGATGTTAAGTCGGCCGCCACCATAGTGAACGGTATGAATTATATCGCCACTCGGCTTAAAACCGGCCAGTTCGCGGCGCCGGTTGAAAATACGGGCAAGCGTAGTGGGAAAGGTAAGGGAAAAGCGGGTAAAGGCGCATCGCCTAAGGATAAGGGCGGAAAATCCTCTCTTTTTTCTAAATTGAAAAAAAGAAAGTAAGCCTGGATGTTTGGAAAACGTCAAACTAACAACGCCGTTCTGTCGTCGGCGGAGCCTTCCGAAAAAGCTGAAGAGGTCAAACCTGTTCAGCCGGCGCCTCAAGCCATGCAGCCCAAGATTGAAGCAAGTCAGGGCGGCGAAAAGTCTGAAGAATATTACGAGACAAAGGCGACCATTTTTAATGCCCTGTTCGAAACGATTGATGTTTCGGCTTTGGCTGGAATGCAACCTGATCGGGCTCGAGAAGAAATTCGAACAATCGTTGATGAAATTATTGCCATCAGAAATGTCAGGCTTTCTGTAGCGGAGCAAAATCAGCTCATTAATGAAATTTGCGATGATATTCTGGGCTACGGTCCTTTAGAGCCGCTCCTAGCCCGAGACGATATTGCCGATATTATGGTCAATGGTGCTAAACACGTCTTTATCGAATCCAATGGTAAGATGCAGAAAACCAACATTCGGTTTCGAGATAATCAGCAACTTATGAATATTTGTCAGCGGATTGTATCTCAGGTTGGCCGTCGTGTTGATGAAGCCAGCCCGATTTGTGATGCGCGTCTGCTTGATGGTTCTCGGGTCAATGTGATCGCCCCGCCGCTTGCAATCGATGGCCCGGCCTTGACTATTCGTAAATTTAAAAAAGACAAGCTCACACTCGAGCATTTGGTCGGATTTAAATCCATTTCGCCCGCGGGCGCAAAGGTCCTTCAAATTATTGGCGCCTGTCAGTGTAACGTCGTGATTTCAGGGGGTACGGGTTCTGGGAAAACAACATTGCTAAACTGCCTGACTGGATTTATTCATCCGGATGAACGGATTATTACCTGCGAAGACGCTGCAGAATTGCAACTTCAGCAGCCACATGTTGTGCGTCTCGAAACACGACCGCCTAACCTTGAAGGGAAAGGCCGCGTGACCATGGCGGATCTGGTTAAAAACTGTCTGCGGATGCGCCCCGAACGTATTATTGTGGGTGAGGTCCGGGGTCCGGAGGCTTTTGATCTATTGCAGGCTATGAATACGGGTCACGATGGCTCGATGGGTACGCTTCACGCCAACTCGCCAAGAGAAGCTTTGTCTCGATTGGAGTCTATGATTACGATGGGCGGCTTTAGCCTGCCGGCTAAAACTATTCGCGAAATGATTGTTGGCTCAGTCGATGTCATAGTCCAAGCTGCGCGTCTGCGAGATGGTTCGCGGCGTATTACAAAAATCACCGAAGTGATCGGTATGGAGGGCGATGTTATCGTCACCCAGGATTTGTTGGTTTACGAGATGGACGGCGAAGATGCTCAAGGCAATATTATCGGCGAACACAAATCAACTGGTATTGCGCGTCCAGCATTTTGGGATCGCGCCCGTTACTTTAATCTGGAAAAAGAGCTCGCTGAAGCTCTGGACGCTGCAGGTAGCTAAGAATGGAACTAGATCAGCAAACCCTTATCGCGTTGGCCGGGGCAGGATTTGTTATCTTGCTGTTTTTATTTCTATTAACCGGTGGTCAAAATTCAGCTGAAAAACGCGTAAAAACTTTGTCCCAAAGTATGGGCGGCGGTCAAAATAAGAAAGCCATGTTGGGCTTTATGAAGGTAGATGATCCAGGGCAACGTCGTCGCCAGATCGAAGATTCACTTTCCAAAATTGAAGAAGATCAAAAAAACAAAAAAAAGCAACGAAAATCGCTCAAGGCAAAAATTGTTCAAGCGGATTGGTCAATCACAGCACAACGATATTCAGTGATCTGGTTGTCCGTCGGAATTATCGCTGGAGCTGGCCTCTATATCGCGTTTAAAAATTACTATATTGCGGGCGGGGTGGCTGTGGTTTTAGGCCTCGGAATTCCGCGAATGTATATTAACTGGGTCATCAAACGCCGACAAAAAAAATTCACCAACAGTTTTGCAGACGCAATGGATATTATTGTTCGGGGCGTCCGAACAGGATTGCCGCTCGGCGATTGTTTGAAAATTATTGCCCATGAAAGCCCTCAACCAGTTGCAGGGGAATTTTTGCGCGTCGTCGAAGGTGAAGCTGTTGGCGTTCCCATTGAAGTCTGCCTGGAAAGAATGTTTGAAAGAATGCCGGTGCCAGAAGTGAATTTTTTCGCAACTGTCCTGAATATTCAGAAAACTACCGGCGGTAATTTGGGCGAATCCTTATCCAATCTTTCAGGTGTTTTGCGAGGTCGGAAATTGCTCCGCGAGAAAATCAAAGCACTTTCAGCGGAAGCCAAAACCTCCGCAATGATTATTGGTGCTTTACCGATAATCGTTATGGTCCTGGTGACAATCGTGTCGCCCGATTATATGGCCGATTTATATTATACAGATACAGGACAGAGAAATTTGGTCATTGGGGCCGCTATGATGGTTTGTGGTATTCTTGTTATGCGCAAGATGATCAACTTTAAAATTTAGGACCGCCATGGGAGATCTCATAACACCTCAGAATATTGGCTACATGGTCCTTTCGGTTATGGTGGTTGTTACGGCTTTCATGCTGCTAGACCCATTGCTCGAGGGCGACAAGCTAAAAAAGCGGATGAATTCCGTTTCGTCAACTCGGGATGCTTTGAAAGAAAAAAGGCTCCAAGGGTTAAATAAACAAGACGTCGGATTGCGGTCCGACCGCAAAGGCAAAATTACGAATATAGTCGATAATTTGAGTTTGGAGAAATTGCTGGCCGCGGACAATCTCAAACAGCGGCTCTCTCAAGCTGGCATGCGTGGCCAACGACCTGTCTATATGTTCTATTTTTTCCGCTTGGCGATGCCAATTATATTAGGCGTAATTGGAATAATATTTTTGGTCGGTCTAAATGTCCTGAAATTATCAATGTCACAAAATGCCTTGATCACTGTATTCATCTTGGTTGGCGGTTATTATTTACCCGGCATATTTGTCAGAAATGCCGCTGGTAAACGCGGCAAAAAAATTGCTGGAGTATTCCCAGACGCGCTCGACTTGCTATTGATTTGTGTTGAATCAGGCATGTCGGTTGAACTCGCTTTTGGACGGGTTTCTCAGGAAATGGCCGAAAACTCTGTTGAACTGGCCGAAGAATTTTCGCTAACGACCGCGGAGCTGTCTTATTTACAAAGTCGTCGTCAAGCCTATGAGAACCTTGCACGGCGCAATGATAATTCCGGTATTAAATCTGTCTCTACCGCATTAGTTCAATCCGAACGTTACGGTACGCCGCTTGGCGACACGCTGCGGACGCTCGCAACTGAAAATCGGCAGATGCGGGTTATGGCGGCTGAGAAAAAAGCGGCAGCACTTCCGGCCAAGCTAACAGTTCCGATGATCCTGTTTTTCTTGCCAGTCTTGTTTATCGTTATTCTGACGCCGGCAGGCATGCGGATGACAGAGGCTTTCTAGCAGCCACAACCTTAGCCAATAAAAAAAGGACGGTTTTTGACCGTCCTTTTTTGGTTTGGGAATGGAAATATATTTAGCGTCTACGAAGAGAGCCTCGCCGTTCTCCATTAGAACCGGGTTGAGAGTATGCATTACCTGAATAGGGCGCAGGCGCGGGGTGATATTGTAGCTGCTGTCTAGGAATAGGCTGGTACATTTGCGGATTAGTGTAGGTCACGGGCGGATTAGCGGCAGAATATTTCTGATTTACTGATTTTGAAATGGTCGACATGATCTCGGCGTCAGTTTGCGGCACTGATGGCGCGATTTGCTGGCCCTGAACGGCTGGCTGAGCTTGAGGTTGGTGCGGCATGACAATGCGCTTTTGATCAGACTGAGCAGCAGCTGCTCTGGCCATATCTGATGCTGATTTCGGTCCTTCGCCTTGACCACCAATAATTGTCACATTTGATCTATGTCCAATTGATGGTTGTTGGCCTGCTTGCGGATTGTAAGCCCCATAAGCCCCGCTCGGTTGAGGCTGTTGTAATCTTTGTGTTTGTGCCGGCATTTGCGGCGCGGCGGCTTGCTTTTTCGGGATGCCAAAATGAGCAGCCTTGCCTTGAAGCTGTAAAACCAAATCTAAATTTTTACGAATGCCGTCCGTAGCATTCGGGTGCGCTGCCGCTTGACGTAGCCAATGCTCGGCGGTCACGGCATCACCAGCTAGCGCATAACTAAGGCCCATATTGGCCATAATATTCGGGTCTTGCGGAGTTAATTGCAGCGCCCGATTATAATGTTGCCGCGCCAAATCATAATTTCCCATTTGGTCCAGTGCGGCCCCTTTTAAGGACCAAAGACGGGCGTAAGTCGGCGCTGCACGTAGTGCTTGATCAAGCGGTTTGGTTGCTTCTGATCCTTTTTCCATGGCGATTAGGGCGGCAGCATATTCTGCAATGAGATAAGGATCATCTGGATACATGGATCGTGAGGTCTGCGTAATTTCTACAGCCTTGCCAGGATTGCCCATTTTTCGAACTGCAGCGGCGAGCTTTACAGCGGCTTCTAAATCCGCCGGGTTGAGTTGGTATTCGCGTGACCAGAAGGCCGCCTGCGCCAAAAGATCTTGAGTATTAATATTGGTCCGCATTTCCCGCGTTGATGGCTGATATTGAGCTGGCGACATGTTTGAGACTATTTCCTGCTCGGATTCAGTATAGTTAGAAGCGATTGAACAGCCCGACAAAAATGCGACAGATGTTCCTAAAAACACAGTGATTAGTTTCTTCGACATTGTGACCCTATCTTAAGTTTTGCCGCAAAATTTATTGCGCGCCGCATTGAATTAGTTAACAAACGTAAACAGATGCGGTTAACGAGAAGTTACTAACTAGGGGTCACTATGCCGAGTTTTTACAGTAAAACGACTGAAAATGAGGGTCAAACGCCGATATATATTTGCAGACCGGATGATGTTGATACCGTCTATGAGGCGTTACCTGAGTCTCAAGTGGAGATGGCAAAGTCCCTCAATTTTTCGGGTAAAGCCAATCGCGTTGTTCGTCTTCCCGCCATGGGTGATGTGGGCGATGCCGTTTTATTCGGTGCAGGACCAAAGACCAATGATTATATGGGCGCAATAAGAGCCGGGCATCTTGGCGGCCACCTTCGCGAGGGATCGTATCGAATTGAAACGAGGCCCGATGACTGGGATGTCGATCTTATGGCAATTGGCTGGGGTCTGGGCGCTTATAAATTTGACCGCTATTTGCCTGAACCTGCCAAATGCCCAACGCTCGATATAAGCCATTATGAAAATGCTGATGAATTACAGTCTCTGGTTGAAGCTATTCATTTTGGCCGCGATCTCATTAATACGCCTGCCAACGATATGGGCCCCCAAGCATTGGAAGATGCCGCGCGCAAATTGGCAAAGCAATATTCAGCGACCATGGAAACAACGACAGGGCAGGAGCTGCTCAACAATAATTTTCCGATGATTCACGCCGTAGGACGAGCGGCTCATGAACCGCCGCGCCTGGTTGAAATAGATTGGGGGGACGATCAAAACCCGCGACTCGCCATTGTCGGCAAAGGAATTACCTTTGATACAGGCGGCGTTAATATTAAATCAGCCAACAGCGCTCGACTAATGAAAAAAGACATGGGGGGCGCTGCGCACGCTCTCGCTCTTGCGCAAATGATCATGGCCAATAATCTTCCGATACGCTTACACGTCTTGGTCGCGATCGCGGAAAACGCCGTATCTGCTGGTGCCTATCGACCTGGCGACATATTGCAATCCAGAATCGGCAAAACAGTCGAGATCGACAATACAGACGCGGAGGGCCGCTTAGTATTAGGTGATGCTTTGACCCGCGCCTCCGAAGATGATCCGGCCTTGATTATGGATTTTGCCACGCTTACCGGAGCCGCGCGTGTTGCATTAGGACCCAAACTCCCGCCTTTTTTCTGTAACAGAGAGGATCTTATTGCGCCTGTTCTCAAACATGGCCTAAAACAGATCGATCCGGTTTGGTCTATGCCGCTCTGGGATCCATATTTTGCAATGCTTAAATCCCCGATTGCGACGATGAAAAATTCGGGCGGCGGGTTTGCAGGCTGTATAACGGCGGCTCTGTTTCTTAAGCAGTTTGTTGAGGATAGCCCTTGGATGCACTTCGATGTTTATGGCTGGAACCCGTCATCCCAACCAGGCCATCCATCTGGCGGAGAGATCTTTGCCCTGCGCGGCCTTTATGACTGGATCAAAGCGGGCGGGCTATCGGAGTAGTAAGGGCAATTACGCCAGAAGACGTCGATCCGCGAAGTGATAAGTGTGACGGGTTATCAGCATATGTGCGAAATAAGCCAGCACTAGGGAAATTGGAAGCGACAAGGCGATCAATGTCCAAGGCGATAATGCAGGGAACATTAGAAGTAAAATTTGCGATGTTGGCCAGTTAATCAAATAAATCGCAACGGCAATCGGTGCCCAATCATTCAGGAATCTCATCTGATCCGGCTTTAACCGCAATAGGGTTAAACCAAGCCAAGCCCATCCACTGATGAGAAATAGCTCGATTGCGCCAGTCCAAGGAAATGGCCCAAATTTGTGCAAGATAGCAGTCCCAAAAAACGCAGCAGAAATTGCTAGATTTGCTGATATCGATTTTGGCAATTTATCCCAGTAAGCGTATACTGCCATACCGGTCAAGAACGGCCAGGCCAGCCGAGGACCGGGCTCTGCGCCGGCC
This sequence comes from Hellea sp., assembly GCA_013002305.1. Taxonomy (GTDB): domain Bacteria; phylum Pseudomonadota; class Alphaproteobacteria; order Caulobacterales; family Maricaulaceae; genus JACOMS01. The sequence continues at coordinate 12,068 of JABDKG010000056.1, forward strand.
GGTAAAATAGCAATATCACGAACAGTCAACTGAACAAATATAAGATAGAACAATACCGACAATATAGCGAATAGCGCGATGAAAGCGCGGCGATCAAGCAGCCGTAATTGGTGACTAAAAGCCGTCGCGATATGGGCAGCAGCGCCCCATGTGAAAGTCCAGACAGCGCCTTGAACTAGACACATATATTGGGCCTCATCCATTAGGCCCGGAAGTGGTTTTCCGGCCCATACGCAGGATACAGTTCCGATAAAATATTGTCCTAGCCGTAATAAGTTTTCGGAAAATGTCGGAGCCGGCGTTCCGAATATAGGGTAAACGAGAGCAACGATGATCAGGGTAATGACAGCCAGAATTGGAATGTTGCGTGAAAATCGTGACTCCAGATATTTTCGGCTGGACCCATGACGCCACAAACTACGAAGAGATAGCATGCCTGAATAAAAAAATAACAGCGAAATCCCAACCCAGCTAGGGTCATAGCCAAGCATTGAAAATACTTCACTGTTTGGATTTCCATCGCCGTCTAAAGGCCCTAAAGGCATTGTTGAGGCGTAGCCAAGGGCTATTACCATCACAATGATAACGCGAAGCGCATTGAGCTTGGACAAACCAAGATCAGCGTAATTAACGTGTTTTTCAGCCATTTTTTGCCGATTTCACCCTAATGTTCAAAACTTGATCTGAAATGTAACCTCAAAGTCTTAAAATATGTTGGAAAAAATCGAGTCATTTGAGTCGTTTAGATGCTAGGGATGCGCCATAGCGGAGATTGCGCTTGACCGTCGAATCCAGCCTGTGCGAATCTTCAACGAAATTAGTGATTTGTTTTCAGCTTAGGGGATTTTATGGCGACAAATGTCGTCCCCGTCAGATTTAATCGTAAGGACGCCTTGTCGCTCTGGCATGACGTAACCTTGCAAAGTGTGCGCGATACTGGACCAGACCTTTCCGCCAGGCAAATCGTCATTCTAACCACCATTTATCTTAAAACCGGACCACACACTGTGCGCTCGCTTGCCCGCAAGCTAGATGTAACGAAAGCAGTGATAACAAGGGCAATCGATACGCTGGAAGGGCAGCAATATGTGCGCCGTTGCGCGGATCCGCGAGACAAAAGATCCGTCATTATTGAACGGACGCCAAAAGGTTCACATTACCTCAGCCAATTTGCCGACCATATTCGGGACAACTTGAAGAGTAACACGCAAATTGCTTAAAGAGATCATGGCAGATCCGCGTAATAATCTTGATCTTTTGGAGTTTCCCAAAATCGAGACTTTATCAGTCTCAACCCCAACAAGTTTTCTCCGATCGGGCCCCAGGCCGTCCGCGTCAGCTGGGACCGAGTTAATTTTTGGCACTTTGTTTCATGTCCATAAAATCGGCCGGGGCTGGGTTTGGGGGCAGTCCGAATCTGTAATGCCCGGAAACGCATATCCCGGATATGTCGGCTGGGTGAAAATATCGCATTTAGGCACGGTGAGGCCTTGGAGTCATAAAACGAACGGCCTATCTAGCCCGGTTTTCAAAGCTGCAAATATTAAAAGCCCGGTGCAGTTTCTCTTACCGCTGGGTTCTGTGCTTAGCGGGAAGATCTCAGGAGATTTTTTTCAAATGGCGGATGGATTTGTTTCCATTCGCCATGTTCAATTTATCGATGAGAGGCCGATTTCACCTGACTATGTCACTATTGCTGAATCTATTATTGGTCAGCCTTATGTCTGGGGGGGTGTCGCAAGTTTTGGGCTTGATTGCTCAGGATTGGTGCAAACAGCGCTTCGAAATTTTGGATCGGACGCGCCGCGCGATGCCGATCAGCAGGCCAAAATGGGTTCACCCATTAAGATAAATGATAGTCTGTCGGGGTTAGAGCGCGGAGATCTTGTGTTTTGGAAAGGTCACGTGGGGATTATGCAATCCGCGACTCGGTTATTGCACGCCAATGCCCATCATATGATTGTCGCCTGTGAGCCGATAAAAACTGCTCGAGATCGCATAGAGAAAGCCGCTGGGCCTATAACGGCAATCCGGCGTTTAAAACTTTAAAGCTTCTGAACGGGTCTATTCGTCTTCGGTGACGACTTCTTCTACTTTATCAATCAAATCTTCAGCGCCTTCGGAAACTTCTTCAACAAGATCGTCTGCGGTATTTTCGATCGTGTCGATAACATCTTCGGCCGTTGTTTCGGCGCCTTCCGAAACAGACTGAATAATTTCTTCAGGTGTTTCAACAAGGGCTTCAACGTCTTGTTCAATGGTTTCTCCGTCCGGAACGCTCATGTCCTCAACAGCCTCAATGATTTCTTGAGGTGTTTCAACAATGACTTCGACCGCTTGCTCAATGGATTCTCCGTTCGGAACACTCATGTCTTCGACGAGATCTCCGGCTGGGGCGACATCCATTATGACCGGTTCGGGTGGTGCCATTGGCGCGTCGGAATTCATCCGAAGATATTCAATTACAGCTGCACGCTTTTCCATTTTCTTGATGCCGGCATATCCCATCTTGGTTCCGGCAATGTAAGTTTTGGGCGATGACAGAAAATTGTCGAGTTCCTCATATGTCCACGTAATGCCAGACGACTTCATGGCGTCAGAATAAGCAAAATCGGTCGAAGCCGCTTGCCGGCCAACAATATTATAGAGGTTTGGCCCTTGGTTGGATGTCTCGCCTGGAACAATTTTGTGACAGGCAATGCACGCTTTAAAGGCTTTCTCGCCAGCGGTCATTTCCATGGCGGCAACCCAATCGGCTTGCGGGAAAGGTAACGGCTCGACTTTGACAGGCGCTTCCTGAGGGCCCTTAAAGTCTTCACCGTAGGAAAGAACCTCCGGAATTTCGATGTGCATCGCCGAATGAGAAACTTCCTTAATCAGCATAAATCCAAGCGCTGTTGCCAAGATTGCTGCTGCATATTTATTAAATGTGAGATCACCGCTCATAATCGTTTCCTGTCTTCGGCGCAGCATTAAACGCGAATTCGCCAGAATATGGGCTCTTACTATTAAAATATGGGCCTGTCGCCAACCTTATTCCTGCAATTTTACCGAAACAGTCTTGCGGCGAAGGGTCGCAAACGCTTTAACGCTTTGAGATGAAAAAACTGATTGTCATACCGGCCCGCATGGCCAGCGCCCGGCTTCCGGGTAAACCGCTTGCTGATATTCATGGTCAGCCAATGATTGCTCATGTCTTTAGCAGAGCTATAAAGTCGGCCGTCGGTCCAGTAATTGTCGCGTGCGCGGACGCGCAAATTGCGGACGCGGTTCGGGCCATCGGCGGCGATGCCATTATGACAGACCCTGATTTGCCATCCGGGTCTGACAGGGTACGCGTCGCTGCGGATATATTTGATCCAAATGGCGCTTTTGACATTATCGTCAATGTACAGGGCGATATGCCTGCCCTTGATCCCGAAATTATCGGTGACATTGTCGCCTGTCTTGAGGCTAATCCAAATGCTGATATCGCGACCGGCGTGGTCTACACTGAAAATAAGCGTGAAATCGAAGACCCTAACGTGGTCAAAGCCATACTAGCAAAAGATGGCCGGGCCCTCTATTTTACCCGGGCGCCAGCGCCGAGCGGAGAAGGGGGTGTTTACCACCATGTTGGAATCTACGCATATCGCCGCGCAGCACTAAACCGATTTTGCCACCTCGCACCATCCGGGCTTGAGAAGCGCGAGCGCTTGGAGCAGCTTCGTGCGCTGGAAGACGGAATGACTATCTATGCCGCGAGGCTCCAAACCGCTCCAGACGGGGTTGATACACCTGATGATCTTGAGCGCGCTCGCGCCCAATTGAAGGACGAGAAATGAGCCAGAATATTCACTATCAAGGGGAGCCGGGCGCCTATTCACATTTGGCATGTTCGACTTTTTTTCCGGACCGAATACCTATCCCCTGTCAGTCCTTCGCCGCCGCTTTTGCCGCTGTCAGAAACAATCCTGATGATCTGGCTATGATACCCGTCGATAATAGCGTCGCAGGGCGAGTGTCGGATATTTATCATCTTTTGCCCGAGGGAGGATTATCAATCATTGGCGAGCATTACCTCCCCGTCCATCACAATTTGTGGGGCATTCCTGGGGCGACGCAGGCCGATATTAAAATCGCCCGTTCTCACCCTATGGCGCTGGGGCAGGTGCGCAGACGCCTTGTAAGCTGGGATATTCAGCCTAAAGCCGATTCAGATACGGCCGGCGCGGCAAGAAGGGTTTCTGAGCGCGGTGATAAAACCGTAGGCGCAGTCGCCTCTGCGCTCGCTGGCAAGATTTATGGTCTCGATTTGTTAGCCAAGAACATAGAGGATGCCGATCACAATACGACCCGATTTCTGGTGTTGGCCGCGCGCGGCGGCGTTGTCCCGGCGCTTGGATCTCCGGTTGTAACCAGCTTTGTTTTCCGCGTCCGTAGCGTCCCGTCCGCGCTTTATAAGGCGCTCGGCGGCTTCGCCTCTAACGGGATCAATATTACGAAACTCGAGAGCTATATGGTCGGCGGGTCATTTACCGCGGCACAGTTCTACATGGACGTTGAAGCCCATCCGGACTCTGAAGCGATGTGCCATGCCATGGACGAGCTTAAGTTTTTTTCCGAAGAAATTATTGTGCTGGGAACTTATCCAGCTGACTCCGTGCGTTCACAAAGCCGTTAACAGTTGTGATTGGAGAAATGATTTTTGCGCGCTATTCAAGGCTTATGAGAAAGGTAGTCCTTATTTTGATGTTTCTGTCGACGCCTTTTGTGACGTCATCCGTGGCAATTGCCGAGAGCGATCCGATTTATACCAAATGGCTAAGCAATGAGGCCGTTGGAGGATATGATGTCGTCAGTTTCTATGCTGGTAAACCGCTCGATGGTAAGGATCGATTTATGATCATCCATCAAGGCGCGGAGTGGAGATTTTCAACCCGAGCAAATCTTGATTTGTTTAAGATAAATCCCGACGCATTTATTCCGCAATATGGAGGATATTGCGCCTGGGCAATAGCCCGAGGGAAACTTGCCAAAGGGTCGCCGGAGAATTGGCATGTCCGCGATGGCAAATTATATTTGATATTCAATGACCGCATTCAAGATCAGTGGCAACGGGATATCCCAGGCTTTATTGGGCGCGCGGATCGAAATTGGCCGCAAATTTTGGAAGACTGAAAGTGCGAGTATCATGAACCAGTTTAAGAGGTTTTTACCATCTATTTTGGCAATTTATAGCAGCGTGATATTTCTGGATAGCCTACGCTATAAATTTACCAATCACGAAAACACTCAGACTATTTTTGGAAAACTCAATGACTGGGCCGCAAGCCTAGGCGCTGAAGGATTATTCGCCCAGACCGGATTATTTTCTCAATATGTAATTGGTAGTGCTGAACTATTAGCATCTGCCGCGCTTTTGTTAGGACTTCTGCCGCGATTTCGCCGATTGCAAGGGTTCGGGGCACTTTTAGGCGCCGCTGTCATGACCGGGGCAATCTATTTTCATACCATGACACCGCTTGGCACGGATCCAAATGAAGATGGCGGCTTGTTGTTTATAATGGCGATGGGCGTATGGATATCCTGCGCAGCGTTGGTGGTGATTAGGCGCAGGGAGATCGGCTATGGAATTGGCCGGATCATAGAGGCGTTATTGGGACAACCAGTAGCGTAACAAGTGATGGGCGATGGTGAAGCGCGGCGGCCGTAAGAAAGCCTCACTTTGCTTGTTAAAGACCGCCTGAACGGTTTCTTTTGAAAACCATTTCGCTGCCTCAAGTTCGTCCTGATTGAGCGTGATTTTATCCTGATCCGTGTGACAAATAAGACCCATCATTAATTGGCTCGGAAACGGCCAAGGTTGGCTAAATACATAATTGACATTGGTAACGTCAATTCCGACCTCTTCCTTGGTTTCGCGCACGCAGGCTTCTTCCATGCTTTCTCCGGGCGAGACAAATCCGGCGAGCGCCGAGTAAGCCCCTTCCGGCCATCCGGGCGAGCGTCCAAGTAGGCATTCATCTTCCCGTAAAATCAGCATAATTACGACCGGATTAACACGCGGAAAATGGTCCGTCTGGCAGCTATTGCAATGGCTGTACATGCCAGCGCTGGCGGCAGTAGATTTGGCCCCGCAGCTTGAGCAAAATTGATGTTGATGGTGCCACTCAAACAAGGACCGAGCTCGGCCAGCAATGGCAAGCTCATCCGGCTTCATCCGGCCCGCGATGAAACGCATTTCTTGAAAGGCTTCGGCGGGGACGATTTTTTGGCTTTCATGCAGCGCAAAAGCAAAAACGGGCTGATCGCCTCGTATCCCGAGCAGAACCGGCGCAGGCTGCGCGACGTTGGTCCCCTTGAGGTCAGAAGGATGCACCATATGTAGTGCCCCGTTTTCATCCATAGCCGGTTTGCCGTTTTGAAACAGCACAGCGCGAGATTTCTTATTATCCAAAAATTTGCGAATATCGCCAATCGTACGGCGATCTTCGGCATAGTCGAGTTGTCCGCCGGCAAACGGCATAGGGGTCGGTTTTATAGTCATGCCAGCCTAGCTAAAGCAATCTCACTGGGTTGCAATAAAAGAATTCTCCTGTTGAATCCGCTCTTGATCTTTAGATCGCGCCTCGCCATATACGCCCTCGGAAGGCTGTCCTTGGACGAGATCCTCGCAAACCCGGTCAGGTCGGGAACGAAGCAGCCGTAACGAGTCTTTTTCGGGTCAGGGTTCAGTCTTCCACCTCATTTCATTGTTACCCCCTTTCGCAGCAGCGTTTCAGGTCTTATAGACAGGCTATGAGCGAGTCTGAAACACCCCAGACATATCAAGTTTTGGCCCGGAAATACCGGCCACACACATTTGAAGATATGATCGGTCAAGAATCGATGGTTACAACGTTGACCAATGCTTTCAAGGCCGGACGGATTGCCCATGCTTTCATGTTAACCGGCGTTCGCGGTATAGGAAAAACGACAACGGCTAGATTATTGGCCAGGGCGCTAAACTATGAGACCGATAAAATAACAGACCCGTCGGTAGAGCTTGGGAAACCCGGCATACATTGCGAATCCATTATGGCGTCCAGCCATATGGATGTGCTGGAAATGGATGCGGCGTCACGGACAGGCGTTGAAAATATGCGAGAACTGCTCGACGGCGTGCGTTATGCGCCCGTATCGGCCCGATACAAAGTCTATATAATTGACGAGGTTCACATGCTCTCGACCGGCGCATTTAATGCGCTGCTCAAAACGCTCGAAGAGCCGCCTGATCATGCCAAATTTATTTTTGCGACTACCGAAATTCGAAAAGTCCCGGTTACGGTTTTGTCGCGTTGTCAGCGTTTCGATCTTCGCCGAGTAGAAGCTGGTTCTTTGAAAACCCATCTTGAGGGAATTTGTAAACAGGAGAATGTGAAAGTCGACGATGATGGCCTGGTCATGATCGCCCGCGCCGCTGAAGGTTCGGTGCGAGACGCGCTCTCACTGCTTGATCAGGCGATCGTGCAAGGCGGGCTCGACGGTAGCGCTGTTACAGGCGAAGAAGTCCGGGCTATGCTTGGGCTTGCCGATCGCGGCCGAATTGTGGACCTTTTTGCCAGCGCATCGGGCGGGAACGCTGCTGCTGCGCTTACCGAAATGCGAGCACAATATGATGATGGTGCCGACCCAGTTGTCGTAATGAGAGACCTTCTTGATGTATGTCATGAAGTTAGCCGAGCAAAAACGCTTGGGGAAGCGGCGGAGTTTGACGCCGCGCCGGATCAGGCCATACGCCTTAAAGAAATTTCCGAGGGGCTGAGCGCGGGGCAAGTTTCACGTATATGGCAAATGCTTCTCAAAGCTTACGGAGAAGTGAGAAGCGCGCCAGTGCCTCTCGCGGCTGCCGAAATGGCGCTGCTTAGAATTGCTGTTGCCGGAGAGTTGCCTCCGCCAGAGCTGGCCGCGGAAATTCTCAAGGATATCAAATCCGGAAATTTTAAACCGCCCGTTGCAAGCGCTTCATCCAAGACAAGCAGCGGGATAAGCTCGGCAAAAACGTCTAATACGGTGCCGCCGAGCACGCCCACATCGATACAGGGCGGCAGTTCACCGTCCGCTTTGAGCGTACCGAAAGCCGCACCGACACCCATACCCACAGCGCAAATTGAGAGCCTTACCGATTTTGTCGAGAATTTGGGCGACACTCAAATTCAGCTCAAATATGATGTCGAAAAATATGTCGAACTTATCCGGTTTAGACCTGGTGCCATCACAATTGCGAAACTTGATAGCGCGCCTGTTACTTTGATCGGCCGAATGGTCGAAGCTCTTCGGGACATGACTGGAAATCTGTGGCTGATAGAACAGGAAGACGGTGAGGGGGCCCCGTCCATTTCCGAGGCAAGAAAGCGTGCAGTCGCTGATCAAGCGGCGCGTGATCGCTCACATCCGGCTTTTTCCCATTCACTTTTAAAAAATGCCAAGCTTCTTGAAATTAGAGATGTACCGACTACATCAGAGTCAAATGTGATCAATGCCGATTTTAGCGGACAGAGTGAACCGATTGATAGCGAAGAACAGGATTAGCTATGAAAGATCTTATGGGCTTGATGAAACAGGCCAAACAAATGCAGTCTAAAATGAAAGACGCGCAGGCACAAGTCGCAGATCTTGAGGCCCAAGGGCGTTCGGGCGCCGGCATGGTCACGGTGACTTTGACAGGAGAGGGCAATATGAAAGCCCTGAAAATAGATCCAACCCTTTTGACCGAAGACGCCGAAATCATGGAAGATTTGATCGTGGCTGCCTTTCAAGATGCGAAAGTCAAACTCGACGAAGCCCGCGCGGAGACAATGCAGTCAGCCTTTGGAGACATGCAGCTCCCGCCCGGCATGAAAATGCCATTTTAGGCGCAGTGTATATCGGACGTAAAAACCTATTGAGCGACGCGACGTTTTTCTCGATAATCCTCGTTTAATTTGGGGATTTTTTATGCGCACTATTGGCACCATCATATTAGCACTGGCGGTTGGTTCGCATGCTTTTGCCAAAGACCCGATCAAAGCACCGCCGCAGGCGGTCAAATTTGATAGCCGCATTTCCCCGCAAGTTTCAGAAAACGGTATGGTCGCGGCCCAAGACGTAATCGCAGCCGAGGTCGGCCGGGATATTTTGGCTAAGGGCGGCAACGCTGTAGATGCGGCGGTGGCTGTAGGATTTGCGCTTGCCGTTACCCATCCTCAGGCAGGAAATCTAGGCGGCGGTGGTTTCATGATGATCTCACTTGACGGACAAGATGTTATTGCGCTTGATTTTCGCGAAATGGCGCCGGCAGCCGCCAGCCGTGACATGTTTATTGGTGCCGACGGGGAGGTTGATAATGATGTTTCCTGGTATAGCCGGAAATCATCGGGGGTACCCGGCACAGTCATGGGATTGCTCGACGCTCTTGAAACCTATGGCACCATGAACCGAAAACAGGTGATCGGCCCTGCGCAAACTCTGGCCAAAGACGGATTTCCCGTCTCTTATAGCTTGTCCGCTTCGTTGGAAAATCACAGATCGGAATTGTCAATTGACCCTTCCTCCGTTGAATATTTTTTCAAAGCTGACGCTCAAGGATATAGAGCCGGAGAACTTTTGGTTCAGCCCGATTTGGCGGGAACGCTGAAGCGGATTATCAGAAAAGGCCGGGACGGGTTTTACAGTGGCGAAACCGCTGATCTGATCGTCGCAGAAATGCAATCTGGGACAGGCCTGATTACTCATGACGATCTCGCCAATTATAAAAGCGTCACGCGTAAGGCTGTAACCGGGACCTATCGCGGCTATGATATTTCCGCAATGCCGCCGCCATCTTCTGGGGGTGTGCATATCGTTCAGATGCTCAATATTTTGGAGGGTTATGATCTCAAATCGGACGGTCATAATAGCGCCGCCTATATTCATAAATTAATTGAGGTTATGCGCCGCGCCTATGCGGACCGTTCAAAACATCTCGGCGATCCGGATTTCTATGATGTTCCGGTCAGAGAGCTGACTAGCGCGGCATATGCAAAGCAGCTGCGCGCAACAATTGACCCAAAAAAGGCTACTCGGTCGTCTGATATAGCGCCGGCAGTTGTTTTTCCGGATGAGAGTCCGGCTACCACACATTATGCAGTCATGGATAAAGACGGAAATGCAGTTGCTGTAACCTATACGCTGAACTTTTCCTACGGTAGCGGCTACTCGGTCGACGGAGCCGGATTTCTGCTTAATAATGAAATGGATGACTTTTCGTCAAAACCAGGATCGCCGAATGGCTATGGGCTAATAGGCGGCGAGGCAAATGGTATCGAGCCTAGAAAGCGGCCGCTGTCCTCTATGAGTCCGACGATTGTGCGCGAAAACGGGAAAAATATTCTGGCAACCGGGTCAGTCGGCGGCTCCACTATAATCAGCCAGACCCTTCAAATCATTTTGAACTTGGTCGAATTTGACATGAACGTAAAAGCGGCCGTACAGGCCCCGAGGGTTCATCACCAATGGCTACCGGATCTGGTCTATGTCGAACCCGGTATTTCGCCCGATACGATCATCATCTTAAAATCAATGGGGCACAAATTTTTGGAAAGCGAATCCGAAAACGGTAGTTCATTAGGCGGGAATGTCCCTAGCGGCGTGGTCGGGCGGGCCAATAGCGTTGCTTGGGACGGGCATTATTTTTACGGGGCCAATGATGAGCGTGACCCCAAAAGCAGCGCCAGCGGATATTAGGGGCGCAATTCACAAGCGCGCGTATTTGATTGACCCCACATTAATTGTGTACGCGCGCCTGGCTACATTACCTCAGGCCAGCTAAAAAAGAGCGTTTCCCATTTTGGGTGGATTGGCTAATGTGACCCGAATCGAAAGAATTATGCCGCAAAATATCAGCCCTGAAATTGATCGTTTGATCAAGCTTTTATCCAAGCTGCCTGGGCTCGGGCCTCGGTCAGCCAGGCGGGCTGCGCTTGAGCTGATCAAAAAACGAGAACCGTTGATGCGTCCACTCGTAACGGCGATGGCAGAGGCCGCCGATAAAATCGAAGAGTGTGAAATTTGCGGCAATATTGACGCAGCTAATCCTTGCCATGTCTGCGGAGCCCCCGCGCGCGATCAATCGATTATATGTGTCGTGCAGGATGTTGGCGATCTCTGGGCGATGGAACGCGCGGCGACATTTAAAGGTGTTTACCATGTGCTTGGCGGGACTCTTTCCGCGATCGACGGAATTCGGCCTGAAGATTTGCGGATTGCCAGCTTGATTGACAGGGTGAAAGCAGGAGGAATTTCTGAAGTTATTTTAGCAATGAACGCGACCGTCGATGGCCAGACGACCGCCCACTATATTACTGACCATTTAGAAGGGCAGGGATGCACCATATCACGTCTTGCTCATGGCGTCCCGGTCGGCGGAGAGCTAGATTACCTTGATGACGGCACCATCAATGCCGCGCTTTCAAGCCGCCGGCCGTTTTAAATTTCTTCTAAAATACTGGTGCCTTTAGAAAAGTCACCACAGGTCCATTTCCAACGCTCGTGAAGCCGGATTTTCCCGTTCTCTAACACTTCGGGACGGGACCGGCACTTTCCGGTCATCAGGAAGCCTTCATGGGTCAGATGGTGATAGCGCATATTAATATTGCCATTGTCATCGACCAGTCCGATTAAATGACCCAGTTCAATGTCGCCGCCGGAATATTTTCCCGTTAGTCGGTCAGACTTTTGCGAATATTGAAAAATGGTCTCGGAGTTGGTTTGCGTCCTTCCCTTACTGGAGATCGGGCGAAACAATCGGCCATCATACCAAATCACGAGCCGGATTTCCGAAAATCGGTAATGTTAGTCGGTTCGGCTGTTTCAATATTATCTTCTAGCGCGTCAATTTTATCCGCGCGTTTAGTGATTTTTTCTGTCGAAATGCGGATCTGGCGCATGTCTTCAGTCGACTGTGTAAAGTGCTGTTGTAGTTTACCCACACGCTGATCGAGCAGGGAGACATCTTTAGCCATCAACCCGACTTCTTTTTGAATAATATGCGCTTGTTCGCGCATTGCCGCATCTTTCATAACCGCTCGCATCGTATGAAGCGTCGCCATAAAAGTTGTCGGTGAGACGATCATGACTTTTTGTTTAAAACTACCTTCGATCACTTGAGGAAAATGAGTGTGAAGCTCGGCGTAAACCGCTTCTGAAGGCAGGAACATCATGGCGACATCATGGGTTTCTCCAAATATCAAATATTTGCCGGCGATATCCTTTATGTGCACCTGAACATCGCGAGCAAAATCACGGCGGGCCTGGATTTCCTCTGGACTGTTCTCGCATTCCATTAGGCGCCGCCAACTTTCCAGCGGAAACTTACTATCAATCGCAACATCGCCTTGCTCGCCCGGCATATGTATGAGCGCATCGACGCGTTTCTTGTTCGAAAGTGTTGCCTGGAAACTATAGCTATTGGGCGGTAAAAACTCAGATATCAAATCCTGCATCTGTTTTTCACCAAAAGCTCCTCGCGCCTGTTTGTTTGACAGGAGACTTTGCAGGCCTGAGACCTCGCCAGACAAGGTCTCAATGTTTTTTTGAGCGCGGTCGATTAGCGCAAGACGTTCATGAAGCTGCTTCAAATTTGCAGCACTGCGTTCCTGCGTTTCAACAATCGATTTCCCAACTCTCTCGGAAACATTATCGAGACGTTGATCGAGTGACTGACGCAATTTATTCTCCCGTTGCGCGGCATCTTCAGCGAGCTGGGATAAACGCCCCTGTAATTCACTTTGTTGTCGGTTCATATTGTGAAGGTGAGATTGCAGGACCTGACGCGACCCTCGTGATATAAATAGAGTGAGCAAAATGCTTAGCAAGACCAGCGCTATCGCGGCCACTATTTCAAGCGCGGTTACAGAAATCGCGCCGAATGTCAGTATGGGTTCCATCCCGGCAACCTTTCATATTTCTTAGGGATTCGCAATTGCCTACGGGTCTGACGTTTATCGCAATGGTCTTGCATTTTTATCAGATCGGATTAGCTTTCTCATGCCCTCAAGAGTGATTGAATTGGAGAGACTTGTGAAAACGATATTATCGGCAGCATTGTTGGCTTCTGTCGGAGCTTTGACTGTAAGCGCTTGTGCAAAAAAGGTAGACAAAACACCAGAAACCAAAATTGAGGAGACTGTCCGCGAAGTTGCGCCGCGTGATATTCTTGCGGACATTCTCACCCATCCGCGCCGCGCTGAAGAAGCGAAACGTGATATGTTCCGGCATCCGAAAGAAACGTTAGAGTTTTTTGAAGTCGGTCCCGGGAAGCATGTCGCCGAAGTTTGGCCGGGCTGGTATACAAATATATTAGCGCCTTACGCCAAAGAAACCGGCGGAACTTATACCGCCATACTCTATCCTGAAAACATGGGCGATCGGGCCATTGCCCGGGTTGCGGCCTTCAAAGAAAAATACGCCGATACAGAAATCTATGGCGACATTCAATATGGCGCATTTGGTAAAGACCATGGCGCAATTATGGCGCCCGAATCTGTTGATGTCATTATTACTTTCCGCAATGTCCATAATTGGATGGGAAGCGGTTACGTTGATCAAGCCTTTGCTGAATTTTACGCAGCTTTAAAACCGGGTGGAATTTTAGGCGTTGTTGAACACCGTCTGCCCGAAACCATGTCGCAGGATCCGCGCGGCGCGACAGGCTATGTTCAAGAAAGTTATATAAAAGATTTGGCTGGCAAGGCTGGATTTGAATTTGTCGCATCCAGCGAGATCAATGCAAACGCGAAAGATACGGCTGATCACCCATTTGGCGTTTGGACATTGCCACCGCGATCTCGGCTGCCGGACGAGGGAACAGCCGAGGCCACCGACTTTAACGCGGAAGCTTATAAGAATATTGGGGAAAGCGATCGGGCAACGCTAAAGTTCCGCAAGCCACTATAGACGTGATTTTTACTAGCCTTATGGGTAAAAGTTTTTCATAAGGCCCTCAAACTTAACTTGAAAGGATCCAAAAATGGATAATGCAGAAATTGTGACAAAAATGAACGATGCGCTTGCAGCATCAGGCGGAACCGATAAATCCGTCAAGTTCGATTTCGGTGATGACGGACAAATTCACCTGTCAGGCACAGAAGCAAAAGAATCAAATGATGATGCGGATTGCACAATCTCTGTTTCCAAAGATGATTTTGTTGCTCTTGCCAGCGGTGAACTGGATCCAATGATGGCCTTCATGTCAGGTAAATTAAAAGTCGCCGGCGACATGTCCGTCGCAATGGGATTGCAGAGCTTATTTAGCTCCATGTAACGATCATAAATTAAGGGCCTCGCGGGGCCCTTTTTTAGGGCTAGAAAATGAAATCGAAAAGCAGGTTAAAACCGGCGCCGGTTGTCCGCCCCAATGGCGGGCTCCTATCGGATACTATCGCGTCGAGCTCTGCATTTTACTATCTTGATCATGAAGGTGTACGCCTTCGAGTCATGCTCGCCCGTCCTGATACGAAGGATCCAAGAGGATCTATTATCTTCTGCCCGGGCCGAACCGAATTTATCGAAAAATACTTAGAAACAGTTGAAGATTTTCTCGCGCGTGGTTTTTTTGTGTTGATCTTGGATCCGCGCGGTCAAGGCCTGTCGGACAGACTATTGCCGGACAGACTCAAAAGCTTTGTTCACCAGTTTCAGGATTACGCCGATGACCTCGCCTTCGTCACGGAAAGCTTTGCAGACGATCTGCCAAAACCTTATATTGTTATGGGACATTCGATGGGCGGGTGTATTGCCTTGATGTCAGTTATTAGCGGAGTGATGAATCCTTCGGCGGTTGTTTGCAGCGCGCCAATGTTAGGGCTTTTCGACGTCAATACGAAACCCGCCGAGCTATTTGTTCGCTTCTTTAACATTTTAGGATTTTCTAAACGAAACCTTCCCTTTCAGAAACAGGATGGCGGCCTACCGGTCTCGTTTAAAGGCAATAAGCTGACGTCTGACCCAGACCGGTTTGCGCGCTGGGCGAGCTATTTTAAATCGACGCCTGAATTACGAGTGGCAGGGCCAACATTTCGGTGGATATCCGAGTCTCTCAAAGCGATGACCTATGTAAATCGCAACGCCAACCGGCTCAAAATCCCGGGCCTAATAATTGCGGCGGGCGCAGATCCGATCGTTGATCCGGCCAGCAATGCTTCTTTTGCCAGAGCGGCGTCGATCGACTACCACGTGGTGCCGGGGGCACTTCATGAGGTTCTCATGGAAAAAGACGTCTATCGCGATCAGTTCTTCTCTGCATTCGACGATTTTTTAAAAAAACAAGGCCTTTAAGATAAAATAATCGCCCATCCGTGATTTTGGTCACATTTTCGCCCTTAACATTAGGTTAATATATAATTGCGGGGCGCAATTTTATGACTGAAACATTTGATAAATGGATGATAAAAGCCGGGTTTGATGCTCGGGAAATATCGCAGGTCAATTACCGCATCGCCCTTTATTGGGGTATTCTTTCCATGGCCGCAATAACTGGGTTATTTTTAACCCTAATTGTGGTATAATCATTTTTACAGAGCCGCTAATCGGTTCATTATATGGGCTAGGCCGTTTAGAAAGACGGTCGAAATCCCATTTGGGCGCACAAGAATAAAAGAACAGAGAGATGACCAATCTGATCGACAGAGTCATGGTGACTATTGGGTTTTCAAAGTCGGATGTGCGCAGCACGCCGCACCGAAACCTTCTCTACGCTGCTATTGCTGGTATGGCAATTTTAGCCTGCCTCGGTATTGCACTAAATTTAGGAATTTAACTAACCATCATGCGGGCCATATGCGAGGCAGCTGACCTCATGGTCATTGATCATGCCAACGGCTTGCATAAAGGCATAGAGTATTACCGGCCCGACAAATTTGAAGCCGCGTTTTTTTAAATCCTTAGACAGCCCGATGGACTCTGGAGAATCGACCGGAACGTCTTTACTGCTATTCCAACGATTAACGCGCGGCTGACCGCCAACATAATCCCACAAATAATCACTGAAATTAATCCCCTCCTCATCGCGCATTTGAATAAATAATTGCGCGTTATTTATAGCTGCATTGATCTTTAGCTTTGACCGGATGATGCCGGCATCGGAAAGCAGTCGTTCGCGATCATCGTCTGTGTAATAGGCGATGATGTCAGGATCGAGTCCGTCAAAAGCGCGTAGAATATTCTCGCGTTTTCTCAGGATTGTTATCCAAGCAAGCCCGGCTTGCATACCGTCCTGAATGAGTTTGGAAAACAGTGCCTTATCATCGCGTATAGGCCGTCCCCATTCCGTGTCATGATAGTTGCAATAAAGTTCGTCTTGAGGTGGTACCCAGCCGCAGCGCGGTAAATCCGGATTATGCGTCACAAATATTTCTCCATTCCGATATTGGCCCGAGCATAGCGCGGGTGCGGCCCTTCAAAAGTAACGGTCCAGCCGCATCGCTTGTAAAGCCGGATTGCTGCTGCATTAATCGTATTACTGATGAGGTAAATGCGCCTTAGACCAAGCTCAGTTTTGGCATAAGTCTCAACCGCATCGATAAGAAGTTTGCCGATCCCGCGACCTTGAAATTTTGGATCGACGGCCATCTTGGTCAGCTCCCATTCCCCGTCCTTATCTTGCTTAAATGCGCAGACGCCTGTGGTTTGGTCATCAATTATGAGCGCAAAAATTGAGTTCCCGTGCTTGGCGTAACTTTCGGGGTTATCATACATATATTGATCCGATGGCTCGACATGATGCAGCTCTTTAATCCAGGCAATATTCAGCTCTGCAAATGCTGCAAAGTCGCGCGGATCGTTACGCCGTATTTCCATGAGGCAATTCCAAAAGACCTATGTTTGTGGACCCGGCTTTTAACGCGCCGGGAACAGACGCAACGTCATTGGGCAGGCGATCATGACGGATCATTGCCATGCCCAGCCCGACTTGATGATATAAGATAGTGCCAACGATCCGGTCGCCATGTTTAATATCCATTTCCAAAATCTCGCCGGAGAAGTTAATACCTCGCAACCGTTTTCTAATCTCGGTCTTGCGGTGCATCCGGCTGACCACTTCCTGCCCAATAAAACACCCTTTTTTGAAGTCGACGCCGGACAAGAGATCCATATTGGCGTTGGCGGGGAATAACTCAGACGTTTCAAAATCCCACTGACTGTCAGGTATGCCGAGGCTCAGGCGGTGCTGGTTGTAATCAGCAGACATTGCGGTTGTTTCAATCATGTCCGCAATAATCCGCCGTCCCAACAAAGGGTGGCGCGGGTCCTGGCAGCCTTCTTCGCCTATTCCGTCCCAGGCGGCGTAAACATTCTGATCGGTTGTCTCAATTTCAATCGGCGCTCTTAACTTATAGAGTTTCAACCGCTTTATGAGAATTTCTGAAAATTTTACAGGGACATCTAAAAGTAACGCGCCATCGGCGGGCATAACGAAAAAATCGGCAATGATTTTCCCCTGAGGCGTTAGCAATGCAGCGAAATTTATAGAGTTCGATATCGAGTTTGAAATTAGCCCATTTAACCAGTCGTCAGCGGCCTTTCCGGATATACGGATAATGTTTCTGTCGAGTTTTGCGATTGGCATGAGCCAAGATATAAGCGCTTAGCCACGGATTTGAAGGGGAAAATTGCGCTTCATCCAATATATGAACAAAATATGAATATTCTTTTCATTTTGGCCTCACATTTGCTATGATACAAAGTATCATGTTTTACATTGCTCCTCCTAACATCTTGCGACCGCTCTATAAATCAGCGTTGAAACTTGGACTAATCCTGACCATGTCCAGTTCCTTTTTTGGTCTGGCGAATGCAACCGATATAGGCGGGATCAAAGACAATCCAAGCTATCTATCCTCTCAAACATTGTATGATCTAAGTCCGGCACAAATTGCTGGTGATGTCGAGGCGCGTTTCGATCCGTTGACAGGACGAACCGAATATGTAGCGCAGGATTTTGATCCGTTTGAGGGTGACAGTACAATCGCCGGATCCGCTAGGCTGCGTTCTGCTTCAACCGGTATTAGCCGTGACGGCGTTTCAATTGCCGGAGGCGCTTATTTGGATGTGTCTGTGCTTTATACCGCCGCGACGCGCGATCCTTATGATTCCAAAGGATTGGAATTCCCGGTTTATATCAGCGGGCAACCTGTAAACGTCATGACCTATGACGTGCAAACTTTAGACTGCACGCGCGACATAACCCGGGTGACCTATGATGACAGCTATTATCGGGGCTCTTATTATGGCTATGTTGGCGGGATCTACCGGCTTTATCCCCGATATCGCGGGCACAGCCATTATTACAGTCACCGCGACCGTATTCGCTATGGTGCGTGGCGTCACAATAATCGCCACGGATATAATGGATATTATCACGGCAATCGAGGCCATAATTTTGGTGGTTATCATGGCGGAAATTATGGCGGCCATAACGGACGCAATGGCAATCGCGGCAATAGCCATGGCAATAATAATGGTCAAGGCAACAACAATGGAAATGGCAACAATAACGGTGAGAACGGAAATTCAAATGGCAATAATCAAAATCTGACACCGGAAGAAGTGCGCCAGCGTATCCAAGAGCGCGAAGCGATCTGGAACCGTGAATTGCAGGAAAACCGCCGCGACCACAATAGCGTTACGTCGCGAAATGTAGTTCGGCCGGATCGGCTGGGTGAGCGCCGTCTGGTTAATCCTGTCGATACGAGCAGGCGGCCAATCAGCAGCGCGCCGCCGGCTGTTCAACCGCAGCGACCTTCGCGCAGCTATTCGCCGCCATCCCGGGTGGTAACGCCTAATCAGCCAACCGAACGCCGCCTGACACTGCCGCGCTCTAGTGAGACAAGATCCGCTCCATCAGTTCGGTCGAATATACCGGTACGTGCAGCACCGAGCCAGCCGGCAGTAACGCCGGCGCCGAACCGCTCTTCAACGACCCGGGCAACACCATCCCGCCCGCCGGCCGCTCGCACGACTCCGTCTCGGCCAAGCTCGGCTAGGTCAACACCGTCACGCCCATCTAGTTCTTCATCTGGCCGGTCTTCATCCCGTCCAGCGACTCGCCCTTCGAGCAGATCTAATAACTCTGGACGAAGTTCAGGCCGGCGCGTCGATAATTATTATTCCGGAGAGACCTTCACCCAAACCAGCGTCGATACGCGCTGCATCAAGGAAGAGCGTCTTACGCTTCATATCCCAGCCGAGCGCCTCGAAGCTGCGAGATTTGACGGGTTGTCAATCGCCATCCTGGACCGCAATGGAAATGATATTCCGCTTTATGTACCGCCCAATTATATTGAAGGCTTTGGACAGGCAAATCCCTATTTGCGATCAGTTCCAGTCGTCAGGCCATCATTTGCGCCTGCGCCGTCTGTTCAGCCCGCACCTGAATCCTATCCGGTTCAATAATTCTGTTACATTTTGGGACATACTCGTCTCAAAATGCCAATCAACCGCTCATAAATGTAAAAAACTCCCTATTTAGGGGAGTTTATTTTTGGCACAACGATTGCAGGGATAGGTGTGAATGACGACGACTAACATTCACCCGTCCGCGCCGGAGCTTCCACCCGGCAAAGACATGCTTTTAATCCCACAAACTATACCCTCACTTCGGTGAGGGTTTTTTGTGACTGGGTAGCGCGTGCTAATTGAGAAATTTTGGTTCGTGCGGACTGTCGAGCAGAAACGGCGGGATAATCACTTCAAACCGATCGCCTTCGGGTGTCTGCATATAGTAATTTCCGAGCATCATGCCGGAAGGTGCTGTTAACGGCGCGCCGGATGTATAGCGAAAGACTTCGCCAGGTTTTAAAACCGGCTGTTCGCCGACAACGCCGGCGCCGCGCACTTCTTGAACTTGACCGCGGCTATCGGCGATCTGCCAGAAACGCTCAACGACCTGCAAGTCGGTAGCTGTCTGATTCTCAATTTCGACGGTATAGGCCCAGATAAAACGAGCATCATCCGGACTGGATTGTTCTTCCAGAAAATCCGGCTCTACTCTCACGACCACGTCGCGTGTTTTTTGTTCGTACACGCTTTTCCCTCTCTCAATAGCCCTACCCGGGGAATGAATAAATTGAGCATCTATTATTAATCGGGCAGGCGCAAGCGTCTTATCCATAAGAGCGGCTAAAATTACAGTTCATTCTTGCCTCAGGCGAAAGGGATGGTAGGAAACCCGAATGACGATTGGAATCTTACCAAGGCAGGCGATAAAAGCGCTGATTAAATCACGAGCGATTGCAGCGGTTGATTCGATAGAGCCCGCTCAAATTCAACCCGCCAGCCTCGATCTGCGCCTTGGCGATACAGCCTATCGTCTTAGAGCCAGCTTCCTTCCCGGCGAAGACAGGAATGTTCTCGATTGCTTGCAGGACATGGTCATGCATGAGATCGATATGCGTGACGGCGCTGTTCTGGAAACGGGTTGTGTTTACCTAGTTCCGCTCCAAGAGCGTTTGGTTCTTCCGTCCGGACTGGCTGCCGCCGCCAACCCTAAAAGTTCAACAGGACGACTGGATGTGTTTACGCGTGTCATTTGCGATAACGGCACGGCATTTGATTCCATCCCAGAGAATTATGACGGGCCGCTTTATGTCGAGATTGCACCTCGGACATTTTCTATATTGGCCAGACCGGGCGAACGGCTGGTACAGCTTCGGTTTCGGCAAGGCGCGCATCAGCCGATTAAAACTCAAACGGTCAGTATCGACCTTCTAGGTTCTGGCGATAATGCCATCATCGGATATAGAGGCCGGCGGCATTCCGGTCTGGTTAATCTACAGAATGTCGGCCGGCACCTAGCCAAGAATTATTGGGAGCCCCTTCGCGCGCCAAACGGACAATTAATATTGGACCCGGGGGAATTCTACATTTTGGCTTCTAAAGAAGCGGTTGAGATCCCGATTGATCAGGCGGCAGAAATGGCGCCCATTGCTACGGAAATCGGTGAATTTCGCGCCCATTATGCCGGCTTTTTCGATCCTGGCTTCGGTGTTGGCGCGGTCGGCGGAACGGGGTCACGCGCCGTCCTTGAAGTGCGCGGTCGAGACGTGCCGTTTCTACTGCGCCACGGCCAACCCGTCGCAAAATTGGTCTACGAGCCGATGCAGGCGACCCCGGACGTTCTTTATGGGCAAAATGGCTCCCACTATCAGGCTCAGGGTCTGCGCCTATCCAAACATTTCTGTGATTAGACTGCTATCGGCGGGTTGATAATCAACCTGCAGGCGGTAAAGTGATGTTATAAGTCATCTGTGGGGGACCAAAATGCGGTTTGTCTTAATTTCAATTATATCTGTGTTTCTTTTCGTCGGTGCGGCCTGGGCGAAACCGCCAGCTGGAGCATTTGGGCAATTACCCATGGCCTATGATGCTGCTATATCGCCTGATGGTAAAAAACTGGCAGCCTATCTTAATATGGATGGCAGTTATGGCCTTGGCATCTATTATCTGGATGGTAGCGGACAAGCGCCATTTGCGATTGGAATGTCAGAGGGTTTAAAGCCTCAATGGGTAAAATGGGCCAACAATAATATTGTTTTGGCGAGCTTTTGGGAAAGTCACAAATATCGCGGAACACCGATTGCGACAGGGCATATATACAGTTTTAATCTCGCAGAGAAAAAGGGTGAAATATTAATATCGCCCGACAATGCCAAGTCGACTGGTACGCGTCTTGGAAACGAGTCTTTCTTTCGTCAGTTCAATAATGACGTGATTGATTTTTTACCTAATGATCCTGAGCACATTTTAATGAGTTTTTCGGATGAAAATGTTTTCGCTCCGGACGTGCAGAGGGTCAATGTCAGCAACGGTAATTACAGGCGCTTACGCCGCGGTTCAACGACCATTCAGGAATGGTATACTGACCTTCGCGGCGAAGTTCGGATTGGGCAGGGCCGGGAAGATAAAACTAATTCCGACTGGACGCTCCGTATTCGGGATGTCGATGACGACCAATGGCGATCGCACAAAGATTATCCCGGTCTCGACCCGGACGAGTCGATCTACGGTTTCACCTCCGATCCCAATGAACTGATTGTTGGGCGGTATAACGGCAAAGATACTCGCGGGCTTTATGTTTATAATCTTGGACAGAAATCGATCACGCGGACATTATTCCACAATGATGATTATGATGTTGGTAGCTTGATTTATAGTAATGACGGATCTGAAATTGTGGGAGCAAGCTATGTTTCCGATAGTATAGAGGTTGAGCTATTTGGAGATCGCGAATCCACACTTGATCGACTGCGCGCCAAATATGACGGGTTCGCCGTCGATTATGTGGACAGTACGAAAGACTATTCGAAAGTTATCGTCAGAATTTCAAGCCCGAGCGACGCTGGCGGGATGTTTGTTGTCAATACAGCGACCGACAAGCTGTCTCTCGTCTCAAAGCAGTATGAAGGCTTCGAATCGGCAGAACTTGGAGCAGTCAGTTCGGTTCGGTATACAGCGCGGGACGGGCAGAAAATTCCAGCTTATGTAACATTGCCGCCTTCGATAACAGATACGGCTCAACTGAAAAACCTGCCTTTTATTATACTTCCCCATGGCGGACCTTTTGCACGTGATAGCAAGCGCTTTGATTATTTCGCACAGTTTTTTGCCACTCGAGGATATGGCGTATTACAGATGAATTTTCGAGGCTCGGTCGGTTACGGCAAAGAGTTTACGGATGCCGGTCGGGAGCGATGGGTTGTTATGCAAGAAGATGTTGAAGACGGAACGCGCTGGCTGATTGAAAAAGGCTATGCCGATCCCAATAGGATATGTATCGCCGGCTGGTCTTACGGCGGCTATGCCGCGTTAATCGGATCAATCAAAAACCCGGACCTGTATGCCTGCACTGTTTCTATGGCAGGCGTAACCGACTTAAAAGATCTGATCAACGATATGAAACAATATCGTTTCGGACGCTTAACAGCCAAAGGGTTTCTTAAAGGTTTTGAAGACAAGGATGATTTGAAAGAGAACTCGCCGGTTAAACGCGCGGATGAAATGAGCGGCCCGATTTTTCTCGCGCACGGGACTTTGGATCAGAGCGTTCACTTTGACCAATTTAAACGTATGAAGTCAGCTCTTAAAGACAGTGACGCCAAAGTGACAGCGCTCCAATTCAAAGATGAAGATCATTATTTGTCCAAACAGGAACATCGGATCGAATTTTTTAACGCGCTCGAAAAGTTTTTGGAAAAATCGATCGGCAAAAGCGAACACGCTTTGTAATTAGCCAGAGCAGCTTGCGCCGCCAAGGACGCAAAACTTGGCGCAGTGCGGGTGGTTCAGCGAGACAGGCTTGAGGCTTTCTCTAAGCGTGGTTCCCATTTCGAACTGCGGGTCATCCCAGAGCAAAGTGCAGGATAAAAGGACGGGCGCATTGGCGCCTTTTCTTTTGGAGAGCATGCGGGAATTGGCGCACATCATCGTTCTGGGGTCGATCGAGAGTATATCCCAGCAGGCGGTGGTGATTTCCGGCACATCAACGCGGTCATCCATTTCCGGAAACAGCATCAGCGCGCCGGAGTCGGCAGCGTCAATATCCCAATTATGACGCGTGATTAGATCAGCATAGCCTTCGCGCGCGAGGTCTTCGCTTTCGCTAAACATGGCGCGTCCGGCGATGTGCATATTAAAGCCATGGTCACGAAACCAGTTCATGCCGGCAACAGCAATGTCAAAACTACCCATGCCGCGCTCAGTGTCATGGCCTTTAGCAGTAAAGTGATCGAGACTGACCCGGAATGTCATTTGCGGGCCATATGATTTGAACAATTGCAATAAACCCGCTTGAACTCTAGGCCGTATCAAAGGCTTCATCGCATTTGTCAAAATTAAAAGACTATGACCGCGCTCAAGCGCCATTTCGCAAAGCGCGATGAAATACGGGTTCATACAAGGCTCGCCGCCGGTCATGCCGATCTCGATCTTGCCGATGCCCATGTCATCGATTTCATCAAGATAAGGCCCGACATCATCGGGTGTCAGATAGGCAAAATGATCGGCGGTCGGCGAACTCTCAATATAGCAATTCGCGCAGGTGATATTACATAGACTGCCCGTATTCAGCCAAAGCGTTTTGAGATAATCCCATTCCACGGTCGCTCGCGTCTCGCCCTTGGCGGTGACGAGCGGATGCTTAAATTTGGATGGATCGATGGGTGCATTCATAGTCTCTGTTTAGTACATTACGCTGCCTCGTCGATACACTTTTTCGTTAGCTCTGCGCCGCAAACATCGCCTCTGCCCGCGCTTTTAGCGCATGAGCCGTATCGTCAAAGGCCTGTTTGACCCAGGGACCGGCAAAACGCATGACGTGGATGCCGTTGGGTCCAAGAAAGGCGTCGGTGGAGTGGTACTTACAGCTGTTTTCGCCTGTCGCTTCGATGATCTGGTCGCGCCGCGCCGGATAGGGCCAGGCATCATAAGCCGGCAGTTCCCAAGATATCAGTTTTTCCGGCTCCTTGGCGCAGACAAATTCTGTGTTTTCAAAAAAATCCGGGCCCGCATTGACGTAGCTTTTCAGTTTCATCTTGACAGGCGCGCCCACCTCAAGCGTGCTCTCACACTCAACACAGAATGGATTCCATTCTGGATATTTCGGCATATCGATTAAGATGTCCCAGACAATAGAGGCGGGCGCGTTGATCTCGACCGTTTCCGAAATCACAAAAGCGTCGGGGTCAAAGTCCTTCATATCGGCGATTTGCGGGTGTTTGGATTGATCCATAATAATCTCCTAGTATTTTAGAACTTCAACGGTAGGGGTAGGGTGAACGCTGGCGCCGGTCCAGCGCCAGAGCATGGCGCCGCGTCGGTGGCTGGCGGTATCTAAGCGGTTCGGATGATCGGGGCCGCCGACTTGCACCGTCACCGTGCCGTCATCATTGTAATGGGCGCTGTCATTATTGACATGAATTTTATGATGGCGGTAATCAAGGCTCTCCATCCACATATTCTCAAGCTGGAAATTCCAGCCTTCACAGTCCGGGATTTCGCTGGTGATCTTGAGATATTCGCCGTCCGCGAGCTCCCACCAGCCATGGAGGTAATAAATCATCGGGTCGCCGCCCGCGCGAATGAACATGTTCTGGTCATGGGTTTCGAGCATATTGAACTGCTCGCGCCGAAACAGTTCGGCCCAGTGAAGGAAAGTTTTGGCAGTGCCAGCGACGAATGCCGGAACGGCCTCGAGCGAGCTCTGCAATTCAGAGAGCGAAAGCGGCGCAGGGGCTGCGGGGTTGTCGAGGCATTCAAGATTGACCGTGGCTTGTATTTCTTGGCTGCGGTCAAAGAAGGTTTGGCGGATGATCAAAATAGAAGAATCGTCTTCGAGCGGCAGCCAATTGTGATCTTGCTTCTCTTTGCTGGCGATGATTTCGAAATTGCCGCCCGCGTCGCATTCGACATCGCGAATATCAATCTCGCCGGTTGAGGCCATGGTGCCGTTGATCGCATAGCGATTGGCTTTGGTCGCAAATGAAAATATCGGCACGCTGCCGCGATTGCCAAAGATGCGGTAAACCTGCGCGCCGGATATAGTTGCGTTTTGATAGTAATTATCCGGGTTATCCGCGCCAATTTTAGCGGTTTGGTGAGAGGCTTGATAAAGTCCCGGAAAAGCCGGATCGCCATTTTCTAAAAACATCTCAAGCGCGATCCGGTTGAGACGGGTTAGATAGCGAAGGCCTTCCGCCTGCTCCAATTCATCGGGCGCGAAATCATTTTTAAGGACAATATCCGATAGGCCCTCAAGATCAGCGCAATATTTCCGCCAGACAGTTTTGGGATCAGCGGTCAATTAAGGCGCCATATATTGGCCGCCATTGACGTCGAGCGTCGCGCCGGAAACCACTTTGGCGTAGTCCGAGACAAAATAGAGAACCGATTTGGCGCAGTCTTCTTCCGGCGGAATAATTCCGAGCGGAATACGGGCCGTAATCTCACCGATAACTTCGTCGCGATCGCGGCCCGTGCTGACTTGGTGGTCGATATAGCCGTAAACCGGCGCGCCGCCGATCCAGCCCATCCGGCAGCTGTTTACCCGAATGCTAAATTTTCCAAGGTCGACCGCCATATGTTTTGTCAGAGCGGCCATACCGCCCTTGGCGGCCGCGTAGGCCGCTTCGCCCGGGAACGGATTGACCGTCGCCATTGTGTTGACGTTGACGATTGATCCGCCGCCGGCTTTTTTCATGCCCGGGAGGCAGGCCTGAGACATGCGAAGCGCGCCGATGCAATTGACATCATACATACCGGCCCAATCTTCCGGGTCTGCGACATCGCACGTCGCCCAGGCTCCGTGATTATAGGCAGAGTTGACGAGCCCGTCGATCTGCCCGAACTCTTCGGTGACCGCGCCAGCAAGCGCGCGGCACTGATCGCCTTTGGTGACGTCACAGGCCACAGCAACGGCCTCGCCGCCCGCGTCGCGAATCTCGCCGGCGATCTGGTTAAGGTAATCTAGATTTCGTGCGCCGAGCCCAACTTTCGCACCTTCGGCGGCCGCGATCTTGGCCATGCTTTGACCCATGCCGATCCCGACTCCGCTAATAATGACGACTTTATCTTTGAGTAGCATTCCATTCCCCATTTTCTGTTGCGTAGCTTTTACCGCATTATTTTACGAAAATAAACGTTCTCCATGGTATTTTTGGTCAAAATGCGTAGAAATAGCGCTAATAATTACGCAGGAGGGTGGCATGCTGCCAGGCAAAGACCATTTCATCAAAGAGGCGCAAGATCAAACCGGACTGATCGATTTCGGTGATCCGTGGATGCTCGATCATATTGACCCGCTGGTGAAGGCGCTAAACGCCACCGCCAAGCTTGGTCCTGAAGGGGCGTATGGCGCGAATTTGATGATCTCAGGCGCGCTGTCCAATCGCTTACGCCTGATACAGTTGCTAAAGGATTATCCGGAAATATTGGACGAACAAGTCGAAGTCGCGGCTGTGCTCTCAGGCTTGCCGCGCACGGGCTCGACCATGCTCCACCGTATGCTGGCGAGCGCGCCGGAGCTCACGGCTATGCGCTGGTATGAGACGCAAAACTATCTGCCATTGCCCGGCGAGGATAAAGGCGATCCATCGCCGCGCATTGCGGCCGCCGAGGGCATTCTCGCCTATATGCTTGAAAAAATTCCGGAGCTGATGTCAATCCATCCAATGAGTACGACCCAGCCTGACGAAGAAGTTATTGTGATGGGGCAACTTTTCTCCAGTTCGATGATCGAGAGCACTTATTTTGTCCCGGAGTTTGCGGCGTTCCTCGATAGCCAAGATCCGATGCCGGCCTATCATGACCTGATCACGATCTTAAAATGCCTGCAATGGCAGGATGAAAAGCGGGTTGGCAAAAAATGGGTGCTCAAAACGCCTGGCCATCTCAGCACTATGGCGACGGCGCTTAAAGCATTTCCGGAGGCAAAATTCATTACCACCCATCGCGATCCGGTCGCGACCGTGCCGTCTTATTGCTCAATGGAAGCGAGCCTGTACAAATTGGGCTCAAGAGAAATTTCGAATGAAGATATTGGGAGGTTTTGGGCCCCTCGTTTGAAATTTTGGCTGGATAATTATATGTCGGCCCGCAAAAGGGAAGGTGCCGGACGTTTTATGGACATCCATTATAAACGCCTGCTCGAAAACCCCACCGAGTTAGGAGCCGAAGTCCTGGAATTTGCCGGCATTCCCATGAGCGCCGCGATCAAAACGGGTATGGCCGAGTGGATCGAGGCCAATCGCCGTGAACATCGCGCCCCGCATCAATATACGCTCGACGATTTCGGCTTAAGCGCTGAGACAATCGAAGCTGAGTTCGCCGTCTACCGGGACAGTTTTGTAAAATAACTCCATCATTTGTAAAGCACACTTGACATGTCAAGGTCGCTTGACTATGTAAAGGGTACTTTACGTTATCTGGAGAACAAAATGAGTCCGAGTGATGCCCAAAGGCGGTACAAAAAAACAACAGCAATGGCGATGTTGTTCTATGTTATTGTGATTTTTTCTGTGGCCTTTTACCTCAAAAGAACTGACGATGTTGCGCCCGTTCTGAAATATATATTAGCTGCGTTGCCGACAATATTTGTGTGGTGGTTTTTATGGGGCGCTATTCGGTTTTATAAAGAAACAGATGAATATGAGCGGTCTCGTTTGCAGACGGGTATGCTGTTTGGCGTAATTTTTACCATGCTGCTGTCCAGTGGGTGGGGCTTCATGGAAATGTTTGCAGATGCTCCGCAATTACCGGTTTTCTGGATATTTCCAGCGTTTATTTTGGCTTCCGGCGTCGGCCGCCTGCTGACCAAAACACAGCCAGAGGGCTGTTAGGTGGATAATAATCTCAAAGCGTTGAGGGCCGAGCGTGGTTGGTCCCAAGCGGCACTGGGGGATCAGCTCAATGTATCGCGCCAGACCATCAACGCGATCGAGACCGGGAAATATGACCCGTCCCTGCCGTTGGCTTTTAAACTGGCGCGCCTGTTTGAATGCGCGATTGAAGAAATTTTCGATGATGGAGAGAAAAATGACTAAAAAAGCGGGCGCCGCGCGCTTAACAGGTTATTGAGAATGAAGTAAACGCCATCCCGTAAAACAAAAAACCCGCCTCAATGAGACGGGTTTCTTGGGGCGCTATTGCCGAATTATTTAAGCGGAGAGCTTTTCCTTGGCCGGTTCGCGCAGAACATAGCCGCGTCCCCAGACGGTTTCGATATAATGTTCGCCGCCAGTTGCTGATGCGAGCTTCTTGCGCAGCTTACAGATAAACACATCGATAATTTTGAGCTCTGGCTCGTCCATACCGCCATAAAGGTGGTTCAGGAACATTTCTTTGGTCAGGGTTGTGCCCTTACGCAGAGAGAGGAGCTCAAGCATTTGATATTCTTTGCCGGTCAGGTGAACACGGTGATCACCAACCTCAACGGTCTTGGCATCAAGATTAACTTTGATGTCGCCCGTGGTGATGATGGATTGTGAGTGGCCTTTGGAGCGACGGACAACTGAATGAATGCGCGCAATCAGCTCGTCCTTGTGGAAAGGCTTGGTCATGTAGTCGTCGGCGCCAGTGCCGAGACCGCGAACCTTAGAGTCGACATCCGATGTTCCGGATAGGATAAAGATCGGCGTATTGACTTTCGCCATCCGCAATGTCTTGAGAACATCAAATCCCGGCATGTCAGGGAGATTCAGGTCAAGCAATATGATGTCATAATCATACAATTTGCCAAGATCGACGCCTTCTTCTCCTAAATCCGTTGTATAGACATTAAAGCCTTCCGACTTTAACATTAACTCAATGCCTTGTGCTGTCGCA
Source organism: Hellea sp. (assembly GCA_013002305.1). Lineage (GTDB taxonomy): Bacteria > Pseudomonadota > Alphaproteobacteria > Caulobacterales > Maricaulaceae > JACOMS01. The sequence continues at coordinate 41,420 of JABDKG010000056.1, forward strand.
CTGTCATCTTCAATTAGAAGAACGCGCATTTCCCTTACCTCCCGGCGAATCATCCCCATTTAACTGGGAATATGGTTAACTTAATTTGAGGTCTACGGGAATCCCGTAAATCAAGTGTTAACAAAGATTGGCATTTTTTAACAAATCCTTACCAAAAAGGCGTCCAAACTTTCTCACTTCTGTTTACCAGACCGTAATCAAGTTCGTTTATAACTAGGTTTAATAAGGGGAAAACCCCATAAAATAAACGATTTAGGTGAGTTATGAGTCAGGCGATGGAACGCAGTATCCGTCAAACGCGTTTTGCGATTGAAGATCTGCAAAAAAGAGTAGCAGTACTAGAAGCCACACGGGAAGACCTTGAGCGTCAAATCCGTAAGTTGAATGATAGTGTCCCGGAAGACGAAGTCGAAGCGGATGCAACCAAAGAAGGCTATGTGGCTTATGGGTCTTACGCGCAGTCTGTGATAGCCCGTAAAGAAAATATTCGTGCCTCGCTCGATGATATTTCAACTCAACATACCGACCTAGCCGGTGAGCTAAACATGGCGCTTGAAGCGCTCGACAGTTTCGAGCGGGTTCGAGCCCGCCAAATGGCTCAGCAGGCTGAACGCCGCCTCAAGCGCGGCGCATAAGAATAGCTCCGGGGGGAGCTGGGGCGAGCTAGGCGGGTCACTTCATGTGGGACCCGCCTTTTTCGCGCGCTGAAATAATTACGGCGCAGGGCTGTCGACGCCGACCCA
>JABDKG010000070.1 GCA_013002305.1 Hellea sp.
AGATATGGACCATCGGCCCGGTATCCCGGCCGATCTGTCGAAGGTCTTGCCCATGAATCCGAAAGCCAAAGGCCGCCGGATTCCCAATTGACAAACCCTTCATAGCCAGCCCCCAAGAGGGGCCATAAGTAAAACGCATGAATGCGCAACAAGTTGCATATAAGAGGCAAATTTTTTGAAATGCCGGTTTAAGCGACAGATTTTTGCCAGTATAGGAATATTTTCATATTTTCCCTTGTAGGTTTTCATACTCCGGACTATAAAGGGACATCGTCGGAAATGCGGGTAGAGTTTGGGTATAATTATTTATAAATTCTCCGCTCACCCCGTTGAAAAACGGGGTCCAGTTACCGTTCTATACGGGCCTTCGAAATATCCAGTTCACACGGGATTGGCAGTGGCCAAGTCGGCAGCATAGAAATATCTAGCCACTCAGGGTTTTCCAACTCAATAAGTTCAAGTTTCCATTTACGTTGCCACTCTTTGATTTGACGCTCTTTTTTGAAAGCCTCGTCTCGAGTAGCGAATGGTTGAAACCAAACCAACCGACAACAATGGTATTTAGCGGAAAATCCTTTGAATATTTTTTGGCGGTGCGCCTGAACTCTGGCGCCCAAATTATCCGTATGGCCAGTGTATAAGGTGCCATTCCGTTTATTCGTCACAATATAAGTATAGAACATTAAGTGAACTTATATTGATTTTCACGTCAAATCAAACCTGTCTGGATCCCGACTTTCGTCGGGATGAGCGGAAATTTTAATATGCATGCTTATGAGAACCCGATATTTACAGACCGCCAACCTTTACGCCTGCCTGAAGATCGCATTTCCAGCGAAGGTTATTTGACCCTTACGGCGCGGATCGCGCGGACGGGAATCCAGACCTATTATGGCCATGAACTTGCCGGTGTGGACGAGGCGGTGGAGCTTGACCGGCAATATCGGGTCTATCGACCCGAACAGGCCGTGTTTGCGGATGCGGCGCTTGCGAGTTTTCGGGATCTACCCGTAACGCTGGGACATCCCAACGCGGAAATGAGCACGAATAATTATCGCGATCACGTGATTGGTCATGTCATCGGGGACGTTCAGCGCGACGGAGACTTTATCCGCGCCGAGCTTTCAATTCGGGACGCAACCGCGATTGCCAAGATCAGATCCGGCGAAGCGACCCAGCTTTCTGTCGGCTATCATGCCAATGTCACGCTAAAAACGGGGGTCACCCCGAGCGGCGAAAAATACGACGCTATTCAAAGTCATATTCGGGGAAATCACATCGCGCTTGTGGATGCGGCGCGGTGCGGTCCGGAATGCCGGATCGGAGACCGACGCGTCTCCGGTTGCGACTGTGCATCCTGTCAAACACGCAAGGAAAAACCTATGACAGAATTGATTACGCTGGACGGGGAAGCCATTACACTGGCCGAAGCCGTCGAAAAACTTCGGGGCAGCAATGCGCGCATTGCCGAAGCCCTCAAAGAGGCCGAAGCCACCATCGCCCGGCTCCATTCCGAACTTGAAACCAAATCCGGAGAAGTCGAGGCCCTGCAACAATCGCCGACGACTGAAACGGTCATGGATGCCAAAGTGCGGGCCCGCGCCCATATCCTGATGGAGGCCTCTGAAATTCTCGGAGACAATACGGCTTTGTCCGACCGCAGCGACAGCGATATTCGCCGCCGCGTCATTGACCATGTTTACGGTGACGGATTTGCCAGAGGCGCCTCAGATCATGCGGTCCTGGGGATGTATAAAGTTGCGGTTCGCGATGCCGGGCGGGCGCTGGACACGGTCAATGGCGCCGTTCAACCCGGATCAATCCGTCAATCGTCGCTGGTCAACGCATTTACCCGGCGCAACGAGCGGCTCCAAAATGCCTGGCGCGGTCACCGCGGCCAAGGCGGGATGTCATCATGAGCCGGATGCCCAAAGCCTATGCAGGCATGGTCGCGGATCAACAAACGACCGTCCGTTTGTCACGTCTTGCGGAAAGCCCGATCAATCCGGGCCGCGTCGTCACGCTCGGATCGGCGGATGATAAAGCGGTTGAAGGCGGTGCCGGAATGTTTCTGGGTATAGCCATGGCTGATCGAACCCTCAGCCCGGAACAAAACGGTGTCTTCGCCGTGGGTGACACGGTCGGTTATGTCGCCCGTCCTGCGCTGATATGGTGCGTCGCCAAGGTTGGCGTAAATGCCGGCGATGCGGCGGCCTATGACCTGTCCACAGGCGAGCTTAACCTGCTGGGCACGCCCATACCCAATAGCAATTATGCAAGTTCTGCCGCGTCCGGCGAACTTGTTAAATTGCGCCTGCAATAGGAGTTCTCGATGAATCTCGATAATATGAACCTCAACAATTCGGCACTGGCACAGTTTCGAAGCCAGCTTGTCAAATTTGAAACCGAATCCCTCGAGGAAGATTTTGACGATATCCAATATGCCGAGCTTATACCCGTTGACACGTCCGGCCCGGAATGGATCAAAGGCATCACCTATCGGTCGCTTGAAAAAGTCGGGCAGGCCAAATGGGTCAGCGGCGGTGCCCAGGATGTCCCTAATGCTGATATTCTCTCCAAGGATTCCAATACAGATATCGAACTGGCCGCCATCGGCTATGCTTATACGCTCGAAGAAATCCAGCAATCCGCTATGCACGGATTCCCGCTGGATAGCGGCCGCTTAAGCGCGGCGCGGCGCGCAGCCGAAGAGTTTACCGACAATCTGGCATTGTCCGGCGACCAGAACAAAGGCATGGAGGGACTGTTTAACAGTTCATCCGTGACGCCATTTGCGGCACCGCAGACTTTCGATGATGCGACCCTTGATCAAGCCCTCGCAATGGTTAATTCCGGCCTCGTTGGTATTGGCGGAGACCTGACACGCAGCCGCTATCCACGCGATACTGTCCTATTGCCTGCGTCGACTTTGACCAAGCTTGCGTCCAAACGGGTAGAGTCGACCCATGAGACATTTCTCAGCTATTTGCAGAAATATAATCTCTATACGGTTCGCACAGGCAATCCCCTGACCATTCGCGATGTGAGTGGACTTGAGACTGCCGGCGCCGGGGCAACGAAACGTGCAGTATTTTATCGGCGCGACCCCAATGTTTTGAAATTCCATATGCCAATGCCGCATAAATTCCTGCCGGTTCAGCAAGTCATTATGGAATTTAAAGTACCCGGTATTTTCCGGATTGGCGGCACGGAAATCCGGCGTCCGGACGCCATCGGCTATCAGGACGGTGTATAAGATGCCGGCCTATAAAAATAACGGGGATATTCCGCGTATATTGTTAACGCAGGCGGGTGAATATATCCGGCTTGCGCCGGGTGTCGTGTCGGCCAATATTAAACTGGATGTCAAAAACCCGGTGATTGCCGCCTATCTGAAAGCCGGTGATCTGCTCGAACTCAAACCCAAAACCGCCTCGAAAGCGACAGATGGGACAACCCAGTCTTAGCGCGTTTTTAGCGCGCTTTCCCGAGTTTGGCCGTGTTGAGCACGGGGTAATCGTCGCGGTCCTCGCGGAGGCGCCGCTTTATGTTGACCAAAACTGGGGCGCCTATGAAGAGCTCGGCGCCATGCTTTACACGGCGCACACTCCGACAATGCAGGGGTTTGGCGAAAGCGCAGCGGCGCGCTTTGAAAATTCAAGAGGCGTGACTTCAATCACGTCGGGGTCCCACAAAATTATCTATGCAGACTCCCGGGGCGCAGTGGGCTTCGAAGCATCTCCTCACGGACAACGCTTCGAAGCCCTAACTCGCCGCCTGGGTGCGAAATTGGTGAGTATATTATGACAGAAATTATGGAAACACAGCGCAAAGAGCTGGTCGGCGCATTGGCGGATCTCTACGCCAATGGATCATTAATTCAGGCCAGCCGATATCCGGATGGCCGGGGCGGCTATACGGCCCAAACATTGACTAAAAATGTCTTGTTGCATCGGGAAAGTACGGGTGAACAGACCGAGCGAAGAAATGTCGCGCCGGGCAATGCTTTGATCTATGTGCTGAATACGGACCAACAAGTGTCACCGCATAAAGGCGACGGAATTTCCTATGACGGTCAGGACTATCGGGTCATTGGTGTTGCGCAGGATCCCATTGGCGTTGCCTATGAATGCGAATGCGAGCGTGGCCATAAAGCTGCGTAAGGCCGGAATTGACCGGTTCGTAAAACGACAATCCAAAACATGTGTGAACGCGGCAATCGACGCGATTAAGGCCGAACTCTCTGATTTCGAGAATATTGAGGTCAAACCTACCGGCGTCAAAAGCACGGCCAGTCATGTCTCGGCTTCTCTCATGGTGAGCGCCCAGAACGGCGATATATTATCAGAAGAACTCGGGACGGAAACCCAAAGCCCGGCCCATAAAGTTAGCCGGTTGGTCAAAGACCCGGAAACTCGAAAACGGATAGTTCAGCAGGCGGCAAAGTCGCTTTAGCGTGAATATGTCTTGCAACAACCCAAAGCAGATGTCTCAAAAATCCAATTGCGGACATTGC
>JABDKG010000102.1 GCA_013002305.1 Hellea sp.
GCGCCGGGGCCGCCGAGAAACAGGTTCGCGCCCGTCAATCGCCGGGAGTCTGAAAGCTCGCTCACCGTTGCTTAATCCGATTCTTCCGGCTCACTCGCCAGCCGAACGCCGCGCTTATCTCTGACAAGTTTCAGACCGTCCATACTCAGCGTCTCAGAGCTTTCATCCAACTGCTCTAATATGTCCTTATTTTCGACCGTGCCATAGACCGCGATAGGTTTGCTGCCTTCGGGAATAACGGATTTGGCCGAACTCAAATCGGATTTGGGTGTTCCGGGCCTGTTGAAATTGATAATCTGTTTCCAGCACCGCGTAATTTCGTCGCCGAAAATCACGACGAGGTCACCCATTTCCGCCAGACTGAGCGCAGCGTCAACGGCGGCTTCCTCGGACGGAATGATCTGAATATCTTTCTCAGCAACGCCGTTTTCAAGCAAAGCCGCTTTGATAATATTGGGCACTTCTTCCGGTCCGCGGCCGCGCGGATTATCATCGCGTTTCAAGATATAATGATCGTAATGACCGGCAATGATCCGCGCAGTCTCCTGCATGTCTTCGTCGCGGCGATCGCCGGGCATGGCAAATACGCCGATGCGCCGACCGGTTGGCGTGAGCTGGTCAACGAGGCCGGTCATCGCCTCAAAGGCAGCCGGGTTATGGCCGTAATCGAGAATGACTTTAAACGGATGTTCGTCAAACACGTTCATGCGCCCCGGCGCCTGGGAGAAGCTTGTCGCAAATGTCGTCAGGCCGTTTCGGATATCCTCAAGGCTTTTGCCCATGCTAAAGGCGATCGCGGCGGCGAACATCGCATTGTTCACATTGAACATGGCTTTCCCTTCCATGGTCGCCGGGATCAGATGGGTCCACATTAGCGGGATATGGGCACAATTGTCATAAATCGTGATCATGTGACCGTTAATGCCCTGTTCGAGCACGACGGCGCGGCCGCCGACACGGATATGTTCTTTCACCAAAGGATGGGTGGCGTGCATGGTGACATAGCAAATATTCTTGGCTTTCGTATGCTCCGCCATGCGCAGGCAATGCTCGTCGTCAGCATTGAGGACGGCCGTATCTCGGGCGATTTCCACGACGAGCCGCTTGACGCGGGCCATATCTTCGAGGGTTTCAACACCTTTCAGGCCGAGGTGATCGGCGGATATATTTAATACGACACCGATATCACAATGGCGATAGCCCATGCCGCTGCGGACCATTCCGCCGCGAGCCGTCTCGAGAACGGCGACGTCGACCGTCGGTTCACGCAGGACCATTTGCGCGGATTTCGGGCCGGTCAAATCGCCTTTGACCATCAGATTGCCGTTGATATAAACGCCGTCGGTTGAGGCCAGGCCAACCCGGTTGCCGCTCATCTGGCAAATATGCGAGGTCATACGCGCGGTCGTGGTTTTGCCGTTTGTGCCGGTGATCGATATCATCGGAATGCGGGCCGGCGCATTTTCCGGAAACAGCATATCCATGACGGCTCCGGCAACATCGCGCGATTTACCTTCGGACGGGGCGACGTGCATTCGGAAACCCGGCGCGGCGTTTATCTCGCAAATTCCGGCGCCGTTATCCTTGTAGGACTGGGAGATATCCGGCGACAGGAAATCCACACCGCCGACATCCAGACCAACGGCTTTGACGGCTCTGACGGCCATTTCGCGATTATCAGGATGGACGATGTCCGTGACATCAATGGCCGTGCCGCCGGTCGACAGATTGGCGGTCGAGCGCAGAAACAGCTGCTCGCCGTTCGCCAACACTGAATCAGGTGTGTAGTTTTTCTCCTCCAGATGCTCCATGGCTTTTTCATCGAGCTCCAACCGGGTGAGGGCCTTTTCGTGACCGACGCCGCGGCGCGGGTCGGAGTTTACCTGATCAACGAGCTGCGTGACGGTGCTTTTGCCATCGCCGATGACATTGCCCGGAACGCGTTTGGAAACGGCCACCAGATCATCATTAACCACCAGCATGCGGTGATCAAACCCGGTAATCATGGACTCGACAATGACGCTGCGGCTGCTGCTGTTTTCTTTAGCAAAATCAAAACCCTCAGCGATATGTTCGTCGACGTCCAGACCGACGGAAATGCCCCGTCCGTGATTGCCGTCGAGCGGTTTAACGACCACCGGATATCCGATCCGCTTGGCGGCTCTGACCGCTTCATTGCGGTTCTGTACCAAAAGCTGGCGCGGTACGGGCAAGCCGAGATCCGCGAGAATTTTATTGGTTTCTTCTTTGTCGGACGCCAGCTCAACCGAGATGTAATTGGTCTCGCTGGTGATCGTGGCCTGAATGCGTTTTTGATAGCGGCCGTGTCCGAGCTGTATCAGGCTGTAATTATTGAGCCGCTGCCACGGGATGTCCCGATCAACCGCCGCTTTGACAATCGACGCCGTACTTGGTCCAAGGGCGCGCCGCTGCGCGCTGCGGATGAAAGCTTCGAGCTCCGCGTCAAAATCAAAATCTTCGATCCGGTTTTCCGGCTCAACCAATTCATCCGGAAGCAGGGAGGTCAGAAATTTTAACGCTAAATCCGAGGCTTGGAGCCCGACTTGCTCTTCCTCAAATTCGAACACCATATCATACACGCCGGGCTCGCCTGCGCTGCGGGTTTTGCCAAATGTCGTGTCGGCGCCGGCAATGTTCTGAAGCTCAATCGCGACATGTTCCCAGACATGTCCAAACCATGTGCCTTCGCCTTCTTTGAGGCGCCGGATAAAACCGCCCGGAACGCTGTAGGAACAGCCATGCTCATGCAGACTTGGCAGGGTCGCGATCAGCGGATCAATGAAACTGTCGCCGAGTTTTCCTGTCGGCCAGTCCTCGAGGATTCCGATATCAATTTTGTGGAGAATGACGGGGAAAAGCGCGTAAACATTGGGCCCCCGATAAATCAGCGTTTCTAGGATTTTCATAGCCACTCCCTTTGTCCGTGTTGTTAGCCCTTTTATCCGGGCGCCGGACTTGCCTTCCGTGTCGAGAGATCATAGCGCCCCCCGTCCAGTAATATATGCAGTTTTATCCCAATTAGACAAACGGGTTTTCCTTTGGCCACGTCGGCCATGGAGGAATGCTGTAAATCTGTCGGGTCAATTACCGTCAGGCCGCCGCTGCCGACAACCTCGATGACATCATCCGGGCCGATAAAGGCGGCTGTATCTTCATCGACGCCCAGTCCGATAGCAAAGGGGTTATAGGCCAGGGCCGATAATAGCCGCCCGAGCCGTCCGCGTTCTCTGAAATGCTGATCAATAATGACTTTATTGGTCAGCCCCAGGCCCGGCGCCAAAGTTGCCAGACCGCTTTTAGGCGTCGCGCCGCCGCGTCCAAAGGCAATCATATGTTCGGGAATGAAAGCCGCGCCTGCGGATGTGCCGGCGATCGGAACGCCCTTGGCATTCGCGCTGCGCATCAGCGACGAGACGGAAGTGCCACCAATAATGGTCGCGAGCCGCAATTGATCACCGCCGGTCATAAATATACCGGTCGCATTTTCGAGCTTGCGCAGCTTGTCAGCATCTTCGCAGTCTTGGCGCGTATCAAGTGTGACAATGTCGGCCTGACCTACGCCAATCTCGGAAAAAACTTCCCGGTACCGATCTCCGGTATCCGAAAGGCGCGAGGCTGTTGGAATGATCACAACCCTTGCTTTTTTTCCGCCGCAAAGCTCGACAAACCGGTTTAAAATATCGGAAGATTTGACCTTTTTTTCACCCCCGCCAATGGGAATGATATAGCCACGGATAAATCCGTCATCGACTTTAGCTGGGCACACGGAACAAGGTCTCCTAAGACACAATAGCGCGGCAGAATAGGGGGTAACCCCCCGGTGTCAAGCGAAGGGTTGGCACCGGAAAACGCCCTGATTTATTCGGTCGGAAAAATGCGGCTATTGATTAATTTATACTTGATTTCAGCAACCGCCAGGAGATGTAAAGGCGGGGGGACTTGGCTCGTAACTTTTATCTAAACTACCACAAAGCTCTATCGCAGCCTTGTGATATCTTATACGTGTAGTTCCTACCGAAAAGCGCCCTTACGCCAATATTTGTAAAACAGCACCGGGGACCAGAGGACCGGATGTTTGATTTGGCTTTTGGTGACGGGGATGCGCACGCCGGAGTGTTTTTCGAGCTTGTGCTGCACATAAGGCAGCCCGCCCTCAAATGTCGCTGCGCTGCACAGGACGCGGATGGCGTTGGCGGGTTTGCCGAGCAAGCGGCGGAAAAACCATTTGGTTTTCATGGCGCGTTTGGAGCCGGCAGGAAGTGTATAATAGCCCTCTGCATCCGGCGCGCCGTAAAGCGCGGTCATAATGGCTGCGTAACGATCTTCGTACCGCAGGACAATTTCTTCGGCGCGGCCTTCTGAAGACTCGGGCCTAAGCTCGGTACGGTAGCTTTGCAAAAATCCGCGGGCCCAGAATTTGGGCGAGGTGGCCCTGCCATCAAACAAAGGCGCGGTCTGGGCGGCCATACGACGGATAGCGGTTTCCCGGGCCGCCATGATGCGATTGTAAACGTCTTCACTTTCCGGATAAAGCACGACACAGGGCTGAGAAAAACGACCCCAAGTGACCGAAAGAAACGCCGACGGGCTGCAGCGACGCTCAAATCCGTTGAGCGACATGATAGAATATTTGCAGGTCGTCTTGATGCCGTCCTGATGTTCCATTTCGTGATAGTAAACGGCCGGCGGAAAGGCCTTGTTAAGGACCATCCGGATTGGGTTTTTGTGGGTCTTGCGATAGCTGTCAACAATCACATAGAAATCGAGCATGTTGTCCGGATCTTCCATATCGCGGAGGGACGAGCCGTAATAGATAAAGCCAAGTACGCGCCCCGGATGACGGGCGCGAATATCATGACAGACGGCCGCGATGCGCGGTATCGGCTCGACATATTCACCGGCCAATATGTTTTGGATGTTTGTCGTCATTAGCTGATAAAGGTTATCGGCCGTGTCGGGCGAATTTCAATAGCGGATTTGGACACGGCGAGTTTTTCGCCGTCCAGCGTCGTAGGCCCGTCATATTCAAGCCGCACAAATTCGGCATTCCAGCTCTCGACGCCCTCGGTTTTTTTAAGCTTCTCAAATCGCCGAAGCGCCGCGCTGAGCACCAGCCTTACGACTTTTTTATTGTCGCCGCGCAGATAGGTCATGCGCAAAGGCGCGTCGCCTTTTCCCCAAAATGGATCAATGCCCATGATGAAGCCGGGCATGGTTGTGAGGATCGTCCCGAGATGATCTTCGGCAATGCGGATTTCGTCCTTGGGATTGGTCACTGTCAATTTGACCGGGCTGGGCTCAATTAGAGCATTACCGCTGCCTGTACCGCGGCCAAGCGCCTTGAGAATAGTCGAGTAAACCGCCGATGTGTTGGCTCCGCCTTTCTCTGCTTTGCGGGTCTGAAAGTAATCTGTCGCCATCGGGATGGCACCGCTTGAAAATAAAAACCCATATTCGGACGGCGAACCGTCAATCGATATTTCAAGTAGCGGAATTTGGTGAACATTCGCCGCTTGACCAGAGAGGATTTTCTGGACTTGTGTGAGGTCAATTTTCTTGGTGCCGATCACGCCGGCGATCTGATTTGTCGTGCCGCCCGAAACAATGGTGAACCGCGCCGGTTTACGGTTCCCGAGCCGGCGAAAATATTCTGTCAAAACAATATGGGCTGTGCCGTCGCCGCCCTCGATGAAAATATGCTCGGGATCTGACTTCATATGTTCAGCCAGCTGCTCTTGGAATGTCTCAAGGCTGCTGGCATTGATGATCGCCGCGCCGACCTGGCCCGCGATAGAGGCCAGCGAAGACCCTTTTTTCTGAACGCGGCTGCCGCGTTGATTTATGATAAAAAGGGGTGGCAAATGGACTCCGTTTCCCGGTCATAGTTTGAGTCTATATCCAACATTTTGTCGGCTTAATGAATGTTTTTTTACCGTGCGCATGCATTTATTCTCGCTGCCGCGCAAAAATATCGAATTTTTGGCTTATAATCGCGGCAATTGACAGCCAACCGGGCCTGTTGTCGTGACTTCTAAGAGTTGACCTGAGCCAAGATTAATCCCACAAACCCTGTTCGCTATCGGGAATGCTCCCGGCCAATGATGGGGAAGTGGGATATGGCGGATGCCGACATCATCGCTGTTGAGACGAAGGCCCACATTCGGGCTTTTCTGAATTTTCCCTACGAGCTTTACAAAGATGATCCGCAGTGGCGCGCCCCGCTTCGCTTTGAACGGGCCGCACAAATAACGCCGGAGAAGAACCCGGTATTGCATGCCATAACCGACCAAAAATTTCTGGCCATGCGCGGCGATAAATGTGTCGGCCGGATTGCTGCCTTTATCAATCATTCCCACCAGGAGCAGCATAAAGACGGCGCCGGGCATTTTGGATTTCTGGATTTTGAAAATAATCCTGAGACGGGCCGCGCCCTGCTGACGGCAGCGCAGGACTGGCTGATGGCCAAGGGCGCGAAGAAAATCCTTGGTCCCAATCAGTGGAGCGTCAATGAAGAGACCGGTCTGCTGGTCGACGGTTTTGATACACCGCCGGTGGTTTTAATGCCCTTTGGCCAGCCCTATTATCAAAAAATAGTCGAGGATTTCGGCTTTGAAAAAGCAACCGACATGTATGCGTTTCAAAACAATCTTCACGAAGGGTTCCCGCGCCCCAAAACCACCCAGATGATGCGCCGACTGGCGATTAAGGATAAGGGCATAAAGCTTCGCCCTGTCAATAAGAGCAAGTTTAAAGAAGAAATAGCCATAGCCATGTCGATCTTCAATGATGCCTGGTCTGAGAATTGGGGCTTTGTCCCGTTCACGGACGATCAAATTGATCATATGGCCAAGGAGATGAAACCGCTGGTCGATAAAGACCTGTTTCAATTTGGCGAAATAGATGGCGAGGTCATGACTTTTGGCGTCATCATCCCGGACATCAACTCCGCTGCCCATGGCCTGAATGGCAAACTCTTCCCTTTCGGTATATTGAAATTTCTTTACCGCCTGAAAATTAAGGGGGTGAAGCAGGCCAGATTGCCGCTTTTAGGACTGCGCAAAAAAGCCCACAATTCCCGCCGGGGGCTTGCGCTCACCGCGCACCTCTGCGAAACGCTTTTTGAGAATGCACGGGATAAAGGATTTACCCAGCTGGAATTGTCGTGGATCTTGGAGGATAATGCCTCAATGATCCGGATTTGTGAGCAGGCAAGCTCCGTCAAATATAAAACCTATCGGATGTATGAAAAGCAGCTTTGACAGTGCCAATATTTCCGTTTTGATCCTCGCCGGACAGCGTGAGGGTGAGGTTGACCCTCTCTGCGCCATGGCGGGGGTTGAGCGTAAAGCGATGATCCCGATTTGTGGCCGGCCAATGCTGGAATATCCGATTGAAGCCCTCAAACAAGCCGGACTGAGAACACCGTTTCATGTTAGCGGCTTCAGGCCGAACAAGTATGCAGATTTGACCGAAGTACCGTCTGGCCGGGGTCCGGCAGATAGTACGGTCACGGCGATCGAGACAGGAATTTCTTACCCGGTATTGGTGACCACCTGTGACAGTGCGCTGCTGAGCCGCGAGATGGTAGATAGTTTCGTGTCGCAGGCGATGGATACCGGCGCGGATTTTTGCGCCGGGCTCGCAGAAAAGAGGATCATCCAGCCGGCCTATCCCGACGTCAAACGCACCTATCTGAATTTCAAAGGTTCAGCCGTATCGGGCTGTAATCTGTTCTGGGTCGCTAATGAAAACGGCCTTGAGGCCATACGGTTCTGGAAACGGGCGCAAAATTTTCGCAAACAGCCAATCAGGCTCGCCGCCAAAGTCGGAATTATTCCGCCGCTTCTTTATATTTTCAGACAGCTGACGCTGGACGGCGCTTTTCGGTATGCCGCAAAACGGCTTGGCATAACCGCCAAACCGGTATTGATCCCGATTGCTGAAGCGGCGATTGATGTCGACAAGCCATCGGACCTGGAACTTGTCGAGCAGATTATGGCAGGCCGCGCCGCATGACGCCGAATTTCGACATTCAGTCTCAAAAATCGGCGGGCAAACGTATTGCCTCTAATGCCGGGCTTTTGATCGGCGCTAAAATAATCGGAACCATATTTGGACTGGGAACGCTGAAAATAGCGTCGGATGTTCTTGATCCTGTGGCTTTCGGAACCGTGATATTTCTGCACGCCTATATGCTGTTTTTTGGCGAAGTTACGACTTTTAAAAACTGGCAATCGGTTATCCGTTTTGGAACTGACGATTCTGAAGCCAAGGACCCGCACGCCTTTGGCCGGCTCGTGAAATTTACGGCCAAGCTTGATTTTGTCTCTGTGCTTTTCGCCTATGGTCTATCGGTTGCGCTGATCGGATTTGCGGTATTTCTTTTTAAGGCTAACCCTGGGTTGGCGCCGAACGATCTTGACGTCGATGTTTTGCAAAAATTCGTACCGCTATATTGTTTGGTTTTGATATTCAGGCAGGTCGGCACCTCCGAGGGCGTGCTCCGACTGTTTGACCGGTTTGGCCTGCTCGCCATTGAAGCGCTGGTATTGCCGGTGCTGCGTTTTGCCGGCTCAGTCTATGTGCTGCTCACAGGCGGCGGGTTTGAGGCGTTCTTAATTGTCTGGTTTATCGCGTCGGCGGCCGGCTATTCAAGTGTGATTATGTTTGCGCTGCTTGAGCTGAGAAAACGACATTTGTTCGACCATGTAAAAGATGCCGATCAAGGCTTTAAGCGCACGCGCGAAGGGCTCTGGGCCTTTGCGATTAAGTCCAATCTCGACTCGTCTATCGCCAGCGGGTTTTTACATTTGCCGCTGATCATGGTCACAGCCGCCTTCGGTCCTGCCTGGGCCGGAGTCTATAAGATCGCCGAAGAGGTGATGAAGCTTTTAACCGAAGGCTTTAAACTGCTCGAGCAAGTGATCTATCCGGAACTGGCGAAATTCGTCTCGCAGGGGCAGCCGGACAAGATCTGGCCTGTGGTTAAACGCGCCTCGATCTGGATGTTGTCCTTTGGCTTTTTCGCTTCGGCAATTATTTGGTTTGCCGGGCCAGATGTTCTGACCTATTTGTTCGGCGAAACTTTTAGACCGTCCGCTTATCTGGCGGCGCTGCTTGTGCCGGGCGCGGCGCTGCTGGGCTGCGTCACACCGATCTACCCGATTTTCTACGCCGCCAATAAGCCGGAGCGCGCAATTTACGTGCGCGGCGGTGCCTTGATTGTCTATGTCATATCATTTGCGGTTCTCGGGTTTCTCATCGGAAAAATGGCGCCGGGCTGGGCGATCATCGTCTGTAATAGTTTTGCCGTTATTTTGGCGCTATTGGTGGCGCGCTCGACCCTGCGCAGTATGATCAGAGAGAAACATGCCTGAGCCAATGCTCGCCATTTTTGATCTGGATTACACGCTCACCCGCCGCGGGACATGGGGGCGCTTTACATGGCAGATGGCGAAATACCGGCCACATATCTGGATACAGCTTTTAATCTCCGCCGGGTGGACGCAGTGGCGCTATAAAAAAGGCCATCTCCCGCGCGTGCGCGTCAAACAAGCCATGATGCGCTGGTGCATGGTCGGCAAGCCGCGCGAGACAATGATATCCGAGGCGAAAAAATTTGCCGAGCGCGAAGTGAGCAGCGGCCTACGTCCCGGAGGGCTTACGAAATTGCGGGCCCATCAAGAAGCCGGCGATCATATATTACTGGTCAGCGCCGCCGTCGATATTATTGTCAGAGAAATTTGTGAGCGGTTGGGGGTTGAGGATTATCTCGCGACCAATATGGACTGGGATGAAAATAACAGGCTCAAGGAAGATTTTGCCTCGGCCAATTGTTACGGCCCGGAGAAAATCCTTCGCCTCGAAACCTTCCTTACAAGCCATCCCGATCTGAAGAACCGCCCATCGATAATGTACTCCGATAGCCACTCCGATATTCCGATAATGGAATTTTGTGACAGTTGCGTTGCGGTGAATCCATCCGAGAAGCTCGAAAAATATGCGCGTGAGCACGGTATTCCGATTGAAAATTGGGATTAACGCGCTCTTTTCATCACTTTTTTATTGATTGCGCCGCCTCCTTTTCCGAATATGCAATGGAGTATAGGCGGGGATTTAATGAGATTACTCAAGGGGCTACTAACCAAATTTGTCGGGGATGGTCGTATGACTGTGATCGATGCTGACGGTAATCGACATGAGATTGGCAAGGGCCTGAAAGACGGCCCGCATCCAATCTTTAAAATACACGACAAGAAACTTTACACCCGGCTGTTTCTGAACCCTGAGCTTGTCGCCGGTGAAGCCTATATGGACGGAACCATAACTTTTGAAGAAGGCAGCACGTTGCACGATCTTCTTAAACTCTTCAAACAAGACTCGACCGGCGTTCGCAAACATCCGATGCAAAAGGCGCTCAAAGGCTGGCTTAAGAAAATCCGCCGGTTTCACCAGCGTAACCAAACCCATGCCGCGCGTGAAAATGTTCAGCATCATTATGATTTGTCGAATGATTTTTACCGGCTTTTTCTGGATGAGGACATGCAATATAGCTGCGCATATTGGTCTGATCCCGACATGACGCTCGAGCAGGCGCAAGAGGCCAAGAAGGCCCATATAGCCGCCAAACTAAACCTCAAACCCGGTGATAAGGTCCTTGATATTGGCTGTGGCTGGGGCGGCAAGGCAATCTATATCGCACAAAATTTCGGCTGCGAGGTGGTTGGTGTCACCTTGTCCGATAATCAACACAGATTAGCCCGTGAACGGGTCAAGGCAGCAGGTCTCTCTGACAAGATTAATATCCGCATTCAGGATTACAGGCATATTGAAGAAAAATTTGATGCCGTCGTCTCGGTCGGCATGTTCGAACATGTCGGGTTGGCCCATTTTCGGGAATATTTCGAAAAAATTCGCGATCTTTTGACCG
The DNA here is from genome assembly GCA_013002305.1 of Hellea sp. Lineage (GTDB taxonomy): Bacteria > Pseudomonadota > Alphaproteobacteria > Caulobacterales > Maricaulaceae > JACOMS01. The sequence continues at coordinate 10,952 of JABDKG010000102.1, forward strand.
ATGATGGCTGCGCTCTCATTCATTCCATTGGGCGCAAGGGCGGGCCGAGCACTACCGGTGCATGGATCCGCAAATATATATTCCCGGGCGGCTACTCACCTGCCTTGTCCGAAACGTTTGCCGAGATTGAAAAGGCCAAGCTTTGGGTCACGGACTGCGAGATTTGGCGTCTTCATTATGCCGAAACCATCAAAGAGTGGGAAAGTCGGTTTCAAGCCAATAAAGAAAAAATCACCGACATGTTTGACGAGCGCTTCTTCCGGATGTTTGAATTTTATCTGATTATCAGCGAATATTCCTTCCGTTATGGATCACATATGAACTTTCAAATACAACTAACCAAAGACCGAAATGCCTTGCCTTTGACGAGGGATTATATGATAGAGGCCGAACGAAAATTGAGCTGACCCCCTAAGGCTTTGTCCTCATGACTGAAAGAACCGAAAAACCCAAAAATCTTTCCAATCCGCGCCGCCGTTTTGTCAAAAAAACCGGTAAGAAACTGATGCGGACGGTTGCGAAATTGCAATCCAAAAGCTCCAAAGTTCCGGACACACCAAAAATCGATAATGGCAATTTCGACTTTTTGCAAAGCTTTGTCGATAATTGGGAAGTCATCCGTGATGAGGCACTTGAGGTTCTGAAATATCGCGAGCAAATTCCGGGCTTTCAGGAATTGTCTCCGGATCAATATCGCCTTGCCAAGGGTCAGAACTGGAAGACTTTCGTATTGTTCGGATTTGGACAACGGCTGGAGAAAAATACCCGGATTACGCCCAAAACGGCGGAAATCCTCGAGCAAGTCCCCAATCTGCAAACCGCTATGTTCTCCATTCTGGCCCCCGGATATCATATTCCGGCCCATACCGGCGTGACCAAAGGCATACTTCGCAGCCATCTTGGGCTGATCATCCCCAAAGATTACAAGAAGTGCCGAATTCGGGTGGAAGACACGATCACCCCGTGGCGCGAAGGCGAAATATTCGTATTTGACGACACATATGAACACGAGGTGTGGAACGATACGGATGAAGAACGGGTCATCCTACTGTTCGATTTTGACCGGCCTATGGGCTTTTCAGGACGTTTCCTCAATAAAGCCATGATGTCGGCCATGAAAAAAACCGCCTTTTATCAAGACCCCAAGAAAAATCTCGAAGACGCCGAAGCCCGCCTTGAAGCCGCCATCCGCCAAAACGACAAAAATATGGAAGCCATGAGCGACCCGTCTTAGATTACCCTGTCCCGATAGAAAGTCATTTTAGCAAGCAGTCGGTCAGGCTTGGCGTTTGGCAATGGTTCGTAAATTGTGACGTCGTAATCATTGCCGTCCTGATGTTGATTTAGAATCCCAAACAGATTATCTTTTTTGGACGCGAAGGGCATAAATCCGGCGGGATGAGAGAAATTCGGACCCTGTCCATTATCCTTTCCGTCATAAATCGGAATATGCTGGATCGGATGCTGGACATATATATGGGCCGGTGAGGTGGCAATTTCCTGCACGCCCGATAGCAGCCAGACCGATGTTACGCCAAGAACCTTCCCGATTTTCTCCAGGACAGCCCGGCGCGGAATATGGCTTCCATTCTCCCAATTGGCGACCGTTGGCTGACTAACGCCGGTTTTTTCGGCAAGGATAGCCTGTGATAATCCGCGATTGATTCGGGTGGCTTTGATTCGTCTGTGGAGGGAATTCATGCGCTTTTCCTATAAATATAAGTAAAACTTATAAAAAAATAAGCGAGCAGTTTCAAGAAAATTCTAGAGAAAACACTAAATTACACAAATTTAATCCTTAAACCTATAGCAAATCCTAAATGAACACAGTCTGAAAATTCGCCAGAAATAAACATTACAAAAAAGTTATACGTAAAACTAATGATTTTTCTTGAAATCTTGGGAATGACCCCTCATTTTATTGGAGTGGGCGGGAACCACTAGCTGCTTATTCAGGGACGAATGTGCGGCGCAGATATGAGGAAAATATGAAAGGCGATTATTGTACTCGTGAAGGCGCGGAACGTTTGAAGGCTCAAATTGAGGCTTACTGGGCGGACCGTGGCAAAAATGTAAAGATCAATTTGATCCAGGCTGGCTTCTTGCCATCCATGCGATCAGCCCGGACCGATGTCCGGTCAAATATGATCAATGGCGTTCCCAGCGCTAATACCGAAAATTTCGCATAAATCCGGCGCACGGACTGCCGTGCGTTAGATCGGCGCGATCGGCCGTGACAGGCTAAGGATCGATTCGGGCAGCTCGCGAAATCGGCGCAGGACTTTATCCGCGCGTAGCCGATCCGCTGGCGTACCCGCATAACCGTACCGGAACAGAACAATTGGAACGCCCGCTGCGCGGGCGGCCATGACATCCGGTGCTGAATCGCCGACCATAATGATGCTGGATCGTCTCCGGTGTCCCGTCGCGGCAAATATATGCTGCGCCGAGGGTTTCGTGGCCACGCCATCACTCGACCCCACAACCCGGTCAAAATAGGGCGTCAATTTCAACTCATCCAGTAATTTGCGCGCCAGATAGCCCGGCTTATTTGTACAGACCGATAATTTCGCCCCGCCGGACCTTAAATCCCGCAGAATATGTTCAACGCCGGAAAAGGGCTGGGACAGCTCGGCAATATTCTCATCATAGAGCTTGATAAACACATGCCAGAGCTCGGACACGCGCGCGTCTGATATAGTATGGCCAGCGCGCTCGCAGGCCTGCACAATCAACGCTTTAGCGCCAAAACCAACCTGACCGCGCGCCTTATCATAGTCGGTCGGCGGCAGGCCTTCCTCGGCGATTACCAAATTGAGGACGCGCACAAGATCGGGCGCCGTATCGACCAGCGTCCCGTCAAGATCAAAACAAATAGAAAGTCCGGAAAATCCGCCCATAAAAGTCCATTCCATAGGTGCGCCATGCACCGCAATAGGTTAGAAGCTGTCTACATTACAGATTCGTCGCCGCAAGGGGGCCCCATGAAAAAAGACCGCGCCGCTATTATACTGGCTGCAGGCAAAAGTACCCGGATGAAATCCGCAACATCCAAAGTGCTCCACCATGTTGGCGGGCGCTCGATGCTCGCATGGGTTAAAGCTCAAGCGGACGCTGCAGGGGTCTCAAAGGTCGTTTGCGTTGTTGGCGAAGCCAATCAGGATGTCCGCGACGCCGCCAAAGCCATGGGTATGGAAATAGCCGTTCAAGAACCGCAGCTCGGAACCGGGCATGCTGTGCTGGCAGCCAAACATATTCTGGCCGATTTTGACGGTACCGTCACGGTTTTATATGCCGACACGCCGCTGATCCGCACAGAGACGACACACAGAGTGTTTGACGCTCTGGACGGCGCAGATGTTGCAGTTTTGGGATTTGAAGCGGCCGATCCGGGGGCGTATGGCCGTCTGATAACAAGGGGCGATGAACTGACTGCCATCGTAGAGGCCAGAGAAGCCACGCCAAAGCAGCTCGCCATTCAGCTGTGCAATAGCGGGGTTATTTCGGCCAGCCGCGCCGATATGTTCTCGGCGCTGTCCCGGGTCACCAATGACAATGCCAAGGGCGAGTACTACCTGACCGATATTATCGAAATCCTGCGATCTGACGGTAAGAAAACTGTTGCCGTCATTGGCGACGAAGCTGAAGTTTTGGGTGTCAATTCGCGCGAAGATCTGGCGATGGCCGAGCAGGCCTTTCAAAGCGCCAAGCGGGCCGAAATAATGGACGGCGGCGTCACGCTGCGCAATCCGGACAGTGTTATTTTCGCCTTTGATACGATTGCGGAGCAAGACGCGATAATCGGCGCTAATGTCGTGATCGAAGAGGGAGTTCGCATTCGTAAAAATGCCGAGATCAAACCTTTTACCCATCTGGCGGGCTGCGAAATAGGCGAAGGCGCGTCAATTGGGCCATTTGCGCGCATTCGCCCGTCCACCAATGTTGGTGAGAATGCTAAAATTGGCAATTTTGTCGAAACCAAAAACCTAGATCTCGGCAAGGGCAGTAAGATCGGGCACTTGTCTTACGTTGGCGACGCCGAGCTTGGTATCAATGTCAATATCGGAGCCGGGACAATTACCTGCAATTATGATGGTTATAACAAGCATAAAACGATCGTCGGCGATCATGCCTTTATCGGCACGCATTCATCTCTGGTCGCGCCGGTGACCATCGGTGAGGGGGCGTTTTTGGGGTCCGGCGGGGTTATCACCAAAGACGTTCCGGACGACGCGCTCGCAATAGCGCGCGCCGATCAGGTCAATAAGGATGGATGGGCCAAGCGCTATCATGCCGCTCACCAGAAAAGAAAAGACAAATAGAGTTAGGATGGCTGATGTCACAGGCTAAAGAAAATGCTGCGCTCGCCGCGCTGGATTTTGTCGAAGATGGAATGGTGCTGGGTCTGGGTTCGGGCTCAACCGCCGAAATCTTCATCGAGCATTTGGGCGAGAGAGTTGCCGGCGGGCTTAAAATCGAATGTGTCCCGACGTCCCAACAAACCGCCGATTGCGCGCGTGAAAACGGCGTGCCTCTGGTCGATATTGACCGGGTCAGCGGCATTCAGCTGACCGTTGACGGCGCCGATGAGGTTGATCCGATGTTCAGCCTGATCAAAGGCGGCGGCGCTTGTCTTTTGCGCGAGAAAATCGTGGCGCACGCCTCTGAACGTATGATCGTGATTGTCGATAATTCCAAGATCGTCGAAAAATTGGGCAAATTTCCATTGCCGGTCGAGGTCGATCCGTTCGGCGTCGCGCTGACAGCCGAACAAATTTACGCAGCGCTGCGGGCGAGCGGCTGCGAAAACGGCCAAACCGTGCTGCGCCAAAACAAAGAAGGCACGGGGCCGCTCATCACCGACGGCGGACACTATATTGTCGATTGTAAATGCGAGCTCATTCCGGATCCGGCCGAAACCGCCCATCTGCTTGATCGTATTCCCGGCGTTATGGAACACGGATTGTTTATCGATCTCTCAAGCGTTGTGATCGTCGGCGAAGATGATCATGCTAGGGTGATGGAGCTTAAGCGGGAATAGCCATGCCGAAATATGATTATGATTTGTTTGTCATCGGGGCGGGCTCGGGCGGCGTTCGGGCCGGGCGGATGGCGGCGCAGCTGGGAAAACGCGTTGCCGTGGCCGAGGAAAGCAAGCCCGGCGGAACCTGCGTTGTACGCGGCTGCGTGCCGAAGAAATATCTGGTCTACGGCGCGGAATATGGCGCGGCGATCAAATCCGCCAAAAATTATGGCTGGAGCGCTTCAAGCGTAAAATTTAACTGGGCAACACTGCGCGATAATATTCAAACCGAAGTCTCGCGCCTGTCCGGTATCTACGCCAATATCCTCGAGAAAAACGGTGCCAAGTTGTTTAACCAGCGAGCCGAACTCGTGGACAAACACACGGTGCGCCTGACTGATACCGGACAGGAAGTTACGGCCCATACTATTTTGATCGCCGTTGGCGGACGCCCTTTTATGCCGGAAATAAAAGGGATTGAGCACGCGATCATGTCTGATGATGCGTTTTTGCTCAACCGACTACCCGAAAAGGCCGTGATCATTGGCGGCGGCTATATCGCTTCTGAATTTGCCGGTATTTTCGCCGGGCTCGGGGTCAAGACCACACAGTCTTATCGCGGCGACAAATTGCTGCGCGGCTTTGACGAGGATGTCCGCGATCTGGTCACTAATCAGCAAAGACTCCTTGGCATCGAGGTGAAACTTAACGCCTCGCCCACCGAGATTAAAAAATCCTCGGGCGGTTTGATTGTCAGTTTTGATGACGGCTCCAAAATCGGCACGGAATGCGTTTTTATGGCAACGGGCCGCAAACCCTATACGGCGACGCTCGGTCTTGAAAATGCCGGTGTGAAAACGGCCGATAGCGGCGCGATCAAGGTCAATGAATTTTCCCAATCCTCGGCCAAAAATATCTACGCCGTCGGGGATGTGACGGACCGGGTCAACCTGACGCCGGTCGCGATCCGCGAAGCTATGGCCTTTATCGATACGGTCTATAAGGACAAGCCGCGCGGCTATGATCACAACGACATTGCCAGCGCCGTCTTTACCCGCCCGCCCGTCGGTGTGGTAGGACTGACGGAAATGCAGGCGCGCGAAAAATATGGTGACAAATTTAAAGTCTACACCACAAGTTTCCGGCCGATGAAAAATATTATTGCGGGCAAGGATGAGCGCTGTTTTATGAAACTGATCACACAGGGCCGTAAAGAGACCGTTATCGGCATACATCTGGTTGGCGACGACACGCCGGAGATTATTCAGGCTTTGGGAATTACGGTGAAAGGTGGCCTAACCAAGGCCGATTTCGACGCGACATGTGCGGTTCATCCGACGCTCGCCGAAGAGATTGTGACGCTTTAGATTAGGCCTTTATCGCGATTACGCGCAGCGCTGCGATTTTTCTTCGATCGGTACAGCCAGCGGAATTTTGTAGTAGAACTGAGAGCCCTTACCGGCCTCGCTGAACAGGCCGATACGCCCGCCCATCGCTGTGACCAAATCTTTCGTAATAGCCAGTCCAAGCCCGGTTCCCTGGTGATTTATTGCTGCCCCAAGATTGACCTGTTCAAACCTTTCAAAAATCCGGGACTGGTTTTCAGCGGAAATACCGATGCCTGTATCAACAACCCAGACTTCGAGTGCATAACATTTTTCGGAAACGGATTCGCCGCTGACATGCACAGATATTTTTCCGTTCTGAGTGAATTTTAGAGCATTTCCGATGAGGTTATGCGTCACCTGCCGTAATCGTCCACAATCGCCGATCAGGATATCAGGTGTTCGATTGGAGTATTTCAGGTGTAGGACGACATTATTCTCTACAGCTTGCGGATTATGCAAGTTCATAAGTGTTTCGAGCATATGTCGCAAGTTAAACGGCTCGGCGACAATATTTACTTTTCCCGCGTCCAGTTTTGATAGATCCAAGACATCATTGAGGACCGTGAGTAGCCCGGAACTACATTGATTGACGATCTTTGCATATTGCGCCTGTTGACCCGACAATTCTGTTTTTAGCAAAAGGCCAGACATCCCCAGAATACCGTTGAGTGGCGTGCGAATTTCATGGCTGATATTGGCTAGAAAGTCGCTTTTCAATGCTTCGGTTTTTATGGCTTCTGCCTCTGCTTTCTCCGCGCGATCGATATTGGTTTCAAGGTCTTGATATAGCCCGAAAATTTGAAAGCTGAGAAGTCCGGCTATGCCTGAAACGAGAACAAATAACAGGGACGCTTGAAATGCGACTTGATAAGCGGCCGGATCATAGGCCCAGCCCGTTGTAAAGAAATAAAGGCTCCAAATAAAAGGTAAACCTAATAGGGAGAAGCCTAGAACCATTCTCCAATTGCTTATCACAGCATTGAGAATCGGCGCCACGATTATAAGCGGTAGCAAGTATGTATTAATACCGAGTCCCGCCTGCAACGAAGACGCGCCAACGCACAGTAAAAGCAGGGTGGAGTATGCAATCGCAAACTTCGAAAAAGCTTTTGAGTAGCGCAAGGTCGTAATGAGCGCGACAAGGACAGCGATCGCAAATAAAGATACGGAATGCTGAAATGTCCAGCGTCCGCTGATAATTGTCATGGATATTTGGTTCAAAAGCTGGATGAAAATGAAGCCCCAACCGATCCAATAAATACCTCTCGCACGAATGAGATCACCGGTTGTCAGGTTCTCCAATCGCAAAAAACGCTCATATTTCGCCAAATATTTCAAAGGCTTTCCCAATTATACCCGTCACGGTGCACTCATTTTGGGTTTTTATAGGCAAGTTTCCTTAGAGAAGGCTTAAAGTCGTGTTATTTTATAACTAGCGGACCAAGACTGTGTAAGGTCAAACTTTGTATAGCCGGGCTACAGTCCTTGGGCACGTGCGATGGAATTTACTCCTCGGCCACGATGAACAGGCCGCGATCAATGTCGCTGACAATAATATTTCCGCTGGCAAAAAACGGATAAACGCTCCAGGCACCGTCAAAGCCACTGGCATTATTGGCGGGATAGGTGTCGAAAAACCGGACTTGATTGAGCGTATCGGTCGAGAGATCGCCAAATTGCAGGATCCGAAGGCCGGCGTGGTAATTGGCCTGATAAAGCAGATCGCCAACGACATACATATTGTGATCGCTGGCATTGGTTCCGGCCACATGGGTATAGAGAAATTGGGCGTTATTCAGGTCGCGAACATCCAAAACGATTGTGCTTGTGGCGATGCCGCGATCCACTTCGTCTGTTTCATCTCCGACAAATAGAAAGGAGTGGGTTTCATCGATCCAGTTCTGATGGGTATAACCAAAATTCGGGTAAGTGGCCGACGACAGAGTGACGGGCGCGCTTTTATTGGTAACGTTTGAAATGCTGACCGAGTTTTCGTTGGAGCGAAAACAGATTTCCTTGCCGACATGGGCCGTGTCCGGGCCATTGTAAATCACGCATTGCGCGTCATGCGTGTAACCTTGATTGCTGTGACATCCGGCAAAAATCGGGTCTACCGGATTGGCAATATTGAGCATGTAAAGCCCGCCGGCGCACCTGTTACTGCCAACCACATAGGCAAAACCACTATCTTCATTAATCACGATATTATGGGCTGAATTAATATCGCTAAAGACCACATCGGCCGAGAAATTGGCATTATTGCTAATGCCTCTTAGCCGCGTCAGGTCAAAAATTTGAATGCCATGCGCGCCGGCATTGTCAGCGACCACGAAGGCATGATTTTGATAGACTTTAATGTCGCGCCAAGTGGATTCGGCCGTTTGGGTCGTCATTTTTCCAACTAGGACCGGGTTCTCCGGATCGGTAATACGCACAAATGACACGCCGTTGCTCAGGCCCATCAGGGCATATTCATCGCCGTTATTTGGATCGGTCCAGCCCCAGATATCGTTACCCGCGCTCGCATTAAAATCCGACAAGGGAACGCGCTTATGCAGTTTCATGCCGAGACAGGGAAAGGTTGCAGCGATGCCGCCGACACAAAGCGACGGGCCGAGCGTATCGGCCGGGGGCGGGGGCGGAACGACGCCTGGCGGCGCGGGTGTCGTTGTACCGGAGCCTCCGCAGGACGCGAGAAACATTGCGGCCAGAACCGTTGTAAGGCTGAATTTAAGCTTCATATATGTTCTTATCATTTCGGCCCCTTTAAAAATCAACGATAAAACTTAATTGCTCGGTACAAATCACGATTTCGTTCGTGTGATTTGAACTTTTCGCCAATGTTTTCGGCACAGGCTGATATAGCGGTCATTGCCGCCGATTTCGACCTGATCGCCTTCTTTAACCGGCAGACCCGCAGCGGTAGTCCGCAGGTTCATCGTCGCCTTGCTGCCACACCAGCACAGGGTCTTGATTTCTCGGACATTGTCAGCCAGCGCGAGCAGGGCGGCACTACCGGGGAATAGATTGCCCTGAAAGTCTGTCCTGAGACCATAACAGATAACCGGAATAGACAGGCGGTCCGTGATAGCCGCCAACTGCCAGACCTGATCCCGGGTTAGAAATTGTGCCTCATCCAGGAATATACAATGTAAATCGTTCTGGAGCTCATGATCGGAAATAAATTCCTCGAGATTGGCATCGGCGGCAAAGGTCACAGCCTGTTTTTTTATCCCGATCCGCGAAACAATTTCGCCGTCATCTGAATCGCGATTGTCTATATCGGGTTTAAGCAATAATACTTTCATTCCGCGCTCGGTATAATTGTGTGCAGCCTGCAACAGGATCATGGATTTACCGGCATTCATGGCGCCGAAATGGAAGTAAAGCTTTGCCATGGGAAGGAGCTAGCAGAGGCGTAAATGAGTCGCTAGGTTTTGTTTGACATTAGCTGTTAATCTTCATATATGCCCCCTGAATTTCCGCGCAAATGACGATTTGCGCTCCGAGCTGTGCGATCCCATATCGAATGGATGATGCAGACGGGGTCCTCCGGTCGATGATTACATCCACCGGAGATTTTGTCGCTATGCGGAAATTGGAGAAATTATGTTTGAAGCCTTAGGCGATAAATTAGGCGGCGTATTTGACGGTTTAACCGGCCGCGGCAGCCTGTCCGAAAAGGATGTCAGTGCGGCCATGCGCGAAATTCGCATTGCGCTGCTCGAAGCCGACGTTGCGCTGCCGGTGGTCAAAGATTTTATCGCGTCCATTAAAGCAGAAGCTGTCGGCGAAAAGGTCATAAAATCGATCAAACCGGGCCAGCAAATTGTCAAGATCGTTCATGATGGTCTTGTTCAAATGCTTGGCGGCGTCATTGGCGAAGACGAAGAAGCTCAGGCCGAGGCCGCACGCACATCGGAGCTTAATCTCTCAGGCCGCCCGCCCGTCGCCATATTGATGGCGGGTCTGCAAGGCTCCGGTAAGACGACCACAACCGGTAAAATCGCCAAATTCCTTAAAGAGCGAGGCAAAAAGAAAGTTCTGCTGGCCTCGCTTGATACGAACCGTCCGGCGGCGATGGAACAGCTTGGCATTCTGGCTGAACAGGCCGGCGTTGATTTCCTCCCGATCGTAAAAGACCAGACCGCCCGGCAAATTGCCGACCGCGCGATGGAGCATGGCAAGCTTGGCGGATATGACGTTGTCTTTCTGGATACGGCAGGCCGCACCACCATTGACGAACAGCTCATGACCGAGGTTGAAGATATCGCCAAGGCGACCAACCCGATCGAAACTCTATTGGTGGCCGATGCACTTACCGGACAAGACGCGGTCGAAACCGCCAAAAGATTTCATGCCCAGCTACCCCTGACAGGTCTGGTCTTGACCCGGATCGACGGGGATGGCCGCGGCGGCGCGGCTTTGTCCATGCGCGCTGTCACCGGTCTGCCGATCAAATTTCTTGGAACCGGGGAAAAACTTGACGGTCTCGAAGCTTTTGACGCCCAGCGTCTGGCCGGACGTATTCTAGGGCAGGGCGATGTCGTCTCGCTGGTCGAGAAAGCGGCAGAGGTCATTGACCAAAAAGAAAGTGAACGCCTCGCCAAAAAAATAAAAAAGGGCAAGTTCGATCTTGATGACTTGTCCAAGCAGCTTGGCATGATGCAAAAGATGGGCGGCATGGGCGGCCTGATGAAACTGATCCCCGGCATGGGTAAAATGAAAAAGCAACTCGATGCCGCTGGCGGTATTGATGACAAATTGCTCAAGCAGCAACAGGCGATTATTCTGTCAATGACGCCGACCGAGCGGCAAAAGCCCGAACTTCTCAAAGCCTCGCGCAAGAAACGTATCGCCGCTGGCTCCGGTATGAGCGTCCAAGAGGTCAATAAGCTTCTTAAAATGCATCGCCAGATGAGCGATATGATGAAGAAAATGGGCAAAAAAGGCATGGCCGGTATGATGGGTCAGATGATGGGCGGAATGCCCGGCGCGCCCAAAGGCGCCATGAAAGGCATGCCCGGAGGCGGAGATTTCGATCCCGCGATGATGGAAGAGCTCAAGAAACAAATGGGTAAGGGCGGCTTACCCGGAAATTTGCCTGGACTGGGAGGCGGTAAGCTTCCCGGACTGGGCGGCGGCGGATTACCGGGTCTCGGTGGTCCGAAGCCAAAGAAATAATTATATTTGAACGCTATAAATTAAAGGAAAAACTCATGGCACTCAAACTCAGACTGGCCCGTCACGGCGCCAAAAAACGTCCTTATTACCGGATTGTCGTTGCCGACAGCCGTTCACCGCGCGATGGTCGTTTTATCGATCGCGTCGGTTCTTATAACCCGATGCTGCCAAAAGACAGCGAAGAGCGCGTCAAAGTCGACGTGGAAAAAGTCAAAGAATGGCTCAGTAAAGGCGCCCGTCCAACCGACCGTGTCGCCCGTTTCCTCAATGATGCTGGCCTGTTTGAATGGAAAGCCGGCAATAACCCGAACAAAGGCAAGCCGGGCGAAAAAGCATTGCAGCGCATCGTGGATCGCAAAGAGCGTGAAGAAGCCCGCAAGGTTGCTGAAGCCGAAGCCAAAGAAGCTGCGAAAGAGGCTGCTAAAGCCGCTGAAGAAGCTGCCAAGGCCGCTGAAGCTGCAGAAAAAGAAGCCCCGGCCGAAGAAGCTGCCGCCGAAGAAGCACCGGCTGAAGCTGCCGCTACTGACGAGGCACCTGCTGAAGCCGCCGCTGAAGAAGCGCCAGCCGCCGAAGAAGCGCCTGCAGAAGACGCCAAATCCGAAGAAGAATAATCCCGGATCCTATCCTGATTTATTGCCCCGCTTCGGCGGGGTTTTTTCATGGCTATTAGGATGCCTATTCTAACTATTCATTCTACCAAACGCTCTAACACCCGAATCTCTGATGGAGCGAGACATGGCCACCAAAACAAAAACACCAGAACAACAATCCAAGCTACGCCGCGGCGCGCTTGCTTATGTCGGCATTTACGGCATGGCTTTCGATCACTTGCAGAAACGCCGCGCTGAAGCCGCGACAATCGCTGCTGACCGATTTGCTGACTTGAAGAAAAAAGGCGAGTTTACTTCCAAGAAAGCCGAATTATTCGTTAAGAAGGCCCAGGCAGACGCCCTGCGCAACTATTCTCAAACCGCTGAAAAAGTGTCCGAGATCCTACCATTTCAATTTAAAAACAAAGTTTCCCGTCTCGAAGACGATCTGGCTGATCTTCAAGCAAAGTTCGACCGAATGAGCAAAGCGGCCAAATCTAAGACGAAAGCCAAAAAGCCAAGTAAAACGACTGCCAGAAAGGCCGCTAAAAAACCGATGAAAGTCGCGCCTAAGAAAGTAGAGGCGATCGCAGCCGATAAGACTGTCGTCGCCAAGCCTTCTAAACCGGTTGTCGCCGCGAAAATTGTTGAAGCTGCCAAACCGGTTGAAACAATTGATCCCGTTAAAGACGCTAAAACCATCGAAACGGCCAAGCCAATTGAAACGCCGCGCCACGTCCCATATTTTCTCGACGTTAAGCGTTACGATCCGTTCGCAAGCGAAGAAATCGTCCGCAAGATTGTCAATCATTGCGGCATCGCGCTGAACTCTGAAGATGCCCGTTTCGTGGCCTGTTCCGACGAAGCCGAACGCGTCACGGTTCGTGAGAGCTGGCTCAAGAAAAAGCTGGAACTGACGGCGTCAGACACAGATCTGGACAAGAAAGTCATGGAAATTTGCAGCTTGATGCAACGCGATCAAAAGAAAAACCGCGTCACATTCTATTACATGCTGGCCAAGAAAGAGCGCAAGCTCGAGGCGCTATAGAATACGCGGTTCAACGGTCTCCCAAACGGTGTCGTTTGACATCGTTCCCCTAATACCGGATGCGACAATCGCATCCGGCATTTTCTATATCCAAGCCGATATTAAGGGTGGAAATATCCGCCATCCCTATGATATAGCGCTGTGCTCGAGTAAATTTTTGCGTGGAAACAGCAAATGACGAAATGGACACCTTCTTCCTGGCGCGCCCGGCCCGCCTTGCACATTCCGGAAGATTATCCGGATGTCGCCCATCTGGCCGAAGTTGAGAAAACCTTGGGCGGTTATCCGCCGCTGGTCTTTGCCGGAGAAGCCCGCCGCCTGAAAAAACGCCTCGGCGAAGTTGCTCTCGGAAACTCATTTCTTCTGCAGGGCGGAGACTGCGCCGAGAGCTTTAAGGAGTTCCATCCCGACAATCTGCGAGACATGTTCCGGGTCATGATGCAAATGGCCGTTGTGCTGACTTACGGCGCCGGACAGCCGGTCGTTAAAGTCGGCCGGATAGCCGGACAATTTGGCAAACCCCGTTCATCACCGATTGAAACCCGCGACGGGATCACACTGCCAAGCTATCGCGGCGATAATATCAACGGTATGGATTTCTCGCCGGAGGCTCGAATCCCGGACCCGGAGCGCCTGCTAAAGGCCTATGGCCAATCGGCGGCGACTTTGAACCTGTTACGGGCATTTTCAACCGGCGGTTATGCGAACCTGCGCAATATCCATAAATGGACGCTTGGATTTGTCGGCGGCTCCGAACAAACCACAAAATATAAAGAGCTTTGCGATAAAATTACCGAAGCGCTGGACTTTATGGAAGCCTGCGGCGTGACCCCGTCCTCGACGCCGCAAATGGCCTCGACCGAATATTATACCAGCCATGAAGGATTGTTGCTGGGCTATGAAGAGGCGATGACCCGGATCGATAGTACGACCGGACGCTGGTACGACACATCGGCCCATATGCTTTGGATTGGCAATCGTACGCGCCAGCTTGATCATGCCCATGTGGAGTTTTTCCGCGGCGTTGAAAACCCGATCGCGATGAAAATCAGCGGCGATCTGGAAAATGACGAACTTATCCGTCTGCTCGACGTTTTAAATCCGGCCAATGAACCGGGCCGGATCACACTGATCTCGCGCTTCGGCCATGATAAAGTCGCGCAAGGTTTGCCGCGTCTGGCGCGCACGGTCAAAGCGGAAGGCCGGCACGTGGTCTGGTCCTGTGATCCTATGCACGGCAATACGCGTAAAACCGATAGCGGTTATAAAACCCGGCCGTTCGACAATATTCTATCCGAGGTGAAAAACTTCATGCGCGTGCTGCATGCCGAAGGCTGCTGGCCGGGCGGAGTGCATTTCGAAATGACAGGTCAAAATGTCACCGAATGTCTCGGCGGAAGCGCCCGCGCGGTTCGCGAAGAAGATTTGTCCTCGCGCTACCATACGCACTGCGATCCTCGGCTGAATGCCGATCAGGCTCTAGAACTGGCATTTCTAATTTCGGAAGAGCTCGGCAGCTATCGGCGCGAAGAGGCGGCGCGGCTGGCCGGATAGAAAAAACCGCCAGCGTGAAGCTGACGGTATAGCATTACGTGGGAGCGTAATTTCTAGAGATCTTTTAGACCAACTGACGGCTTGAACTGAGCCGATGTTTTGGCACGGGCTGTCATTTGCTGACCCGTCGCCGGATTGCGCATTTGACGCTCTGGACGGTGCTTGGCGATAAACTGGCCAAACCCTGGAATAGCGACTGTGTTGCCCTTTTTAAGTGAGCCAACAATTGTGTCGCAAAATGCACCGACGAATTCTCCGGCTTGTGCTTGAGTGGTGCCACAGCTATCAGCGATGGCGGCTACGAGTTCCTTCTTATTCATGAGGTACCCCTTTTTCGAGTTTTGACCTGTCATCCATTGACCGTGGCCGTTAATAGATATCCTAACCGAAATGGTTAATCGTGGGTTAATAACCCCAGTAAAATAAGGCTTTTTGGCACTTTCGACTGTTTTCACAGGTAATTTTGGTTAATTTCCCTCGAAAAATCGCTCTACTGTAGGTCAAATTTCGATTATTTCACTCGCAAATCAGAATCAAAAGTGTATCGGTTGGTCAAAATATCAGACAGAAAAGCACCCTAAAACATGGATAAAATCATTAAAATCGGCATTGTCGGCGCAGGTAAATTCGGCGGATATCACGCCCGGAAATGCGCTGATCATCCGGAGACAGAGCTGATCGGGATCCATGATTTGAACGCCGAATCCCGCGACAGGCTGGCGCAACAATTTGCGGTTCGCGCATTTGAAAACCAGCATGATTTACTCGAAGATTGTGATGCTGTGGTGATCGCGGCGCCGGCCAGCCAGCATGGCAGGATCGCACGGGCAGGGCTGGCTTATGGCTGTCACCTTCTTATCGAAAAACCGATTGCGACCGCGCTGGATGAAGCTCTGGATATCGTCCAGATTTCCCAAGCTAAAAATCTGATCGTTCAGGTCGGTCACCAGGAGCGGTTCGTCGCCCGCGCCATCGGGCTCGACAAAATTGCCGAACGGCCGCGTCTCATCAGAGCCCATCGCCTCAACCCGTTTTCCGTTCGCGGAACCGATACGTCAGTGACAATGGATTTGATGACCCATGATATTGATCTGGCCAATTGGTTGATGGGCGGCGTGCCAACACATGTTCAGGGCCGTACAATTACGCGCAAATCCGATCATCCGGATCATGTCTGGGCGCACCTGTCCTATCCTGACGGCGACGTATTTTTAGAGGCAAGCAGGCTAGCTTTGCAAGGCGATCGCCGATTCGAAATCCATTATCCCAGTGGCACAATTGAAATTAATTTCAATGCCAAGACCCTAACCCACGACACGCCGTTTCAAATGAATGCCGATTTCGGGCAGCACCCGGACGCAAAAGATAGTCTGGCCGCAGGAACCGAGGAATTTATCAGGGCGATAAAGACAAATTCGATACCTTTAATTTCGGCACAGGACGGTCTCAACGCCGCCGAAATCGCGCTCAAAGTTGACGGGCACTTGTGATTTAAGCGAGCAATCCCATCTTCTCTTATTCGGTGAGTCCTTTTCACCCTGGACCCCGACACATCTTATTCGCAATTTAGTACATTCTTCTCAACATCCGCTCACCCCGCTATAGAGCGGGGTTCACGCCCACGGTGACCTAACCCCAATTGCGAATTTAGCTTGCCCCTACCATTGCGTGGTTCCCGGCCTTCGCCGGGATGAACGGATTTGGGGGAAGGGTGAAATTTAATTCGGGGAAACCATCTCTTGCCGATATCCAGTCCGCGGCGTAAACACGCGTCATGACTCAAACCCTGAAAATCGCGTCGGCGCAGCTTAACCCTGTAATGGGGGATTTGGCGGGGAATTTTGCCAAGGGCAAGGCCGCATATACGCAGGCCAAGGCGGGCGGGGCGGATATTTTGGTTTTGCCGGAGCTTTTCATTCTCGGCTACCCGCCGGAGGATTTAGTTTTAAAGCCTGCGGCGATTGAAGACTGCCTGATAAAAGCCGAAGAGTTTGCCAAGTTGACCAAGGATGGTCCGGCGGTTGTGTTTCCGTTGCCCTACCGCGACGGTGATAAACTGCACAACGCCGCGATATTTATGCAAGACGGCCAGATCACGGATATCCGGTTTAAGCATCACCTCCCAAATTACGGCGTCTTTGACGAAGCCCGTGTGTTTGATCGCGGGCCTTTGCCGGACCCAATCACGTTTCAAGGCGTCAAAATAGGTCTGCCGATCTGCGAAGATCTTTGGCAAGCGGGCGTAGCGAGCCATTTGGCCGACAAAGGCGCTGAGCTCCTGATATCGCCGAACGGCTCTCCGTGGCGCCGCACGGCGCTATCTGAGCGCGTTGAGGCGCTGGGCGAGAAGGTTCATAATGAAGGCCTGCCGCTGATCTATGTCAACCAGGTTGGCGGGCAGGATGAGCTGGTTTTTGATGGCTCGTCTTTCTCGATGTCAGGCGATGAAAAAATCGTGCAATCGCTCAGATCCTTTATCGAGGATTTTGACATCGCGACGTGGGAAAAGAAGGACGGTGAGTGGGAATGCGTTAAGGCTGAAACCTACGACCAGCTTACCGGACCCGAAGCGGATTGGCGCGCCATGTGTCTGGGCCTCGGCGATTATGTCAATAAGAACGGCTTTAAGCAGGTTGTCCTTGGCATGTCCGGCGGGATCGATAGCGCCATGGTTGCGGCCATTGCGGCAGACGCCCTTGGTCCTGAACGGGTCTGGTGCGTGATGATGCCGTCTAAATATACGTCGGATAATTCTCTGGATGATGCCAAGGACTGCGCCAACCGGATCGGCTGTAAATATGACATCATCTCGATCAAACCGGCGGTCGATGCTTACGGCGAAATGATGCAGCCCTTTTTTGAAGGGCTGCCGCCCAGCACCGCCGAAGAAAATATCCAGTCCCGCGCCCGCGCTGTCACGCTGATGGCGCTGTCGAACAAATTCGGGCCGATGCTTTTGACCACAGGGAACAAGTCGGAAATGGCCGTCGGTTACGCGACGCTCTACGGCGATATGTGCGGCGGTTATAACCCGCTCAAAGATGTCTATAAAACCGAAGTGTTCAGGCTGGCGAGATGGCGCAATCAAAACACGCCCGATGACCTTCTGGGCAGCGATCACCCCATCACGGATAATATCATCACGAAACCGCCGACGGCTGAGCTTCGGGAAAACCAGAAAGACAGTGACAGCCTGCCGGAATATGATGTTCTGGATAATATTCTGTTCGGCCTAATCGAGCAGGAATTACCGGTTGAAGAAATCATCGCGCGGGGGCATAAGCCCGCCGATGTGAAGCGGATTCAAAATCTGTTATTCATCGCCGAATATAAACGGCGGCAGGCGCCTCCGGGCGTTAAGATCGGGACCAAGAACTTTGGCCGTGATCGCCGCTACCCCATAACGAATAGATATCGGGACGACGTTCCCGAATAAGAATAAGACTAAGAGAATTTTATGTCCGTAATCGCTCGATTTGCCCCGTCGCCCACCGGCAAGCTCCACGTCGGCAATGTCCGCACCGCGCTGCTGAACTGGCTCTACGTGCGCGAGCAGGGCGGCGAGTTTATATTGCGGATCGATGACACGGATCTCGACCGCTCTACCCGGGAATATGAAGAGGGCATTCAAACAGATCTGTCCTGGCTTGGACTGAACTGGGATCGTTCCTTTAACCAATCCCACAAATTCGAAATCTATGACGCGGCGGCGGATAAGTTGCGCAAAATGGGCCTTCTTTATGCCTGTTACGATACGCCTGAGGAACTTGACCGGCAGCGCAAATTGCTCAGCCTGCAGAAAAAGCCCCCGGTCTATGACCGTTCCGCGCTCGAGCTGACGGACGCGCAGAAAAAAGCCTATGAAGAGGAAGGCCGCAAACCCCATTGGCGCTTTAAACTCTCCGGCGATATTGTGAGCTGGACCGATATGGTACGCGGCGAGCAATCGATCCAGACCGCCTCTTTATCTGATCCGGTTCTGATCCGCGGCGACGGTTCCTATCTTTATACGCTGCCAAGTGTTGTCGATGATATTGATGCCAAAATCACCCACGTCATTCGCGGCGAAGACCATGTCACAAACTCCGGCGCGCAGATCGAAATTTTCCGGGCGCTCTCGGATCACCTGCCGACCTTTGCCCACACGCCGCTTTTGGTCGGGAAGGACGGCAAAGGCTTGTCCAAACGGCTCGGATCTCTGTCGATCCAGCAGCTGCGCGAAGACGGCCTCGAGCCAATGGCGGTAAATTCCTTGCTGGCGAAAATCGGCACATCCGATCCGGTCGAAATCCGCGATAATCTTGCGCAGCTTTCGTCTGAATTTTCCTTTGACAAAATCGGACGCGCCCCGGCCCGGTTTGACGAAGACGAGCTAAATCTGCTCAATGCCAAACTGCTTCACGAAACCGAATATGCCGAGGTTAAAGACCGCCTGGAGGCACTCGGTGTCGGCGGCGGCGAAGATTTCTGGAACCTGATACGCGCCAATATATCCAAACTCGGCGATGCCGCTAGCTGGTCGGTGATGGCTTTTGCGCCCATGGCCGGACAGATCGAGCCCGAAGATGCTGAATATTGCGCGCTCGCAGCCGATGCGCTCCCGGATAAAGTCACGGACGAAACCTGGAGCACATGGACAGCATTCCTAAAGGAAACCACGGGCCGTAAAGGCAAGGGCCTTTTCATGCCGCTGCGACTCGCGCTCACTGGCCGCGCGCGCGGCCCGGAAATGAATAAAATGCTCGCCGTCCTCGGCGCTGAGAAAGCGCGCGCTCGTTTAAAAGGCTTGCGAGCATAGTTAGATTGACTGAAACCCATATTAACAGACGTAAAATTCATGGAAAAACTCCCCAAAGCCCTTCTGATTATACGCCTATCGATCGCGTTTTTCCTTCTCCATTGGGTGATCGATAAAATAGCGGCGCCGCAACATACGGCCGCCGTTTTCAAAAATTTCTATTTTGTCAACGAACTTCCGGCGAGCATTTCCTATGTGCTGGGCGGACTATTCGCTGTGCTTTTACTGGCGTTCACATTCGGATTTAAGAAACGCCTGTCTTACGGGTTGGTTGCGCTTGTCCACGGCGCCGGGACGATCATGATATTGAATAATTTTATTCCTTTTACCGACGCTTATAAGATTGTGTTCGTCGC
This sequence comes from Hellea sp., assembly GCA_013002305.1. Taxonomy (GTDB): domain Bacteria; phylum Pseudomonadota; class Alphaproteobacteria; order Caulobacterales; family Maricaulaceae; genus JACOMS01. Next base: position 30,893 of record JABDKG010000102.1, read on the forward strand.
TTCGATCCCCGTACTCGGCGCGATGATCGCGCTCTATATTCTACGTGATCACGATACAGTATGGACCGTCTATAAGGCGCCTTAAAAATTCCGCTCGTTCCCGCGAAAGCGGGAATCCATTTATCTAAATTTGGGGTTCCCCGCTTTCGCAAGGAAGAGCGGCCGGCTTATCTGTTCTTCCACATCCGTACCGCATTTTTCCCCATCGCTGCCCATATCGGGTCAATGATGAGAATGGCAGCAATCACCATGGCGCCGAATATCCAGTGGAAATCCTTGATCTCGATCCAGATAAAAAGACCGATCATGACCGGGTAAAATAAATAGGCGATCCCCATGCGCCAGAAGACTTGCCCGAGTTTTTTCATTCTAGTTCCCGAGGCAGGATCAGGTCTTTAAAGGTCCAATTATCCGGCGAGAGCCAAGGCCCGTCACCCGCGCGCTCCAGAACCGTACAGGCGCCGGTCGGGTAATTGTGATACTGGCCTGTGAAGTGGTGATGAAGCTCGCCCCAACCCGGATTATGGCCAAGCAGCATGGTGGGTTTTTCGGGCTCGCCGCGCTGCGCGCAAACTTCTAGCACGTTACGGGCGCTGGCATGGTAAAATTCGGGGATAAATTCAATGCCTTGCGCGCCAGGGATTTCGCGGATGAGGTGCATCGCAGTTTCGCGGGTGCGCTTACTGTCCGATGACCAGATTTGATCCGGTGCAAATCCGCGCGCCGTCAGCGCCTGTCCCATAGCAATCGCTGCACGTTTACCGCGTTTATTAAGCGGCCTTTCATGATCGCTAAGACCTTCCTCTGCCCAAGAGGATTTGGCGTGCCGCATAAGAAGGAGTCGATTGAGCATAGGGATAATATGGGCGCTTTCGCGGACAATGACCACAAAAAAACCCGGCCAAATGGCCGGGTCGGTTTTTCAGCCTTGTTAAGAGCTGACTATTCTTCTTCGCCTTTGTCAGCGGCTGCCCGGCGGGTCGGGGCTTGATCTTCGTCGTCATCTGTTGGCTCTTCTTCAGAGAGGCCTTCAGGAACGACATTGTCATCAAACATTTCAGCGGCAATAGCCGCACGTTCGGCTGCACCTATCTCGGCATCGGCGCGATCTTCAGCCATTTGAGTGGCGATCACATCCTCACCTTTTGCCTGACGCTCGGCTTCGTCTTCGGAGCGGGCGACATTGACAGTGATCGTCGAGGAGACTTCCGGATGGAGCCGGATTTCAACTTCGTGAACACCGAGAGCTTTGATCGGCGTTTCCAGTTTGACCATATTACGTTTGACGCCGCCTGCCATGACTTCGACAATGTCGCGGGATGAAACAGAACCGTAAAGCTGACCGGTTTCGCCGGCTTTCCGAATAATGATGTAAGTGTTGCCGTCGATAGACTTGCCGTCTTCGGCCGCTTGATCTCTGGCTTCAGCATTGCGGGCTTCGAGAAACTCGCGTTCAGCTTCGAACCGGGCCAAATTGGCTTTGGTTGCGCGGAGGGCCTTTTGCTGCGGGAGCAGGAAATTACGGGCAAAACCAGATTTGACATTGACGACTTCGCCCATGCCGCCCAGCTTTTCGACGCGTTCTAAAAGAATGACTTCCATGATCCGTCTCCTTACTTGTTTTCATAAGGCAGGAGAGCCAGGAAGCGGGCGCGTTTAATGGCGCGGGCCAGTTCTCTCTGCTTTTTACGGGATACGGCGGTGATCCGTGACGGGACGATTTTGCCCTTTTCAGACATATAACGGCCCAGCATTTTTGGATCTTTATAATCGATGCTTATGCCTTTTTCGCCTGAGAATGGGCAAACCTTACGGCGGCGCTTAAACGGCGTCCGTGTCGGCAGATTTTCGATTTTGATATCGGATTTTTTAGCCATGACTAACGGTCCTCTCTTTCGCGGCGCTTACGCTCTTCGCGTTTTTTCATGATCGGTGAAGGATCTTCGGAAAATTCGTCAACGCGAATGCTCATATAACGCAGAATATCTTCATTGATGCGGTGCTGACGTTCCAGTTCGTGAATGACAGACGCTTCGGCGTTGATTTTCAGAAGATTATAATGGGCTTTACGGTTCTTCTTCATCCGGTAGGCCAGATTCCGAAGTCCCCAATATTCGGCACCTTCGATCGTGCCGCCCATATTCTGAACTTTACTATTGATGTTTTGGACAATCTCTTCGACTTGCGACGACGAGATGTCAGGGCGTGAAATAATCACGTGCTCATACAGAGACATGTTTAGTCCTTCATGTTGGGATGCGGCGTGATCGACAGTGGAAGGCTTGCCGATGTCACGATGGCTCCGAGCGAGATATTGACCCCATGTCAATATGGATCGCGCGGACCGCAACCGTTAGTGGGCGCCCTTTAGGCGCAGATCAGGGTGAAATCAAGCGTTTTCTGTGTCTAATTCGACTTACGAAGACCTAATTTATAATCCGTCAGCAAATCATCAATATCATCATTCAGCTGAGGGATCGGCGCGATACGTTCAGCGGCCGGCGCTTCACCGGGACCGTCGAGCGAAAGATCATCTTTCTCGATCGAGAACATTGGTGAAATATCGTTCGATTTCGTGCTTACTCTCGCGGCAGGAGACCGCGTTGGCGCCGAAATCGGAGCCGGGGTCTCGATCGTCGTCGTATATGTGGCGGCCGGGGCGATATCCGGGCTCACGCTCGACGCAACATGGTCCCGCTGGCGAGAGTTTTGCGCCAACGTTGACGATACTTCGCGATAGCGCATATCCAGTTCGCTCGTCGCCTGTCTTGACTTAAGCAGAGCCTCTTCTGATTTATGCAGTTGATTGGTTTGTTCGTTTAGTGCCAATTGCAGACGTTCCCGTTCCAGATCCTGCGTCGTGCGTTCCTGACGCAAGGAGGAAATATCACGTGTTGCGGTTTCAACTATCTCTTCTTTAAGCCGGAGACGGTCATTCATTTCGACCAATTGAGACTCAAGCTGCGCAATCCGTTCGTCGCGTTTGAGCAGGTTAAATTCATATTGTGTCTTAAAGCCGCGAATATCCTCGTGAACGCTCCCGATCTGCCCGCGCATCTGTGTGTTCTCGCGGTGCGCTTCTTCAAGGGCGTGGCGCAAATCAGCGGTTTCATCGCGCAGTTTTCTGCGGGTCTGAACTTGATCATCAAGATCAATCTTGAGAGTCTCAATCTGTTTGGCGAAACCAAGTTTCTCCGATGTCACCTTGTCGAGTTGCTCGGTTAGGGCCGTAATCCGGCTACGAAGGCTGGTATTTTCGCGATTCTCGACGCCAAGCTCATTATTATAACGCTCAGCCTTGAGGCGGGTTTCCTGTAATTCTGTGTTGAGCCGGGAAATATTATGCTCAGCATGCTCATGATTTTTCTTGGAATGGGCGAGTTTGGCCTGGGTGGCGTCGAGTTCGCTTTGCGTATCGCCAAACCGGCGCTGTAGATCTTCCAGCCCAGTTGACAGGTTGGCAATTTTACTTTTTCGTTTCTCAAGCTCTGAACTCAGCGCAAGATTTTCCGACTTCAAGGCCCGGTTTTCAGGCTCAAGACGGTCTAGCAGCGAGAAATCGACTTCAGCGCGCTCAATATAATTTGTCAGATTTTCAACGCGCTGCTGGGCCCTGCGAAACATCGAGTCTCCATTTTCAATATCGGAAATTATACTCGATACATCCATGCGCATATCGCCGAGATTGATCCGTCGATGCCCTGTCGTCGGCTGTTCGCTGCGATAGGCCGGTTCGGCAGTCTTCGTTTCCAATTCAGGTGCCTCATCTTCGGTCGTCATAGTTTCTATCTCAATCTCAATTTCGGTTGTATCAGCCTCCAGACCTTCTGTCTCGGCGGCTTCAATCGGCGTTTCTTCAATCTCGGGGATGGCGTCTTCAGCGGAAATTTCTTCTTCTATATTGGGCTCGTCAACTTCTTCTTCAGATGCAAGCATTTCAGTTTCGGAAGCAGGTTTTTCGAGTTTCGCTTCAAGCTCTTCCGGAGGTTCGGTTAGTTCGCCGCGCAAAAGGCTAAGCGCGCTTTTATAGCTGTCATCACTGAGAATATCGTCGACAGATTTCTGACTGCGGGTTTTTGGAGCATCGGCTTTCAGATTCAAACTGCTCGCCTGTTCAAACTTGTCTTCAAAGGACACGTTATCGTCTTTCGGGAGCGGTTTGTCTGACAAAATAGATTCTATCATCTCTTGTTCCTTTTTAGTGAAACTCGAGAGAGACGGCATTTTGTCCTCGGGTGTTTTGGGTAGGGGATTTTTATCCTCTATCTCGTCGGTTAGGCAGAGCGTTTCATCGAGGGCCATTTCGGCTTCTTCCTCGACTTTTTTCTCTGATTTATTGCCTGAAAAGCGCTTAAAAATTGACATACCAACCCGTTCCGATAGATTCGGTTTTTCAATTTATGAATAAACAGCCTTAACGAAGCCTTAATTATTTCTTTGGGTCTACCCATAAATTCTCAGGTTCTAAGGCGATAAAATAGGATTTTACATGATCTTTTCGTTTATTTTCCCCGGACAGGGCAGCCAGTCCATTGGCATGGGAAAAGCCTTGGCCGATGCCTTTCCAAGCGCAAGGCAGGTTTTCGAGGAGGTTGACGATGCGTTGTCGCAGAAACTCTCATCGATGATGTGGGACGGTCCGATCGAGGATCTGACGCTCACTTCCAACACTCAGCCGGCTTTGATGGCGACTTCTGTCGCCGCGATGCGGGCTCTGGATAAAGAGTTTGGCGTCAAAGTCACAGATGCCAAATTTGTCGCCGGACATTCTTTGGGCGAATATTCGGCCCTATGCGCGGCCGGGACTTTGCCACTGTCAAAGACCGCCCTGCTTCTGCGGCTACGCGGTGATGCAATGCAGGCGGCCGTTCCGGTTGGGGCCGGCGCTATGGCAGCGCTGCTCGGAGCGTCGCTCGAGGATGCCGAAACTGTCGTTGAGGCCGGGCAGTCGGTCGGGATTTGCCAAATCGCCAACGACAACGCGACAGGCCAGATCGTCATTTCCGGTGAAAAATCGGCCGTCGAACGTGCTGCCGAAAAGGCTAGCGAGATCGGCGTTAAAAAAGCTGTTATGCTGCCCGTGTCGGCGCCGTTTCATTGTGACATGATGCAGCCTGCGGCCGAAGCCATGGCGGACGCTCTGGCTGACACATTATTTATCAAGCCCGCTGTGCCGGTCGTCAATAATGTCAGCGCAAGAGCGATAACTGATCCTGATCAACTCCGTGATGATCTGGTGGCGCAGGTGACGGGCCGCGTCCGCTGGCGCGAATCTATTGAATGGATGGCCGGAAAGGGCGGCGTCGAGCTGTTCGCCGAACCCGGCTGCGGAAAAGTACTCACGGTCATGCTACGGCGGATCGTCAAAGGGGTTGAAGGCAAGGCGCTGAATTCGCCTGAAGCGCTCGAAGCGTTTGCGGCCCAACTGAAATCATAAAAACAGGATAGAATATGTTTGATTTAACTGGAAAAAGAGCCCTCGTGACCGGCGCAACAGGCGGTCTGGGCGGCGCGATCGCCAAAACCCTGCACGCGAGGGGCGCTCATGTTGCTTTATCGGGCACGAGAGCTGAAAAACTTGAAACCCTGGCGGGTGAGCTGGGAGATCGCTGCGCCGTTACGCCTTGTAACCTATCCGATAGTGAGGCCGTCGACGGTCTGGTCAAGCAAGCCTCCGAAGCTTTGGATGGCGGCATTGACATTTTGGTCTCAAATGCAGGCCTGACCCGCGACGGACTTTTAATGCGGATGAAAGCCGATGATTGGGATCTGGTTCAGAAGGTCAATTTGGAAGCCTATTTCCGTCTTTCCAAAGCTTGCCTTCGCAGCATGATGAAGGCGCGATTCGGTAGAATTATTGGAATCACGTCCGTTGTCGGCGTGACCGGCAACCCGGGACAGGCTAATTATGCCGCCTCTAAAGCCGGAATGATCGGATTTTCTAAATCTCTGGCCCAAGAAGTCGCCAGCCGGGGCGTGACCGTCAATTGTATCGCGCCCGGATTTATAGCCTCGCCAATGACGGATGCGCTTAATGATGCTCAAAAAGAAGCGATTCTCACTAAAATACCGGCAGGAACGCTGGGATCAGGGGACGATATCGCCAATGCGGCGCTTTATCTGGCGAGTGATGAAGCCTCTTATGTGACGGGTCAGACGCTTCACGTAAATGGCGGAATGGCGATGATTTAGCGTCAAAAAAGCGGATTTTAGAGGCTAGCTTTGGCAATTTTACTGTGTTAGACGCCGCGCGAGTTAATCTTGGGGCTTGTAATCGGGCGAATAAACCTTATTTTCCGGCCTGAAACCGCCGCAGTTCGCGGCCATATTTAAGGAAAAACATATGTCAGATATTTTAGACCGCGTAAAAAAGATGGTAGTCGAGCATCTGGATGCGGACGAAGATAAAGTGACTGATAAAGCTCACTTCATTGATGATCTAGGCGCAGACAGCCTGGATACTGTAGAGCTTGTCATGGCTTTTGAAGAAGAGTTTGACATCGAAATTCCGGATGATGCCGCTGAGCACATCCAAACAGTCGGTGACGCTGTAAAGTTCATCTCTGAAAAATCCGGCTAGGCTGGTATTTAGTTAAGCAATGCGGCGGGTTGTAGTCACCGGATTAGGTATTGTCTCGCCCGTCGGTTGCGGCGTCGAACACGCTTGGGCCGCCATTAAAGATGGAAAGTCCGGCGCAGGGGCTATCGATCATTTCGAATCCGCCGACCTGGGCTGCACAATTGCAGCGATGGTGCCGAAGCTTGACGGTGTAGGCGGCGGCGGTCCGGATATTCCGGGCACGTTTGATCCCGACGCCATCATGTCCAAGCGCGAACGCAAGCGCATTGACGAATTTATCCTCTATTCCATCGCAGCTGCCGATGAAGCGATGCAGGACTCCGGCTGGAATCCGCTGGAAGAAAGCCAGGAAGAGCAAGAGCGTTCCGGCGTTTTGTTTGGCTCAGGGGTTGGAGGATTAAAAACCACGTCCGAAGCCACGCAGATTCTGGCCGAAAAAGGTCCGCGACGCGTTTCCCCATTCATCATTCCCAGCATGTTGATCAATTTGACCTCCGGGCAAATCTCGATCCGTCACGGTCTTAAGGGTCCGAATTCCAGTGTAGCGACCGCTTGTGCGACTGGCGCTCACGCCATCGGCGATGCCGCGCGTTTGATCCAGCAAGATAAAGCCGATGTGATGGTTGCTGGCGGCGGCGAATCTTCTATTTGCCGGCTTGGCATTGCCGGATTTGTCGCGTGCCGCGCGATGACAACCAGTTTCAACGACAATCCAGAGGCTGCGTCGCGTCCCTATGATGTTGACCGCGACGGATTTCTAATGGGCGAAGGTGCCGGCGCTGTCGTTCTCGAAGAATATGAACATGCCAAAGCGCGCGGCGCGAAGATTTATGCCGAATTTAAGGGCTATGGTATGTCGGGCGATGCTTTTCATATCACGAGTCCGGCGCCGGAAGGCAATGGCGGGTATCGCGCCATGAAAGCCGCGCTTGAGGATTCAGGTCTGGATGTGAATAACATTGGATATGTCAATGCACACGGAACGTCGACGCCGATGGGTGACGAGCTCGAGGTCATGGCCGTTGAAAAACTGTTTGGCGGAAATCCTGTCGGGCTCAGTATGTCGGCGACGAAATCGATGACCGGGCATTTGTTAGGCGCTGCCGGTGCCGTTGAAACAATATTCACAATTCTGGCATTGCGCGATCAAATTGCCCCGCCGACGATCAATCTGGATAATCCATCGGTCGAAACCCCGATCGATCTGGTTCCGCACAAAGCCAAACCGATCAACTGTACGGCGGCCATGTCAAATTCTTTTGGCTTTGGAGGCACGAATGCGGCTTTAATTTTCGCCAAAGCGCCTTAATATCGGACTATGTCCAAACGCAAATCCTTCTCGACTCGAAAGAAAGATAACGCGCCCTCGGCCATGGAAAATGGCCAATCCTCACCCAAATTGAAAAAACGCCACAAAGGCCTGATTGCTTTTGTCGGGCTCGGCGCGGTCTTGACAATCCTCGTCGGCGTGCTGTTCGCAAGTTGGAGCTTTTTACAATATACATTTGTCTCGCAAGGCCCGCTGGCCGAGGAGACCGTCTTTACCGTTCCCCAAGGCGCCGGAACCTCGTCAATTGCAAACAAACTGGCAGCAGAAGGTATCATCGATAGCGCCACCATGTTCAAGCTGATGATCCGCTTGGATAAAGTTGACGGCACGCTTAAGGCCGGCGAATTTATGATCCCGCCCGAGGCCAGCCTGCGCGATGTTATGGAGGTGCTAAAAGACGGCAAAGCCATTCTTTATCCGTTTACAGCGCCGGAAGGGCTTACATCCGCCCAGATTATGCGCGCCATGGCCAAAGTACCAACATTGATCGATGACAGTCCGGGCATGCCCGCCGAAGGCACTTTGTTGCCGGAAACCTATATGACACCGCGCGGTATGAGCCGCTCGCAGCTGGTCGCGAAAATGCAGACCGCCCAATCTGATTTGCTGGATAAATTGTGGGATAAAAGACAAGACGGCCTCCCGATAAAGACCCGCGAAGAAGCTATTATTCTGGCCTCCATCGTCGAAAAAGAAACCGGGGTGACGTCAGAGCGGGACAAGGTCGCCGGCGTGTTTATCAACCGTCTAAATAAAGGTATGCGATTGCAATCCGACCCAACGATCATTTACGGCGTATCCCAGGGTGAACCGCTGGGCCGCGGCATTCGCCAATCTGAAATTGACCGGGTCACGGATTGGAACACCTATCAGATGGACGGGCTGCCCAAGACCCCCATCTGCAACCCCGGCCGGGAGGCAATCGCCGCCGTCCTTAATCCGGCGGCAACCGAATATATCTATTTTGTCGCCGATGGAACTGGCGGGCATATATTTGGCAAGACGCTGGCTGAACATAATGAGAATGTAAAAAACTGGCGCAAGATTGAGCGCGAACGCAAACGCGCAGCAGGCGGCGGGGAGTAGTCATGGATTTGCAAGAACTTAAAAGTCATCGCCGCGGCCTGATGATAATCCTGTCGTCACCATCGGGCGCAGGCAAGACAACGCTGACCCGGCAATTATTGTCCGAGAACCAGAAAATGACCATGTCAGTATCGGCAACGACCCGCAAACCGCGCCCCGGCGAGATCGACGGCAAGGACTATTTCTTTGTTTCCAAAGAAGAGTTCTCAAACATGATCGACGAGGATGAATTTCTCGAGCACGCCAAAGTCTTCGACAATTATTATGGCACGCCGCGCGGGCCGGTCGAAGAGGCCTTGTCGCAGGGTCACGACGTCATATTTGATATTGACTGGCAGGGCGCGCAGCAATTGACTCAGGCCGCGTCTGATGACCTTGTCAAAATATTTGTTCTGCCGCCCAATATGCAGGAGCTTGAGAAACGTCTGCGCTCACGCGCTCAGGACAGCGACGACGTGATCGCCCGGCGGATGAGTAAATCCGAGGCTGAGATCAGTCACTGGGCTGAATATGACTATGTCATCGTCAATGAAGATATTGACCTTGCAATGGCCGAACTTTCAGCTGTTATTATTGCAGAGCGGCAAAAACGAAAACGCCAGCTCTGGCTCGGTCCATTTGTGAAGTCGTTGGTGCAAGGCGGGTGACCTAGTCTAGGTCACCATCTTAAGGCGTTTTTTCAAATAATCCTTATCGGCGGCGACGATTTGGCTGTCAGTGGCAGCAATATTCAGGGCGCGGGCGTGCGCTCTTAATATTTTTTTCTGAGACGTATTCTCAGCCGACTCAATCAGGTCATCTAAAATATCCAACAGCCTGCAAGTGACGTTAAAATCGGTCGCGACATAATTGCGCGACTGACCAAGCATATTATCGGCAAAATGTTTGAAATCGATCGGGTTCGTGATCACGCGCACATCGCCGTTATCATCGGCGCGATAGGGGTTTGGAATATTGGCCCGCATCATCGCTTTCAGTGAACTTTTAAACCAGTTTATACAGTTGATCGCCGTAAAGGGATCATTGACGCCCGGGGACAAGGCCCGGGCTAGAATTTCAACCAGCTCATCGGCGAGAAACAGAATATTTTGATGGGCCGTGCGTTCTTTGCCCATGGCATAGGTTTTCTTAAAACTAGCCGATATCTCCTGTAGGGTTTCATCATCAATATCTTTTTGGGGCCAAATGCTAACGAGTTCCTCGCCGTTCGTGATGAAATCGCCGGGCTGTTTCATGAGTTCGATTACCAAATCATGTTCTATTGCAAGGCGCATCATCGCGCTATCATTGACGGCCTGGACGAAGCCTTCGGATTCGGCACATACATGATGAGCGCTCGCCTCGGGGATGGAACGGCGGTCAAACTTTTTCGTCTCGGTTGCCTTGCCAAGATCCGCCGGGAACGTCTTTTCAATATTATCTCGCAATTTTTTGCCGACCCGCGCCAGAATATTGCCAACATTGAGAGTTTCAGGAATGTGATGTATGAAAAATATCATCACACCAACGCTGACCAGAGTCATAATAACGGCGACCAGCAGTGAAAGGTTAGGGACAAATTGAGATATCGTGTCGGGACCGGATGAGGCGTCGCCAGCATGGGTAATCCGAAGGACAAGCAGCGCGTAAACAAATGTGGATGTAAAGGTTCCGAGCGTAAATTGATTGGCGCGATCGCGCATAAAATTACCGATCAGGCGTGGCCCATATTGGCCGGATGCGGTGGTGACGGCGACCATCGTAATTGAGAATGTCACGGCGGCGACAGTCATCATGGCTCCGGCAATCGTAGCCAATACGGCCCGCGCGCCGCCCGGTTCGATTGCATAAAAAATGTCGAGCTTTCGCGCAATTTCCGCGCTTAGCTGGGCGTCAATATAAGCGGTTGCTGTCGCTAAAATGACAGTCAAAAGAACCATGATTCCAGGAATAAAATAATAGCTGCTCTGGAGGTCCTGCCAGAATTTGATGAGACGTGCATTCATGATTGAACCTTGGCGGTCAAATTTGTTTAGGTCAATGTAAAGGCGCGCTTATTTGCTTAGCGAGACCGATTTTGCCAGTTCCTGAAACGCGGATATCGGCAAGGTTTCGGGGCGGTCGGTCGGATTGACAGCCTTTGCCGCAAGCCATGTTTCTAAATCCAGCCCGTATTTCTTGGCAAAGGGTTTGAGGGATTTTCTCAGCATTTTGCGGCGCTGACCAAATGCAGCTCGCGTGAGTTCTCCGAGTAACTTCAAATTTGAAAACCGTTCGGCTTCAGGAAGAGGCTCCAATACGACGACGGCGCTATCGACCTTAGGCGGCGGAGAGAAAGATTTCGCCGGAACGTCAAAGGCCATGCGGCACGTACAGACAGATTGCGCCAGAATCGCGAGACGGCTATAGGCGCTCTCACCGGGCGCCGCTACGATGCGCTGGGCCACTTCTTTTTGAAACATCAAAACGGCTTGATCCCAAAATAGCGGATCGGCGGTGAGCCAGTTGATCAGCATCTTCGTGCCGACATTATAGGGTAGATTGGCCGCGATTTTGATCGGCTTACCAGGGCCGAGCTCTGTCGCGATATCGACGCTCAGCGCGTCGCCTTTAATAATCGAGAGCCGGTTGTCGCTCACATCGGCGATCGCTTTGAGCGCGGGCAGGAACTGCTCATCCATTTCAATCACGGTCACGGCTTCTGCGCCGGCTTTGAGCAGAGACCGGGTTAACCCGCCCGGGCCGGGGCCAATTTCGGCGACATGCACGCCTTCCAGCGGCAGAGCTAAACGCGCGATCATGTCGGTGACATTCATATCGAGCAGGAAATGCTGGCCGAGCTTTTTATTAGCACCCAGCCCGTATAGACGGACAGTTTGAGAGAGAGTTGGGAGATTATCCATTCCGGGTATCAGCGATTTGCCGTGCCAGCTTTATCGCCGCAATCAGGCTGTCAGGCCGGGCGATATTCTGCCCGGCGATATCAAACGCCGTCCCGTGATCGGGGGATGTTCGGACTATTGGCAGTCCCATGGTAACATTGACTGTGCCGTGAAAGTCGATCGTTTTGACCGGGATCAGACCTTGATCGTGATACATGCATAGTGCCGCGTCATATTTGGCACGGGCTTCCTTGTGAAACATAGTATCCGGCGGCATCGCGTCCGAAATATCGATGCCTTCGGCTCGCAGTTTTGCGGCAGCGGGATTAATTATAGTGATCTCCGTATCGCCCATGGCACCATTTTCTCCGGCGTGGGGGTTGAGCGCTGCCAAGGCGATGCGCGGATTATCGATCCCCAGATCATGGATCAAAGCGCCGTGTAAAATCCGGGCATGGCGGATGATTTTGTCTTCGGTCACTGAAAGTGCAGCCTGTTCAACCGACTGATGGACCGTGACCAGTGCAACCCGCAGCTCGCTATTGGCCAGCATCATCAGCGGCCCGTGCGCATATGGTGCCTGATGGTCCTGCGTGAGCATGCCGAGATACTCTGTGTGCCCGGGATATTTAAAATTGGCCTGGTACAATATATCTTTGGATATTGGATTTGTCACAATTCCTTCGGCTTCACCGGCCAGGCAATGTTTGACAGCCCGCTCAATACTGCCGGTTACGACTGTGCCGTTAACCGGCGTCGGGCGCCCGTCTTCGACGTCTTGATTGAGCTTCATTGGCAAAAGCGGCAGGGCGGTTCCAAACATGGATCTTGCCATTTCGGGGGTTTCGATAATTCGCGGTGCCGGCTGTCCCATTTCATTGAGTTTGCGCGCCATCAGATCATAAGGGCCGACCAGCGTAAATGACAGCTTCGGATTATCGCGAAGGGCGCTCCAGGCTTTGACCGTAATTTCCGGACCCACGCCGGCGGGATCGCCGAGGGTGAGAATTAAAGGGCGAAAAGCGTTGATTGACACCTAACGTATAACAATGGTCGCCTGGCGGCGAAGATCGCGCAAATGGCGCTTGGACGCCTGTGCCAGCTGTTGATCCATCAAGCGGTCTTCAATTTCATCCCGCGTCGGGACGTTTGACCCGCTGAGTGAACGGTCGCAAACCATGATTGCCGCAACACCGCTCGGCGTTTCGATCGGATCGGATAGGCCGCCGACATCGGTTTCGGCCAGCTTCTCCAGAATAGTTTCGGCGAGGTCCGACGTTTTAAGCTCGCCCATATCAGCTTGGCGTAAATCGGCATGGGCCTCGATATCTTTGGTCAGCGTATCGCAGGAAGTCAGCTTACCCTGAAGCGCGATAAGTTTGCCCTTTGCAGCATCTTTCTCGTCTTGGCTATCCGCCAGATAATTGACCTGTTTGAGGCGATAAAGCGTCTCGGTTTCAGATGTTTCTTTCTCGACCAGCGCGATCACATAATATCCGCCCGGTACCTGGATCGGATCAGACACTGCGCCGACTTCCATTTGCAGCAGAACTTCGTTCAGCTCGGGGCGAAGTTCACCTTCACGGACAAATCCGATAACGCCGCCCGCTGAAGCCGACGGGGCAGATGAAAATTGCTGTGCTAGAAGCGGAAAAGGCGCGCCTTGCTGGACCTGTGCAATCATGGCCTGAGCGCCCTTGAGCGCGCCGTCCATGCCGCCGATTTCCGGCGAGGCTTCTATGTAAATCTCGGCAACATTGTAACTTGGCTTTGACGCATTTGCCGTCAGGCGGTTGAGTGTTTCATTGATCTGGGCATCGCTGATCCGGATACGCGAGCCATAAAGTCCATTGACGATCCGCTGCCAGGCGATCTCAGATTCGACCTGATCCTGCAAAGTTCGAATTGAAATACCAGCTTGTGCTAGGCGCTGAACAACGTCATTGGCGTCCAGACCGTTCCGGCTGATAAGCGCAGCGACGGAGCGATTGACTTCCTCTTCGGATATGTCTTGCTCATATTTTTGCGCTTCCTGAATTTGAATCTTTTCGTCCACGAGATTTCGCAGGGCTTGCGCCTGAACACGCGCCAGTGATTCTTCGGTCCGTTCAACACCGGTCGTGGCCAGCATAAATAGCACGCGCTGGCGAAGGTCGTGGCTGGTGATGATATCATCATTGACGACTGCCGATATGCCGTGATTGACCTGCGCGCTGGCGACGGGCGCAGCTGCAAAGCTTGCCAGGCAAGCGGCGCTGCCAAGAATGATAGATTTGAGATTGAATCGGGTCATAAATTTTCCACTGTCTCGCTTTGCGCGGGACTATACTCATATTCCGCGTCGTTTCAATTCGCGATATCACTAATTCCTGCATTTTGAAAAATTAAAATACAGTCATATCTGCGGGCACTTACCCGTCCTCCAGACCGCTTAAATAGGCCAGCCCGCAAGCTAGAACGAAAATCGGAATTACCCAAACCGCAAAGCTCGCGGAAATCGACCCTGCCTCCCCAAATGCGCGTATCGTATTTTCGATGAAATATACCGCAAATCCAATGATTGCGCCTTTGAGCATAAAGCCGAGCGCGCCGCCTTCACGGGTCAATCGCATCGACACACCGGCCGCTATCACCGCCATGGCTATCAGGGTTAGCGGCAAAGAGAGAAGCTTGTGATATTGTATTTTAAGGCTCGTACTTGAAAAGCCGGCCTGGCTTAACGCTTTGATCTCGGCCGGTAATTTCCACAGCGGCGAGAGCCCTCTCTTGCTTTGCGATTCCTGAAATTTCTGCGGCGTGATCGAGGTCTTAAACGACATGGATTTGTTGACCTGTTGTTGTCCGTCCGGCCAGCTCTCAAGTACGTCGGTCAGCTGCCAGAATCCGCCCGGTAAAAGCTTAGCTTCAGCCGCGTCAAGACGGGAATTAAATACCAGATCACCAGTTTCATCGGCCTTGAAGACGGTAAATTCCGGATCAAAAAGGGTTCGGTCGACGAGGCTGAAATAGGGGGCAAAAATCACGGTTTGTTCGAACTCTGTACCCTCGCGTAGCCAAATGGTTTCACCGGCTCCGGCCTGCGCGCCGCCGCTATAGCTTGATTTGATATTATCATATTGCCGCATGGCGCTGGTGGCCATTGGGTTGAAAATCAATGACCACAAAACGCCAATGATCAAAACCACAAAGATCGCGGGCCGCAAAAACCGCCACGCCGAAAGGCCGGAAGCGCGCATAATGATAAGTTCACTGCGCCGGTTCATGGCAAAGAGGGCGCCCATGACACCAAATAAGACAATAAAAGGAATGGTTTGCTCGATTAATTGCGGCGTTTTGAGCGCGGTCAACATAAAGACCTGCCCGGCGTGAAGGTCATCGTCGGCGCCGATATTGCGGGTGCCTTCGACAAAATCGACCAGCATAATGATCGATGTAACAATACAAAAAGCCACGATTATTCCGCGTAGGGTCTGCCAGGCGATATAGCGGCTGATGACTTTCATGCGGCGGATGCCTGACGACGGGGGAAGATCATACGCCATAAATTGCCCGCTTTGGAGCGGCTTAGTAGGTACCATAAACAGGCCAGGCTCACGACGATCGGCACCGCATATTGCAGCGGGTTAAGCGCCATATTGCCTTCGCTGGCGGAGATCAGCGCAAAGCCAACCAGCCGGAGGCCAAACCCGATCACAGCAAGCAGCGCAATCCGGCGGCCATAGCCGAGTTTCTGAAACTGCCCGCGTACCAGAAACGCCAAGGCCAGTAAGGTTAGGGCGATATTGTAGAGCGGGGTTGCTAGGCGGGCATGGCCTTCGGCGATCAAGGAGGGGTAAAAGTCTGGATTTGCCCGATCGACTGCGGAGGGGTAAAACAATTCATGCAGATAGCGGTCCGAGGTTTTGAGCCGGAAATTCCGGTCCATCGCCACAATTTCGGACAGATCGATCTGGTATTTCTCAAAGGTGATCGGCGTGAAAGTCCCGTCATTTTCAAGCTGCTGGATCATGCCTTCTTGAAGGGTGAGGCGGGCGCTATCACGGGATTTTGTGATGATGCCGGCTTTTGCGGTGTAAGTGCTCACCGGCTCGACCCGGGCATCGCGGATGATAACATCTTCCATTCGCCCATTGGGCAATATTTCCCGGGCATAAACGGTTAGGCCGCTGGTCGGGGTCACAAATTCACCGGGCCTAACCATTTGCGAAGCCAGATCGGTTTTGACCTTTAAGAGCTCCACCCGCATGGTCCGAAAAGAACTCGGCTGGATCCATAAATTCAACAGCAAATGGCCGATGACCGCAAGGCAGGCGAGCCGCACAAACGGCGTCGAAATTTGCCACGGGCTGGTCCCGACCGCTTTGGCAACCGACATTTCACTGTCAACATTGAGGCGGTTAACCGCGTAAATAACGGCCATAAAGACCGCCAGCGGCAAGATGATGCTCATAAGCTGGGGCAGGGCCAGTATGGTAATGTAAAAAAATGTCAGAGCCGACTGGCGATTTTCGACAATCAGATCAAGCGTGGTCAGGCTTTGCGTCAGCAGGGCAAGCGCGGCCAATCCCAATAGCGTAATAATCAGAGGCCAAAAGGCTTGTTTCCAGAAATATTCTTGCAGTTTTGACATGGAAGAATCAAATACCGGGGCCCTCAGTTGTTTTTGACTTCTAATATAGCGTGCTTTGGTTTACCACAGCGCAAATATAAAATAACGGCAATAATTTGCGCGACATGTTTGAAAGGAAATTTGCGGTGAAAATCAGTTTTGTAACAGCCAGGCCAGCAACCAGCGGGACTGCTGTCATCCCGGTCTTTGACGGGGATAAGAAATATGGCAGCGCTAAAGACTATTACTCGGCCAGCAAGGGCGCAATTGCCAAGGCTGCCAAAGCGGCAAAATTTTCCGGAAAAGCAGGGCAGAGATTTGATGTCTATGCGCCTGCCGGCTCAAAAGCCTCGCGCCTTCACATCGTCGGGCTCGGAAAAAAAGATAAGTTTAATCCTGAAATGCTGGCCGCCAATGTTGTAAAAGGCCTGCTGTTTTCAGGCGATACGACTTTGACGTTTCACCTTGATGGCTTGGGTCTGACACCGGACCAAGCGGCGCGTGCCGCGGTAGGCGCGCGTCTGGCCGCCTATCAGTTCAATCGCCACAAAACCAAATTACCCAAAAACAAAAAGCCGACCATCGCCAGTGTCAAAATCGCCTATGATTCTTCATCCAAAGGCAAAAAGGCTTATGATAATTTTCATGGCCCGGTTTGTGACGGCATTATTTATGCCCGCGATCTCGTCAATGAGCCGCCAAATGTAATTTACCCCAAGGCCTATGCGGCAAGAGTGAAGAAACTCGCCGATTTGGGCTTGAAAATTGAAGTGCTCGGCGAAAAACGTATGGCCACACTCGGCATGCATGCATTGCTGGGCGTGGGCCTCGGGTCAGAGCGCGAGTCGCAGCTTGTAGTGATGCGATGGGACGGCGGTAAAAAGGGCGCCAAGCCTGCCGCTTTGATCGGCAAAGGCGTGACGTTTGATACAGGCGGAATTTCGCTCAAACCTG
This sequence comes from Hellea sp., assembly GCA_013002305.1. GTDB lineage: Bacteria > Pseudomonadota > Alphaproteobacteria > Caulobacterales > Maricaulaceae > JACOMS01. The sequence continues at coordinate 48,313 of JABDKG010000102.1, forward strand.
GCGCAGGCATGTGGGATATGAAAGGCGATATGGGCGGGTCAGCCGCCGTGGTTGGCGCTATGATCGGTATCGCCGGACGCAAAGCCAAAGCCAACGTAATCGGCATTATTGGACTGGTTGAAAACATGCCGGACGGCAGGGCTCAAAATCCGGGCGATATTGTCAAATCCATGTCTGGGCAAACGATAGAAGTTCTCAATACCGACGCGGAAGGACGCCTCGTATTGGCCGACGCTCTGCATTACGCCCGAACAAAATACAAACCGGCGGCAATGATCGACCTCGCGACCCTGACGGGCGCCATTATCGTGTCACTCGGTCATGAACATGCCGGTGTCTTTTCCAATGATGATGGCCTTGCCGAGCAAATTTCGGCGGCTTCGGAAAGCTCCGGAGAACGTAGTTGGCGTCTGCCATTGTTGCCTGAATATGACAAGCTGATGGACACACCAAATGCCGACATGAAAAATCTTGGCGGCAAGGCTGCAGGTTCGATCACAGCCGCGCAATTCTTGCAACGCTTTGTCGGCGATACGAGCTGGGCTCATATTGATGTGGCGGGTACGGCAATGAAAAATGAGCGGCATGATCCGCGAGAGACGACCTTCGGAACGGGTTATGGCGTTCGCCTGCTCAATCATTGGATCGCTGAGAATTTTGAAGGCTAGATTTGACCGAATATTGGTTTTATCATCTCGAAACATCCTTGCTCGAAGGCGTTTTGCCCGAGCTTTTGGATAAAACCCGGGCCCGTAATTGGCGGGCCTTGGTCAAATTACCGCCCGATCTTCTCGCGCATTTGGATCAGTTCTTGTGGACTTATAAGGATGACGGTTTTTTGCCCCATGGGCGCGATGATGAACCTATGTCTGACCAACAGCCGATCCTGCTTTCCGCCGACGCCGAGTCGAGTGAGGGTCATGATTGTGCATTCCTCGTAGACGGTGCCAAGTGCGATATCGCCGAGCAGACATCACGATGTATTGTTATGATTGATGGCCGCAATGAAGGCGCGGTTCAAGAGGCGCGATCCCATTGGAAGACCCTAAAGGACCAAGGCGCAAACCTATCCTACTGGCAGCAAAATGATCTCGGCCGCTGGGAGAAAAAAGCTTAAGGTCAGCAGCGTCTTTGACTTGACCGACCCGCAGCCTGTCAGGCTAATTAAGCGCATGATTCGAATTGCTCTATGTGTCGGCCTATTGCTCTTGTCTGCCTGCCAGACATCACCGCGCGGTACGCGAGGATTTTATGCTCCGCCGCCGGACCGAGGTCAATATATCCGCCCGGACTATCTCTCGGCTGTCCCGACACCGGGAATTCCGGCAGCCGATTTATGCCGCTCTCAACTTTATCAGGGTCTGATTGGACAGCCCGAAGGCGCGATATTCATCCCCGGCCTACCGGGCGCCAAGCGCGTTTTAAAGCCGGCGACCACCGAAGATTTTGATGATGGCGAAGATCCGTTTCCATTGCCGCCGACCTATTTAGAGGTTCGAGATTACCTGCCCGGGCAAACGCTCTATGCGCCGTCGATTAGAACGCCGGGGTCAATCGTGGCTTTGGGTGATCTGGATATGAACCGATTGACTTTAGAACTGGACGAAGAAGGGTTCGTGCGTGAAGTACGCTGCGGCTAAATCTCAAAGGCGACGACTTTTCGGCCTTCCAGCTTCAGCCCGATTTTTCCGTCGAGCATTTTGAGCGCGTCTTCGCCGAAAACTTCGCGCCGCCAACCCTTAAGGGCGGCAACTTCAGCCTTTTCCCCGAAAGCTGCTATCTGATCAATGTCCTTGGACTTTGCGACCAAGCGAGGCGCTATATCTTCATATTCGGTCCTAAGGCGCAAGAGCGTTCTCAACATTTCAGATTTTGGCCCGATATTGGGCGGCATGTGCTGAGGTTTGGGCACTGGCGGGCCGTAGGTTTCGACATTGTCCAGCGCGTAATTGATATCCTCGACCAGTTTCTTGGCGGTTTCCGAGCGTTCAAATCCGTTGGGTACGCCGCGAAGTGCTGCCAGCGCCTTTAATGTTCGCGGTTTTTGCTGGGCTATGTCGTACAGAGCGTCATCTTTGAGCACGCGCCGTCTGGGGATATCGCGATTGATCGCTTTTTTTTCCCGCCACGCGGCGGCGGCCTTTAGCACAGCAAGATATTCGCGTTTGGGCCGTCTGATTTTCAGGCGCTCCCAGGCGACTTCCGGATTGTTCTCATAGAGCGATTTTTGCAGCTGCGGCTTCATTTCTTCAAGCACCCAGTTCAGGCGTCCGCGCTCGGTCAATTCTTCGACGATCCCCGGATAAAAGTCGCGCAAATGGGTGACATCGCCCATGGCATATTTGAGCTGCTTGTCGCTTAAAGGGCGTTTCGACCAATCGGTGAATCTGGCGCCCTTATCAAGATCGAGATCCAGCCGCCCTTTGACTAAGGCCTGATAAGATACCGAGTCTCCAAATCCCAATGCCATTGCGGCAATTTGCGTATCAAAAACCGAATTCGGGACCTTGCCAAACATGTGGTAGAAAATTTCCAGATCTTGCCGAGCCGCGTGCATGACCTTGGTAATTTTTGGATTCGCCAAAAGCTTGCCGAGCGGCGCCAGATCGATCCCGTCTGCCAGCGGGTCAATAATGGCTTCATCATCGTCGGTGGATAGCTGAATCAGGCACAGGATTGAGTAATATGTGCTTTCGCGCATAAATTCGGTGTCGACGCACAGAAACTCTTTATGTTTGGCTTTGTCGCAAAAGGCCGCAAGCTCTGCGGTGGTGCGAATAGTAGGAATCGTCATGGAGGCTGGGGATAGGGTGATGCGCTGCTTTTGTCACGCTGTTTGTTGAAGGGATTTAATCAATCCCTCGCAGGCGTCTTCTATCAGGTCGAGTACCTGTTCAAAGCCTTGGCCGCCCCCATAATAAGGGTCGGGAACTTCGGACTCGGAGGATTGTCCGTAACTGAGAAATAGTTTGATTTTGTTCGCATATTCGGCGGGTGTTTCGGCTTTTAAATCAGACAAATTACGACGGTCCATCGCCAAAATATGGTCAAAATCCCTATAGTCTTCCGGTTCAACGGCGCGGGCGGACTGACCGGCAAAACTATATCCGCGCTGGCTGCCCGCTTTAATGGCCCGGCTATCGGGCGCGTCCCCTTGGTGCCATCCGCCTGTCCCGGCGCTGTCAATATAAACATCCAGTCCCGCCGCCGAGGCTTTGTGCCTGAAAACGGCTTCGGCCGTAGGGGAGCGACAAATATTGCCCAGACAAACAAAAAGGACTTTGGGTTTTGACATGAGTTTGGGATAAGACGTGTCATGGTAAAAATCAAAAACATTGTTGTTTTGACCGGCGCGGGGATTTCGGCTGAAAGCGGTATTAGAACTTTTCGCGACACGGGCGGGTTATGGGAGGAGCATTCGATCGAGAAAGTCGCTACGCCCGAAGCCTATGCCGCCGATCCGGAACTTGTGCTCGGCTTTTACAATGCCCGCAGGGCGCAGCTCTCGACGGTCGAGCCTAATCCGGCGCATCACGCATTGGGGCGGCTCGAAAAAGGTCTGCTGGATGGCGGCGGATATTTGACCCTGGTGACACAGAATGTTGACGATCTGCATGAGCGCGGCGGCGCCGACAATGTTATCCATATGCACGGCGAGCTTTTATCTCAGTGGTGCCGGGCGTGCGACAGTAAGTTCAAAAGTCGCGACGACTTTACGACGTCCAGCGTCTGCCCGAAATGCGACCATATTGGCAGGGTTCGGCCAGACATTGTCTGGTTTGGCGAAATGCCCTATTCTATGGGGGCGATCGAAACTGCCGTGAACAATTGTGATCTGTTTGTTTCAATTGGCACCAGCGGCGCGGTTTATCCCGCGGCCGGATTTGTCCAGCTCGCGCGGGGAATGCGAAAACAAACCCTTGAAATTAATCTCGAGCCGTCAGAGGGGTCGTCTTTTTTCCATGACTCGCGTCTGGGTAAAGCCGGTGAGCTGGTCCCGATATGGGTCGATGAAATATTGGAGGCTTTAACGTGATAATTCCTTTATTGTTGGGCATTGGATTGATCATCACAACTCTGATCACCCAGGCTTTGTTTCTGGAATTCGGTCAGTCCATTCTCCAGAGATTTGGCAATCAGATTTTGGGGAAAGGCGGCTGGACCCGCAAAGCCACAATCTTAAGCCTTACAATTTTATGGATGTTGGCAGCGCTGAGTATAGCCATTGCGATTTGGGCAATAGCTTTTTTCGTCGTCGGCGCATTTCAGACCTTTGAAGAGAGTCTCTATTTTGCCCTTGTGTCTTTTACGACGCTTGGTTTTGGGGATGTGATATTGGAGTATCAGTGGCGCCTCATGGCGGGCATTATCGCGGCTAATGGGCTATTGCTCTTGGGCCTCAACACGGCAGTCCTGATCGATGTGATGGCGCGAATGCGGGACGGTGATATGCAAACCTATAACGATAATGAGTGATATTCATATTTGGATTGATGCCGATGCCTGTCCGGTGCGCGAAGAGACCTACAAGGTCGCGCTACGTCACAAAGTGCCGGTAACGGTCGTGTCCAACAGCTATTTGCGCGTTCTCGAACATCCATCGATCAAACGGGTGGTTGTATCGGACGGATTTGACGCGGCTGATGATCATATCGCCGAGAATTGCGGACCGGGAAGTGTGGTTATCACAGCGGATATATTGCTCGCGGATCGTATTTTAAAAGCTGGCGCAATGGGTCTCTCGCCCAAAGGCGATCTGTGGACTGATGACAATATCGGGACGGCTATCGCGACCCGCGCCATCATGGCGGACCTTCGAGCCGGCGCGATGGGCGAGCATATTGGCGGACCAAAACCCTTTTCCCACGCTGACCGGTCGGAATTTTTGCAATCGCTTCACACGATGATCGAGCGCGAGAAGCGGGGGTGACAGACCCCATCTCGCTCACCCCGCTGACGAGCGGGGTCCACGCTCATCCCTATAAAAGGTGCATTATTGTCACTTGAACACTTCTTTGGAACGTTGGCGTGGATACCGGCCTTCGCCGGTATGAGCGGAAAGGGACTTGAAAATGTTATTGATTATCGATAAACAATATGAAAAGGAGTCGATTATGTGGTATAGTCCAGGTGACGTTATCAGTATCCGGGTGGGAACTATCCGCCATGAAGGCATTATGACCGAACATGGCCGCGTAATCTGTAACTCACGGCGTTACGGGGGCGTCGCCGAGAAAAGCGTTCGCGATTTCGCCCGGGGCCGCAAAATTACCAATCACGGCGCGCTCAGCCGGACCAAACCCGGACTTGTTCTGGCGCGTGCCCGGGCACAAATGGGCCGGCGCTATCATCCGGTTACCCATAATTGCGAACATTTCGTCCGCGAATGCCACGGCAAAGACCCCTATAGCCCGCAAAAACGCACCGTTTTGGGTTTGGCCGCGCTCGCCGCCGCGATCGCCGCTTTGTGATCATGATATCTGGCCGCAGTGCGGCGATCTGACTAATCGAAATTGGCGCAGTCCGTCTTACCTAAAAAGTAGGAATGGAGACCGATTATGCAATTGCAGAGCCGCCCTAAACCGAGAGCTGTCAATCCCGACATTGACCTAGAAACGCACATCCAGCCCAAAACCATTTCAGACAAAGTCGCCTATGGATTTGTAAGGTTTCTCAGGTTTTTCGCCGATAGATTATTTGCCAAACGCTATGGCCACCGCGCTGTCGTTCTTGAAACCGTCGCAGCGGTTCCGGGCATGGTTGGCGGTCTTTGGCAGCATCTTCACGCACTCCGTAAAATGCGCGATGATGAGGGTTGGATCCGAACTTTGTTGGATGAGGCGGAGAATGAGCGTATGCATCTCATGACTTTTATCGAGATCGCCCAGCCGAACTGGTTTGAACGCCTTTTAATCGCGATTGTGCAGCTGATCTTCTACAACGCCTATTTTTTCCTCTATCTGTTTGCGCCGCGTACAGCCCATCGTGTGGTCGGCTATTTCGAAGAAGAAGCCGTCATCAGCTACACGCAATATCTGGCCGAGATTGATGCCGGAACTCATGAAAATGTCCCTGCGCCGCAAATCGCGATCGATTATTGGCAGCTACCTTCTGACGCTACTTTGCGCGACGTCGTCATTGCCGTTCGCGCCGATGAGGCCGAGCACAGAGATGTGAACCATTTTATGGTCGGTCAGATTGACCAAAGACGCGCGGCCTAAACTCTCCAGGGCGGGAAGCGGCGGTTGTCGCCCGCGCTGAAAATGCGAATGCGATTGCCCGATGGGTCGAGAATATCGGCTTCGGTCCAGAGATAGGATTTAAGCTCCGGCGCTGCGATGGGTTTTACACCGACATCTTCCAGAAACGCGGCGACGTCTTCGACTTCAAAATAAATCAGCGGTCCATCATCCCGCGCCTTCCACCCCGCTTCAACGGCATGCAAAGATAGGGTATCGGGTTCTCCTCCATCACCGCGCGGAAACTCGAACCGGACATAGCGCGGCGCGCTATCGACAATGACGGTGAGGCCAAGATTTTTGTAAAACACGACGCTGGCAGCCATATTTTTGGCGCCGAGCGTGACTTGGTTTAGGCGGATTGTGTGGGTCACCTAACCCTCAAACGGTGGTAAAGCCGCCTGCGCCTTTTTCGTCAGTTTCCCGCGAATGATTTTATAGGCACCTATTAAGCGGTGACGGAGCTCGTCCTCATCCACGTCTTCATTGAGCAAAACCCATGAGCGGTGAAAATAAGGAGCCTTGGTTCCGAGCCCGACATCGATTAGCATTTGAGCGGTTTCAATTGAGTCGGTTTTGACGGAAACGCCCGGCGTTTTAGAGCCGACACAGGCATACATTTTTCCGCCGATCTTCCACACATCATGTCTTGGCCCGTCATGGTCAGCGCTCTTACCAACATCTTTCCAGGGATCGGAGTTTTCACTTCCCGGGAGCGAGGCGCATATTTTATTGGTCAGGTCGCGCGTGGTCATGATCGTAGCCTATCAAACTTTGCGCAAAAGAAAAGCCGCCCCGGAAGGCGGCTTCTCATTCAAAATCGTTGCGAGACCTAAGTCATCCGGCGTTCGAAGTTTTCGGCGATGGCTTCAAGGTAGCCGGTTGTTGTCAGCCAGCCTTGTGTATCGCCAACCAATAGGGCCAAGTCTTTCGTCATTTGGCCGCCTTCGATTGTGGCTTTAACCGTGTCTTCGAGGCCGGTTGCGAATTTGACCAATTCTTCATTGTCATCAATGCGGCCGCGGTGCGCGAGGCCCCGAGTCCATGCATAGATAGAGGCGGTGGAATTGGTCGAAGTGGCTTCGCCTTTTTGGTGATTGCGATAGTGACGGGTCACTGTGCCGTGGGCCGCTTCGGCTTCCATGGTCTTTCCGTCCGGCGTCAGAAGGAATGATGTCATCAGGCCTAGCGAGCCAAAGCCCTGCGCGACCGTATCGGACTGCACGTCGCCATCATAGTTCTTACAGGCCCAGATATAGCCGCCGGACCATTTCATCGCCGCCGCGACCATGTCGTCGATCAAGCGGTGCTGATATTCGCCGCCAAATTCGGCATATTGGTCCGCATATTCGGCGTCATAGATTTCCTGGAAGATATCTTTGAAGCGTCCGTCATAGGCTTTGAGGATCGTATTCTTGGTCGACAGATAAACCGGCCATTGACGCTGCAGGCCATAGGAGAAACAGGCGCGGGCGAAGTCCTGAATCGATTTATCCAGATTATACATGCCCATAAGAACACCGCCGCCCGGGAAGTCGAAAATTTCTTTTTCGATCACGGTGCCGTCAGCGCCTTCAAACTTCATGGTCGCTTTTCCAGGACCGGGGACGACGAAGTCTGTCGCTTTATATTGGTCACCAAAGGCGTGACGTCCAATGACAATTGGCTGGGTCCAGCCCGGCACAAGACGCGGGACATTGTTACAGATGATCGGCTCGCGGAACACAACACCGCCCAGAATGTTCCGGATTGTGCCGTTAGGCGAGCGCCACATTTTCTTGAGGCCAAACTCTTCGACGCGCTGCTCGTCCGGTGTAATGGTCGCGCATTTAATGCCGACATTGTGTTTCTTAATGGCGTTGGCGGCATCGATCGTGATCTGGTCATCAGTTGCGTCGCGGCTTTGAATCGACAGGTCATAGTCCAGAAGTTCGATATCCAGATAAGGATTGATGAGGCGATCGATAATCATGTCCCAGATGATCCGGGTCATCTCGTCTCCGTTCATGTTGACGACCGGGTTATTTACCTTGATTTTTGCCATTTGATCCTCTGTATACTTACGATAAATTTGGGGGCATTTAACAGACCTGAAACTAATAGGAAAGACCAAAATGGGCGGAACCGTCAAGGATCAATTAGGCCGGGTGCACGGCGGCAAGGAAGGGCGTGCGCCAGCGGTAATTCTGGTCACGCCGCAGCTCGGCGAGAATATCGGCGCAGCGGCGCGCGCCATGCTCAATTTTGGCTTGACAGAGCTGCGTCTGGTTGCCCCGCGCGATGGCTGGCCTAATCCAGCAGCCGAAGCGCCAGCCGCGGGCGCTATAGACGTGCTGAGGGACGCCAAAGTGTTCGAAACGACAAAGGAGGCAGTCGCCGACCTGTCTTTTGTGCTGGCCGCCACAGCACGCCGCCGCGAACTTGCGATTCCCGTTATTGGCACCGAAGACGTTGGCGCAATGCTCCATGCGCATCAGGCGCAAGGGACGCGCTGCGGCATTCTATTCGGCCCTGAGAAGGCCGGGCTTAAAAACTCCGATGTGGTGCTGTGCAATCACATATTGACCTATCCGATAAATCCGGCTTTTCATTCGCTCAATCTTGCGCAAGCCGTTGGTGTCTTTGCTTACATTTGGAAGTCAGCCGAGGGCGCCGCCCCGCCGCCGGCTTTTGATATGGCGCCGGCTGATGCGGCCAGCCGCGAAGATCTGGTGCGGATGTTCGAGCATCTTGATGATGAGCTGGAAGATAGCGGGTTCTATTATCCCGCGGACAAGCGAACCCTGATGAGCCGTAATATTCGCGCGCCATTTACGCGGGCGAATATGACCGAACAGGAAGTCAGAACCTTTCGCGGCGTGATTAAGGCGCTCGCCAAAGGACGCGGACGCGGACGGAGAAAGTAGCGCGCCCAAGCACAGCTAAATCCTTTAAAACATTAACAAAATATTTAAATCCCTGCAAAAATGCATAGCTTATAAGGCGACTTTGGCGGTTCTAATTTTGACCGAAAAACTTATATAGAGATCATCTGAATAGGAGATCATTATGACAACTCAGTTTAACGGTCGCACATTTAAAAATCAGGCGACACACACATTTGGTGAAACTTTTGAAGGTGGCTTTGTCCGCCGTGAGAAAGCTCTCGGAAGTCTTGTGGTTCGCCGCGATGCTCGTCGGGAACGCCGCAATAATCGCGCGATCTAATCACGCTTATTATTTTAAACCTAATAGTGAGGTCCATCCTGCAAGGGATGGGCCTTTTTTTATGGCAAAACCCTGTGCTTCGAACGCACGCGCAACCCGGCCAGCCTGTTCATCGAGTATGCCCGACAAGATGACATGTCCGCCTCCGGTCATCGCGCCCTTGATATCAGGCGCGAGCGCCATCAGCGGTCCGGCTAGAATATTGGCAAAAATCAAATCAAAAGTCTGGCCTGACAAACGCTGATGGTTAAAGCCATCGGCGTGAAATGCGTCTACTAACGGCCCAACCTCGTTTTGGACCGCATTGTCGAGGCTCACACTCACGGCGTCCGGGTCGATATCGGTCGCCATTACGGACTGTTTGAGCGATAATGCGGCCGCAATGGCGAGCACGCCAGCGCCGCACCCCAAATCTAAAACCCGGTCGAAATTTGTGCCGTCTTTCAAAAGCTGATCAAACATCAGCAGGCAGCCTTTTGTGGTGCCGTGGTGCCCGGTGCCGAAGGCCGCCCCTGCCTCTATATGGATCGGCCACGGAATATCGTGTGGGACTTTGGCTCTGTCATGGCCGCCAAATATCCAAAACCGCCCCGCGTCGACAGGCGGCAGGCCCTTTTGGCTGAGCGCTACCCAGTCTTCATCGGGTAATTGGCTGACAAAGCCCTCAACCTCTTTCGGGAGGCACAGCGACTCCAGAGCCGCATTCGCGTCCGCCGCAGAGGCATAGAGCGCCTGAACGTGGAATATCTCGTTGGTCTCATCATCCTCAAATATGGATACGGCAAGGGCTTCCATTTCGCTGTCAAAACCAAGCTGATCGGACAGATCAAAAATCAGGGATTTAGGCCCGCGAACGAAAAGCGCGAATGGTTGATTTGACGTCACCGGTTCATTTGCCGGTCTGTACGGCTAAACAGCCCAGGTCATTGCGTTTGCCGTTCTCCGCGCCGCACAAGATTAATTTTGAGATGCCTTTCTCTTTCATATGGTCTTTGTGGGCTTGAAGGGGGTTTGCGAGCCCAGTGAGAACCCCCAGCATCGGATCGGCAAATTCGACCCGGACATCGACAAAGTCAAAGCCGAGATGCTGGCTAAGGGCCTCTCTGGCCGGGATATCAAATTCTCGCTTCGGTTGGTCGGGGCTCCAATATTGCTGGCTCCAGAGATTCTCAAAAAACGGATTGATCTCATAAGATAGAGAATCGTTGATCTCGGTAAGCGCAATTATTCTTGGGCGTTCAGAAGCGCCAAACTTGGCGGGCAACATTGCCTCGCCCCGGTTCAGTTCACTCAAAGACAAAAGCGCGATCTGATTGGCCATCATATAAAGTTCGGTTCCAACGATCATTTTATCAAGATTATTCGTGGTTTCGTCCGTCATAATATCCCGCATCACGTCAAACATAATCTTGCTGCCGAGACTTTCGCTGACAAATACGAATTGATTGGTTGCAATGGGCTGATGTTTAATGGCCGAACAGGCTTTCTGAGCAGAGATAGAATTGTCTTGAATTTCGAATGTCGTGCCGGAGGCGTCGAGCAGGGCAGCGCACATAGCACCCGTTACAGCGAGGCGAATTTCGCGCCCGGCTGGCCCCAGATACATGACCGCGTCGGAGAACCCGAAATTGACCATTTCGTCTTTGAGCTTCCGATTATATTTTTTTCGTGTATCGGCAATCGTTAGAGTTTCTTCATTGTCCCAGTCCTGACCGACATGAGCTTCTTGAATTTGATCCCAGAAAATATCGTCCCAGAATACGCGGTAAACTGTGAATTCGAGATCATCAACAGGACGAAATATTAAGCGATCCATACAGACCAGTTTTTCCACGCGAAGCTGCGCGCCCGGGATAATGGTTTCATAAATGACGGGCGCTGTCGTAATTTCGATCGACGCCGGATTAGTGATTTCATCACCGCCATCGGTTTCGAGCTTACTGCATTTGGGTGCAAATCTCGGACCGCTTAGATCATATTTATAGGCTTCGGATACACCTGATACAAACCGGCGGCCGAGAGCGACATTCTTGGGGTCTTCGGTCCAGCCAATACCGTGGATGTAAAAGACATTGACGCGCTTAATATCGTCAGGTGTCTGGCGGTCTGCCAGACGTTCAATGCCGGCAAATGCACCCATATTTGTTGCGTTATCGGACAGGGCATCAATCTGTGAAATTTTCAGGCTCGTGGCGGTTAGGGCACAGCTTGACAGAAAGACGGCGCAGAAAACAAGGATATGAGTATAAAGCCGCATCAAATCTTCTCAACAAACCCTTCTAACACTTTCTTTTCACCCGCTTTTTCAAAAGCTACAGTCAATTTGGCACCATCGATCAATTTGATGCTGCCATAGCCAAATTTCTGGTGAAATATGCGTTCGCCAACCGTGAAATCGCTGGTCGATCTGGCGGTAGTCCGGCGGACAGCTTTGCCCTGAATGGTCGGTGGTGATTGGCGGTTTTTCTGAAAACGTTTCCAGCCCGGAGATGATCGGGTTCTGTCAAAGGAGCTGGCGAAATTTTCGGACACTTCATCGCGAAAACTATTGCGGCCCATCTGATCGAAAAATCCGGTTTCCGACTCGGCGGTCACATGGTCCGGTGGCAGCTCGTCAATGAACCGCGACGGGATGCTGGATTGCCATGAACCGTAAACCTGACGGTTGGCAGCGAAGTAAATCTTCGCGCGTTCGCGCGCCCGGGTCAGGCCGACATAAGCAAGCCGGCGCTCTTCCTCGAGGCCGGCCAACCCGTTCTCATCGAGCGACTTTTGCGACGGAAAAATGCCTTCTTCCCAGCCCGGTAAAAACACCAGCGGAAACTCAAGTCCTTTGGCCGCATGTAGCGTCATCAAACTGATCTCATCTTCTTGCGGTCCGGACTCAATATCGAGCACGAGGCTGACATGTTCGAGATAGGCGGGCAGGGTTTCAAACTCGCTGATTGCCTGAATTAGTTCTTTAAGATTTTCAAGCCGGCCTTGTGATTTGGCATCTTTATTGTCGCGCCACATTTGCGTGTAGCCGGACTCATCCAAGATGCGTTCGGCTAGGTCGACAGGTGTCAAAGATTTGCTATCGGCGCGCCATCTTTGCAGATCGAGTAAAAACGCTTTAAGTGATGTTCTGGCCTTGCCGCGAATCTCATCGGTTTTGACAAGCTCGCTCGTCGCATGTTCCAGACTTCTATTCATCGCGCGCGCGGCCATTTGCAATTTTTGCACGGAAGTCTGCCCGATACCCCGTTTGGGGACGTTGATGACACGCTCAAAGGCCAGATCATCTGTTTCCGATACGATCAGGCGTAAATAGGCATGGGCGTCGCGAATTTCCTGACGTTCGAAGAAACGCGGACCGCCTATCACCCGGTAAGGTAAGCCAAGGGCGATAAAACGCTCCTCAAAGGCGCGCATTTGGCGTGATGCCCGAACCAGAATGGCAACATCATTGTAAAGGCGGCCGCAGCTTTTCCAGTTCTCGATCTCGTTGGAGATATTACGCGCTTCGGCCGGGGCGTCCCAGACACCGGTAACTGTGACCAGATCGCCGCCATCAATGTCAGTCCATAAGGTTTTTCCGAGCCGGTCTTGGTTGGCCGTGATCAGGCCGGACGCGGCCCCTAAAATATGGGCGGTGGAGCGATAATTACGCTCTAATTTAACAACTTTTGCACCCGGGAAGTCTTTTTCGAAGCGCAGAATATTGTCAACTTCAGCGCCGCGCCAGCCATAAATCGACTGATCATCATCCCCGACGACGCAGAGATTGCCTGTGCCTTGGGCCAGTAGTCTAAGCCACAGATACTGGCAGACATTCGTATCCTGATATTCGTCGACGAGAATATAGCGAAATTTCTTGTGATAGCGCTGGAGGATGTCCGGATTTTTAGTGAAAATCGTGATATTGTGCAGCAATAAATCGCCAAAATCACAGGCGTTCAGGACTTTCAGACGGTCTTGATAGATTTTATAAAGCTTGCCGCCTTTGCCTTCGGCAAATTTGAAGGATTGACGGGAGTTTAATTTATCCGGGGTCAGCCCTTTATTCTTCCACCCATCAATCAAGCTGGCCAGAAAGCGCGGCGTCCAGCGCTTTTCATCAATATTTTCGGCTCTTATCACTTGCTTAAGTAGCCGAATTTGATCGTCTGTATCAAGGATGGTGAAACTGGATTTTAAATCGACAAGCTCGGCATGGATGCGCAGGATTTTGGCGGCGATTGAGTGAAAGGTTCCGAGCCACGGCAAGCCTTCGACCGTTTCGCCGATCAAATCACCAACCCGTTCGCGCATTTCCCGGGCGGCTTTATTGGTGAATGTCACCGAAAGAATTTGCGACGGATAGGCCAGGCCGTTGGCGAGAATATGCGCTAATCGGCACGTCAGGACCCGGGTTTTGCCGGTTCCCGCCCCCGCCAGCACTAATACGGCACCTTCCGTTGCCAGTACGGCATCGCGCTGCTCGGGGTTCAGCCCATCAAGATAGTCGCCGACTTTGGCTGTCTGCCGCGGCATAGCCTGAGCCGAAAGGGGCCCTCGGCCCGGCGGCGGCGGGGCCGGACGAAATGAATCAGGATTAGACATAGGGTGAACATACATGCGGGCCTGAATAATTCCACCGGAATTCTATGGAATTAATTTGTCCCGGTCGATGTCAGTCCTGCTGTCGATTTTGAACGGTTTTGAGGACCCACACCCGAAGATATGAAGCCAGCCCCGACCGGCTGCGCTCGGCGACACGCTGATCATCAATTTGGGCCAACAGGCCGGCTAAAGACTGATTGCGGGTTTCGGCTTCCGCTTCGATCACTGCCCAAAATTCCGGTTCCAGCGCGATGGACGTTCGGTGCCCGTGAAGGGATAAGGACCGTTTTTTTTTCATGGGTCTCGTTTGTGATCATCAAGGTTTTGATCACGTTTGGAAGTTACCGATTGATCCAGTTTTTTCTGAGCTTTGGTGCGCCCGAATTTTTGACGGTTGGCTTCGGCTTGGGCTTCCTTGGCTTCGCGGTTCAGCGCCTTTTTGGCTTTGCCGAACTTTATGACATTGTCGTCACTCATTATCTGGGTTTAATCATCAGTTCCGGCCGAACGATTTTGTCAAACTCCGCTTCTGTCACAAACCCCAGTTTTACGGCCTCTTCGCGCAGCGTCGTCCCGTTCTTGTGGGCTGTTTTCGCGACTTTTGTGGCATTGTCATAGCCAATGGTCGGTGCCAGCGCAGTGACCAGCATCAGAGAGCAATCGAGCAATTGCTTAATCCGCTCTTCATTGGCCGTTATGCCAGTGACGCATCTGTCCGTGAAACTATGAGCGCTGTCGCCCATCAGCTGAATCGACTGCAGCATATTATAGGCCATCATCGGTTTGAACACATTAAGCTCAAAGTGACCTTGTGACCCGGCCATGCTGATGGCCGTATTATTGCCCATAATTTGAGTGCAGACCATTGTCAGCGCCTCGCACTGTGTCGGGTTGACCTTCCCGGGCATGATAGAGGATCCGGGCTCATTGGCCGGTAAAGATATCTCGCCAAGTCCTGATCGAGGGCCGGAGCCGAGAAAACGAATATCATTAGCGATCTTAAACAGGCTCATGGCGACCGTATTGATCGCGCCGTGCGCCGAAACATAGGCGTCATGCGCGGCGAGGGCTTCGAATTTATTTGGCGCCGTTCTAAACGGCAGTTTGGTGTAGGCAGCAACTTCTTCGGCGAAGGCTTTGGCAAATCCTAGCTTGGTGTTTAGTCCCGTACCAACGGCTGTCCCGCCTTGAGCGAGATAAAATAGCTCTTTAAGGCCGTTTTCGACCCGTTTTATACCATTGTCGAGCTGCGCGACATAGCCGGAAAACTCCTGACCCAGCGTAACCGGCGTTGCGTCCTGCGTATGGGTCCGGCCGATTTTAATGATTTTTCGAAATTCTTTGGACTTGTCATTTAAAGCGTTTCTAAGCTTGCGAAGCGCGGGCAAAAGATGATGATGAATTTCTTCCGCAGCTGCAATATGCATAGCTGTCGGGAAAGTATCATTAGAGCTTTGCGATTTATTGACATGGTCATTGGGATGGACCGGGTCCTTGGATCCGATCTCGCCGCCGAGAATTTCGATCGCCCGGTTCGACACAACTTCATTGACGTTCATATTGGACTGAGTTCCGGATCCGGTCTGCCAAATCGATAAAGGGAAATTGTCGTTTAGTTTGCCTTCTGCGACTTCAGACGCGGCTTTAACAATTGCCTTGGTGCGTTTTACGTCGAGATTTTTTAAAGCCCGGTTGGTCAGAGCTGCGGAGCGTTTAATGATGCCCAGTGCGCGGATCATCGAAGCCGGCATGGTTTCAATTCCAATTGGAAAATTGATCAGGCTCCGCGCCGTTTGCGCGCCGTAATATTTGTCCGACGGGACTTTAAGCTTGCCGAAACTATCCGTTTCAGTGCGCATCTTACTCATAGTTAACTCTTTGATTGAATTTATTTTTTGCGAAAAGAATCCAGGCTGACAATATTGTCTTCATCGGATTTCTCCGGTGCATCAGATGTTTCAGATTTCTTTTTCTTGGCAGTTTTTTTGGCGGTTTTCTTCGCCGGTGTTTTCTTTTTGGCATTACTGGCCGTCGGGATCACCGTATTGTCTCTGGCTTGTTGGGTCGCCGGTTCGATCTTGGCCAAAGGCGCCGTCGTAGCCTGAGGTTCCATTTCGCGCGGCGGCTCAAACTGCAAAGCAAATCCGACGCTAGGATCATGAAAACGGGTTATTCCCGTATAGGGGACTTTCAAATATTTTGGCACGCCGCCAAATTTCAAAGTGACCTCAAAATTATCGTCATTGGCCGTCAAATCCCAAAACTGATGCTCGAGCACAATCGTGATTTCTTCCGGGTATTTTTTGGCCAGACTTTCATCAATTTCAGCGCCGGGAAACCGGGTTAAAAATGTGATATAAAAATGGTGCGCGCCGGGAAGACCGTCTTCGCGAATAACCCGCCGAATCGCGTCACGAACCACGCTACGTAGCGCCAACTGTGTCATCTGTTCGTAATTCATCAGGTCTTGTGCCATCGGGGTAACCTAAATCAATCCGTCGGCGGGTCAATATCCGTGTCGATATATTTTGAGCGCTTTTTCAACGAAAATTCGCCCACGCGTTCCAAGCCGCCCCAAAGGTGATTTATTTGAAATATCATCCTGTTTCCCTTGAAACGTCACCTGACTGTCAACTGTTCTACGCGGTTACAAATGTTCTACGCGGTTACAAAGGCGAAATTTTGAGGGTTAGTTGAGGGGATGGAAGGGCGGGGATTTGACCGAGGATAGATTGAATTTGGTCGAGCTTTTAATTTTATCGCCAAGATGTCCGCTCCCGCAGGGAGGGTATTTTGCCCCCAGAAAACTTATGATAGGGGCTTGTAGGTTCCTATCCAAAACGTATTTTCAATTAGTACAAATCAAGGGAGAGCGCAAAAATGACAATCGAAACACCCTCGGATTTCAAATCCAAAACTCTCTTTCGATTCATTCTATCATTTTTAGCGTCGGGCTGTTTTTACGCCCCGGCCCAATCTCAAGAAAGCAATCCAACTTCGATTGAAGAAATTAATCATTTGGCATGGGACGGGGTCGAACAAAGATTACAGGGTACTGGCTTTGGATTGATGGGCGATCAGATTGATACGGCAACCGGCTCTCTGGTATTCACCCAGACCGATGTTTCAATCCCAGGTAATTCCGACCTCGAAGTTGCCATTCGCCGCAAATCGGGCGGACGAACGACCCAAACTGAAATCTCGGCTCAGTTTGGCGATTGGCAGCTCGACGTTCCCTATATTTCTACTAATATTATCAAGCATGAGATGGGCGATATTAATGAACCGCTCAATAATTGGGAAGACCGCTGTACCGGACGGGCGTTCCCGGAACCATTCCAAACCTATGCTGGCGTATCTATGTTGCCTGACAAATATTGGAATGGGCTGGACATATCCATTCCCGGCATGGGATCGACAAAAATTCTCGATTTTCCGGATCAATCTGTATTTGACGCGCCTCTTTCGGATAAAGCAACAACCAATAATCTTAAAATCGATTGTATTCCGACCGTTAGTGATGGCGGCGAAGGGTTTTTGGTCACAACGCCTGCGGGAACCACTTATAAATTTGATATTTTTCGGCGCTTGGATATGTGGGACGCGGCGTCTCAACCTGTCCGCTATTTTGACAATCTGAGTGGCTGGGGCTGGAAAAATTTGGAAGTTGCACAAAGCAAAGCAATATTATTTGCCAGCGAAGTCACCGATAAAAACGGGAACTGGGTCAAATATGATTATAACCTAATCGGCGAGCTTTCGAAAACTCATAGTAATGACGGGCGTGTTATTGAGCTGACTTATAATTCAAATGGTCATATTAGCCAAGTCTCTGCCCACGGGCAAGTTTGGGGCTACGGATATGCGCCCCTAAACGGCGGGAGTACGCGATTGCTGACGCAGGTCAATTTACCCGATGGCACCAATTGGACCTATGACTTTACCGATTTCAGGGTCCGACCGCTTCCCGGGCATTGCAAACGCGACCCGATTACCGTTTCTGTTACCCATCCTTTCGGCGCCGTAGGAACCTTTACGTTGGATGAGATCCGTCACGGATATTCCGGTGTACCGGAGAAAGTAAAACCTAGTGACGTTTATGGAAACCCCGTCGGGTGTAGCGAGGAATATCACTGGTTCGTCATGCCATGGTTTGAGACTTTTGCTGTAACGGAAAAAACTCTAACGGGCCCCAGCATACCGACGTCGAGCTGGACCTATGAATATCCGCTCAATGGAAGTGATGATGGGAGTTTTGGGTATGAACCGGATGATACTGTTCCTCCGGCGCCGGGTGATTTTCGCAAAATCACACTGACCGGCCCAATTGGCAATGTGACTGAATATTACCATAATCGCAGTTGGTCCGGAAATTATGGCCAACTTGGCAAAGTGATAAAAAAATCACCGAGCGGTACGGTTATCGAAGAAACCGTCAATATATACGAAATCAAAGGCCAAATTTTCGGCAAGTCCCATCCCGATCATTTTGATACTTACAGCGCCGTCAAACATAACAAATTCGCGTCTTATAGGGTGCAGTCTGATGTGACTCGCGACGGCGAAACAGTTACATCTATTCAAACTTACAACAATGATCATACGGTGCCCGAATATTCTTTTGGCAGTCCAATTACGTCAATAGCCTCTACTGTGGGTTCAACTGATCAACGGATTACGGAAATTGTCTATGAACATAAAACCGCCGAATGGATATTGGGTCTTCCGCTGGAGAAAAAAGTCAATGGTCGTAAACAGACCAAAATAGATTATGACGCCTTGGGGCGAAAGACCAAACAATATGCTTATGATACGACAACCGGGTTTTATGATGTCGCGACTTTTGGTTATAATTCCGACGGAACTCTTGATTGGGTCAAAGACGCCAAACTGAACGAATATAAGGCGGAAAACTGGCACCGCGGACGCCCGCAAAAGGTCATTCGCCCAGATTTGACCGAAATTAACTTGGTCATCAACGATAGTGGCTGGGTGACAAGCTCGGAAGATGCAAAAGGCAATATCACGACATATGATTATGATCCGATGGGACGCGTTACAGAGATTGACCTACCTGGTAACTATTACGACACAACTACCATAAACTATTATAACTGGCCGGTGGTTTTCCAAACGATTTCCAAAGGACAATCTGAAACAGCGATCATCTATGATGAATTGTTGCGAAGCGTTTCTGAATCTACGGTGGACAATAGCAGCAATTGGCAAAGTGTTACGACCACCGAATATAATGAGGCCGGACAGGTCATTTTTAAGTCTTTACCTTCCGCCTCTTTTACCACATCCGGCGGAACCGCCTACACATATGATGATTTAGGACGCGTCCTTACCGCAACCGAGATCGACACCCTCAACGTTCCCGTCGCCACGAAGACAACGGAATATGTCACAGCCTTTAAAACGCGGGTCACCGATGCGGAAGGCCACCAAACAACGACGCACACGAATAATTTTGGCGAAGTTATCCTGATCGAACAGCCTGAGAATACCAATACGGAAATCACTAGAGATGGTTGGGGGCAAATCGAGCAGGTTCGCCAGTTTGGGAATAGTAACGGCACGGGCTTCAAAAGCAAGGTTCAGGACTATTATTATGACAGTCGACAGCGCCTGTGCCGCCATCATACGCCGTCGGGCAATTCGTCTTTGTTTAAGTATGATAATGCCGGATATCTTATCGCCAGCTCGCGCGGCAACGCCAATGGTACAGATTGCGCCGAACCGACAGGCAATAACCGCGCGGATTATACCTATGACGCTATGGGGCGCTTACTGTTCACCGATTACACCCATCACGGTACGGCTGATACAGGCCGCGAATATGACGCCGATGGCAATCTGATCACGCTTTACCGCGACGATAATAATGAAGACGAGGTCGAATGGTATAATGATCCCAAAAACACCATCTGGCGTTATGATTATAATGAGCTTGGCATGCTCGAGCATGAAGAGCTCTGGATTGACGGGCGCAGTTTTGATCTGAATTATCAATATAATTCCGACGGCTCGCTGTTCTCCAATACGCGTGATTATGTCAAAGACACATGGAGCGTTGGCAGTTTCTCGCACAGTTTTACGTATGACCGGGACGGTTTGGGCCGTAGCACCGGGGTCAATTTTCTGGACCCGGGCGTGCTGCCCAATATGCCGGATGTATCTCTGGCCTCAAACGGGCAATATCATTATACGGGCGGGCTTGAGAGCCTGACTTATGGTAATGGTCAAAGCTTCACCCAGACCTTTAATGCCCGCCTTCAGCCCGAGCAGATGCGCGCGACCAATGGCACAGCTACGGCGCTTGATCTTAGCTACACTTACACGCCGCGCGGTCTGGTTGATACGATGGTGGACGGGGTCGATAATAATAATAACCGGGTCTATGGCTATGATGGGCAGGGGCGCTTAACGTCTGCTTCCGGACCGTGGGGCGGAGATGGCCTCGGCGCGTTTAAATATGACTCCCTTGGCAATGTGCTTGAGAAGAGCCTTGGTGATCGCGATATCACGCTGACTTATAATGCCTTTAACCGCGTCTCCCAAAGCGTCGATAGCGGCGCGACCGGAACCCGGAACCTGACCTATGACAGCCGGGGCAACGTTAAATCTATTGGCGGCATCAACATGAATTATGACGCCACCGACCGACCCACGGGTCTTTCCGGGGATGAGAGCGGCTCATATCGTTATGATGGCCACGGACGAAGGGTGAAATCCATCACCTCGACCCCGACCGGCAATGTCACACGCTATAATGTTTATGATGCCTCAGGCAGCCTTGCCTATGTCGTGCAGGTTGATCAAAGCACGGCCAATGACGACTATGTCATGAACTATGTCAAAATGGACGGTAAAACCCTCTCACGGGTTAAATCCAATGGCACGCGGCTGAATTACACTGATGAGGTAACTTACCTGCACCATGATCATCTCGGCTCTGCGGTTGCGGGCACGGATGACACCGGCGCCGTGCTCTGGACCGAGCAATATACGCCTTTTGGCATCTCGCTCGTTAATGATGCCGCCAACGACAATCAGGCCGGCTTTACCGGACACATCAAAGACACCGATACCGGCCTGACCTACATGCAGGCGAGATATTATGACCCGGTGATTGGGAGATTTTTAAGTCATGATCCGGTGCAGTTCAGTGTTGAACAGCCGCTGATGTTTAATCGATATGGATATACATTTAATAATCCGATCAACGCGACTGATCCTTTTGGGGAAACCACGGTTTGCAATAATGATCGATCAAGTTGCACTTCTGTAGTTTCAGACAGCTATCAGAATAGCGGCCATGAAGGAGTTAGCGCTTCAGATCCGTCGACGGATACAGGTACAACCATTTCCGGAACACCTGCGATGGATCAAGCGGCCTCGGAGATGGCTGAGATATTGGATCAAAAAACGGGCAGAGATGTGGTTTACCGTGCTGATTTAGATGAAGAGCGTTCCGGTTTAGTTCAAAGTGTTTATACAATTACTAAAGTTAGCACCAAGAGTTCAAACTCAAACCAAGCAATAGTAAATGCCGATGATCTTGTTGGTGCAGATTTCGTTTTGCATACGGAGCCAACGAATAGAAATAGTGGGGTGCCCGGTAGAGATGATGGAAGCGCTTCATTAAAAGCCGACGCTCCGAATTACGCGCTCCATGGGACGAACGCCACTGCAATTGAAGTTAATGCTGGCGTCTTCAATATTAGACCGGTGAACCATGATAAAACCTCAAATTTTAAACCTACAGAGGATGAACCAAGAATGACCAGTTTCAGAAGAAGAGTAATTACTTATTAGGTTACAATTTATGTCAATGAGCAGGAACAAGAAAAATATAATAATGAGTGCTTTCAGTCTGTTGGGCTTTGTTTCATGTGCAATAGACGAAAAAGTCACTACTGACGTTTTTATGACGCCTGAAAAATATGAAAACCAAGAAATAAAAGTTTGTGGATATTACTACGCGTTCCAATTATTTGCAAAAAAAACAAACCTCGATGCACCTACATATAAAAACGGAATTAATGTTTCGGAATTTTCTGATGAATTGAAAGCAAATCAGAAAGTGTGTCTTCATGGTGAGTTTTCCTATTTAGGGTGTGCTTCTGATCCTGATGTGATTTGTTTTGATTCAGGCATTTCCGATTATGAACTAGTGAAATCAAAATCAAAAAGACCATAAACCAACCATGTCTCGACAATTATCGCACCCGCATCATCGACGTACCAAGTACACCGGATAAACCCAATTTCGTAGGGCGGATAGAGCGTGAGCGAAATCCGCCATTCCCA
>JABDKG010000092.1 GCA_013002305.1 Hellea sp.
CCCCCTGATTACAAATCAGGTGCTCTACCAGCTGAGCTATAGGGGCACTGATAGATAGAGCGCGCCGATTACAAAAAGGCGCGCCCTTTGACAAGTCTAAAATGCCGGAAAACCGACAATTATTTTAATCTATGTGGTCGGGTCGATCGCGTCTTTGCCGCGGAAGAAGCTCATCACCGCTCCGGACAGAACAAAACCGATCAGGACATAGGCGAAATCAAGCGCTAATCCTTTGATTGGATAACCTTCATACAGGACTGCATAACCCATAATCGGCAGCGCGATCAGTACGGCGAGGATTGCCGCGATTTTGGCGCAGGTCGTCAGTAAAGACGCGCTGGATTGTTGCAACACATATGATATCCCGACGGTCGAGACCAAGCTGATGATAAGGCCCCAGACATACATCATCACGCCCATATCTTTCATTCTCGCCTCGGCGGCCTCTTTGGTTGTTCCCTGGACTTCGATCCACATTTCGCCAAACACCGGTCCGTACCAAATCGCGCCGAGCATCCAGAAGGCGGCGCCGCCTATCAGAATTCCGAGTATGTTGGTTCCAAATATTTTCGGCATAAATCTCTCCCCTTTTGCCTTATCTAATGCCATTTCTTTACCACAACATCTGTTGGCGCGCCATAGACCAGAGATAGGCGCTTATTTAATGTCCTATCTGCGGCAGGATGGGCGAAAATCCTTGCAACGTCTGCGGGCCGCGCTAGAACGCTGGCCTAGCACTGGAAAGACTATGGCCCGCATACTCATTACATCGGCACTGCCTTATATTAACGGCGTCAAACATATGGGCAATCTGGCCGGCTCTATGCTGCCGGCCGATGTTTACGCCCGCGCTATGCGCCTTTTAGGGCATGAAGTGTTGTATATATGCGCGACGGATGAACATGGCACGCCGGCAGAACTGGCCGCGCAAAAGGCCGGTATGGAGGTCGCGGAATATTGCGAGCAAATGCATGAAGCCCAGAAAAAATCCGGCGCGAATTTTAAACTGACCTTTGATTATTTTGGCCGCTCGAGCGCGCCGTCCAATCATGCCTTGACGCAGCATTTTGCCAAAGTGCTCGAGGATAATGGCCTGATCGAAGAGCGGGTCTCGCAGCAGGTCTATTCCAATGCCGATGGCCGGTTCCTGCCGGACCGCTATGTCGAGGGGACATGTCCAAATTGCGACTATGAAAAAGCGCGCGGGGATCAATGTGACAATTGCGGCAAATTGCTCGATCCGGTTGACTTAATTAATCCCTATTCGGCCGTTTCGGGATCGGATGATGTCGAAGTGCGCGACACCAATCATCTTTATCTCACACAGTCTGAGATGTCCGAAAAGCTTCGGGCCTGGGTCGATGCCTCCGAGGGCTGGCCGGCGCTGGCCAGTTCAATTGCCTATAAATGGCTCGATGAAGGTCTGCGAGACCGCGCGATTACGCGGGATCTCAAATGGGGAATTCCGGTGGCCGGCGAAGACGGCAAGCCGCGCGAAGGGTTTGAAAATAAAGTGTTCTATGTCTGGTTTGACGCGCCGATTGAATATATCGCGGCGACCCAGGACTGGGCGGCCGAAACCGGCGGTGACTGGGCGCGCTGGTGGCGCACGGATAAAGGCGCGGATGACGTCCAATATGTCCAGTTTATGGGCAAGGATAATGTCGCTTTTCACACGCTGTCATTTCCGACGACTTTGCTGGGGTCCGGCGAGCCTTGGAAATTGGTTGATCAGCTCAAAGCCTTTAACTGGGTGACCTGGTATGGCGGCAAGTTCTCGACCAGCCAGAAACGCGGCGTATTTATGGATCAGGCGATCGATATTGCGCCGTCGGATTATTGGCGCTGGCACTTGATGGCAAACGCGCCGGAGAGCTCTGACGCGGCGTTTACATGGGAGGAATTTCAGCTGAGCGTCAATTCAGACCTGGCCAATGTGCTGGGCAATTTTGTCAACCGGATTACAAAATATACGGTGAGCAAATTTGACGGCAAAGTCCCGAGCGGCGGAACCCCGGGCGATGCCGAAGACTGGATTGTCAAAGAGCTTCAAACCCGCATTCCGGCGCTGATTAAATATTATGAGACCCGCGAATTCCGCAAGGCCATGGCAGAGACC
>JABDKG010000006.1 GCA_013002305.1 Hellea sp.
ATGGGAGAATTCGGGTTAAATCCGTAGACATCCATATTCGAGACAGTGGTCTTGGCGTCCTCGGCGCTGGTATCGTTTGTCGAGCTCTCCGCTCCGATCTCAACCATGCCCAAATTTGTCAAAGACGCGAATAGTCCAGGCGAAGCCCAGAGGTCATCTCCGGTTACGATGGTTGCGTCGCCGGGCGCTGCCAGCTCTGCTGAAACTTGCGTAATGACGCCGTTATTGACAATCAAATCAACAGATTGGTCGGCGCTGGTTTTCACATCATCAATAAAGACAGTCTGCGCACTAGCAGGCATACCGGTCAAAATTCCGCAACCAACGGCGAGGAGAAGTTTTTGTGTCAAAGTCATATTGCTCTCCTAATTTCCGCCAAGATTGTCAGTTGATGGGTGTCCAAGGCGGAAATCGCTCTTAGGCTTAAGGCCGGTTTTTCGATCATACATAAGTGCGCCGTCTATATAGACTTGGTCTGCAAGCGCGTAAGATGAAAACGGATTTTCTGACCAGATCACTAAATCAGCACGTTTGCCTTCTTCTATTGATCCAGTTTCTTCTTCGATTCCGAGGCCTTTGGCCGGGTTGAGCGTCAGCCATTTCCAAGCTTCTGCTTCAGATATATCGAGCCCGGCACGATTGCCATTGGCCCAGGTTTTGGCCACTTCCTGATTGAGCCGCTGTATGCCCATATCGCTGTCTGAATGAATCATAGCGCACGCACCCTGTGCATGCACAAATGGTACGTTCTCCTGGATGGTGTCATAGGCCTCCATTTTAAAGCCGTACCAGTCTGCCCACATCGCCGCGCACGTATCATTTTCTGCGAGTATATCGCCGATCTTATAGGCTTCGATAGCGTGATGAAATGTGGTGATTTTATAATCAAATTCTTTTGCCACATCGAGCAACTGAACCATTTCGTCGGCGCGGTAACAGTGCATTTGCACCAGAATGTCGCCAGATAAAACACCGGCCAATGTCTCCATTTGCAAGTCTCTTTTCACCTCATCACCAGCGTCGATTTTCTTCTTATATTCAGTCGCCTCGATCCAGGCTTTTCGGTACCGTGCAACGTTGCCCATTCGCGAGCCAGGGCCGCCTTTTTGTCCATAAACCCGTTTGGGGTTTTCGCCGCAGGCCATTTTTAGCGTATAAGGCGCATCCGGAAATTTCATTCCTTGTACAGTCCGCGAAGGAACATTGCGGAGCGTCACTCCCCGGCCGCCAAATAAATTGGCCGAACCCGGTAGAACGTGGAGCGTTGTAATCCCGCCGGCAAGAGCTTCATCGAATCCCGGGTCTTGGGGCCAAACACCATGTTCGGAATATACTTCGGCCGTAACCGGACTGGTAACTTCATTGCCATCATTATGAGCGTTGACACTTGGCGAAGGATAATCTCCCAGATGGGAGTGAATATCGATTATGCCCGGAGTCACGTATCGCCCGCCCGCATCAATTTCGACCGATGCGTCGCTTTCCAGAAGGGTTTCTGAAACCTGCGTGATTTTACCGTCAGTGATCAGGATTGATCCGTTTTCGATCGCTTCCCCATTCCCCAAAATTATATAGGCATTTGAGATTAATGTTGTTTCAGATGGAAACGGGTTATAGGTCGATGCAAAAGCAATCGCTGGAGCCTCCGCGTCCCCCTCTCCATCTGGTTTTTCCCCATTTTCGCTACAGCCCGCCAAGGCCAAAGCGAACGCGCTCGTCAGCGCCAAAAATTTGAATTTTCGCATGCCGGACTGTTAACCACAATTGTAGTCAGGGGGCAAGCATACCACATTAAATTTCTACAGACCCGCTTGTCGCCCCCTCAGTCTTACTCTAGTTTAACCCACAAATTGTCGACAGGATGAAACCATGAAAATGATCCAGAATTTTGAAGTTCAGGGCGGCCCGGCTTTTGGACGGCAAAACCTTCCAAAACTGCGTGCTTCTATGGCGAGCATAGGACTGGACGGGTTTCTGATCCCCCACGAAGACGAATATCAAAATGAATATCTTCCGGATTGTAATGAACGGCTGATGTGGGCAACGGGATTTACGGGCTCGGCTGGCGCCGCTATTGTTATGAAAGACAAGGCCGCAATGTTCGTCGATGGCCGATATGTTATTCAAGTACGGTCGCAAGTTGACGAGACATTATTTGCCTATGAGCGGGTAGAAGATAAAGGCATCACGACCTGGCTCAAAGAAAATGTCAGCAAAGGCGATAAGATTGGTTATGATCCACGCTTGCACAGCCCTTCAGCATTAAAAGCTTTGAGATCGGCGATCGAGCTCGCCGGCGGCGCGCTGGTCTCGGTCGAGAAAAACCCGATTGATGAAGCTTGGGATAATCGTCCGTCAGAGCCGGTTACGCCCGTCACAATCCAGCCGGTTGAGCTGGCCGGAGAAAGCCATGAGTCCAAGCGTCGGCGTATTGGCAAAAATATCGCAGCAAAGAATGCCGGAGCCGCCCTGATTACGGCGCCAGCCTCGATTGCTTGGCTGCTGAATATTCGCGGTGGTGACGTCATGTGCACGCCTTTGCCGCTCTCCACAGCTATTATTAAGTCTGACGGCCATGTCGATTTGTTCATTAAACCGGAGAAGATCACGGATGAGGTTCGCACCCATTTAGGTAACGCCGTTACAATTCACTCGGAAGACGCTTTAAGCACAAATCTTGACGCCCTCAAGGGTAAGAAAGTTATGGCTGACCCGGCGACAAGCTCGGCTTGGTATTTTGACACGCTTGAGAAAGCCGGAGCAAATATTATTCGCGCTCAAGACCCGATTGCTCTGCCTAAAGCCCGCAAAAACGATGCGGAAATTGCCGGAACGACAGAGGCCCACAAACGGGACGGCGCCGTAATTACGCAGTTCTTACACTGGCTCGACACCGAAGCGCAAAGCGGCAAATATGACGAGATACAGGCCGCACAAGTGCTGGAAAAATTACGCCATGAAACCGGTGTTTTAAAAGACTTATCTTTTGAGACCATTTCGGGTGCGGGTTCGAACGGAGCGCTCTGTCATTACCGCGTCTCAGAAGCGACTGTGAACAAACTCTCCAATGGCGATCTCTACCTTGTCGATAGCGGCGGCCAATATGCTGACGGCACCACTGACATTACGCGCACGGTTCCCATTGGTACGCCATCCGATGATATGAAGCGGATGTTCACGCTCGTGCTGAAAGGCCATATCGCTCTGGCCGAGGTGCGTTTCCCCAAAGGCACGACCGGTTCAAACCTCGATGCCTTGGCGCGGATGCATTTGTGGGCACAAGGATTTGACTACGACCATGGTACCGGACACGGAGTCGGGGTCTTCCTCGGCGTCCATGAAGGTCCGCAGCGTATTTCCAAAGCGCCCAATAATGTGGCCTTGGAGGCGGGCATGATCGTCTCCAACGAGCCCGGATTTTACGAAGACGGCGAATACGGTATACGGATTGAGAACCTCCAATATGTGACGGAGGCGACCGATATTCCGGGCGGTGAACGCCCCATGCACGGCTTTGAGTGTTTGACTCTTGCGCCGCTGCATACGGGATTGATTTCAAAGGAATTATTGACTGATGAAGAAATTAACTGGGTCAACACTTATCAGGCGCGGGTTCTGAAAGAGATCGGCCCGTTGGTCGACGGTGATGTGAAGGCTTGGCTCGTAGAAGCCTGCTTGCCCATATAAAAAACCGCCCTACAAGAGGGCG
>JABDKG010000034.1 GCA_013002305.1 Hellea sp.
GCGACCATCTTTGCTCGCCCATCGGGCGCACGCCCAGGACGGTCCAGTCATTGACAGTCTTTCTCGTGCCATCTGACAGGCTGTAATCAAACCCATTTGCGAGCTGCACTTCGGCCATAGCCGGTTCACCCCAGCGCCATCCGTGACGCGACAGATAATGGGCGGCAGAGCCAAGCGCGTCGGCTTTGGACCCGCGCAGATCAATATTGGCATTCTGATCAAAATCGACGGCATAATCGCGCATAGTCGTCGGAATAAACTGTGTCATGCCCATCGCGCCGGCCCAGCTGCCCCTTAGCTGATCACGCCGGACATCGCCGCGCGATAACATGTCGAGAATGGCAAAAAGCTGGTTTTCGCCAAAATCGCTCCGCCGTCCGTCATGGGCAAAAGTAGCAAGAGCGTCGATAATATCAAAATCGCCGAGAATTTTGCCATAGGCGCTTTCGAGCCCCCAAATCGCGGTCAGATAATGGCGGCTGACTTTATACCGATCTTCGATCTGCCCGAATAAGCCGCTTTCGCTGGCAAGTTTAGCGCGGCCCTGATTAAGGCGATCCGCCGATGCTGCGCCCTCGACATAGGACCAGATCGGTTTTGAGAATTCCGGCTGGCTGGCGTCGCGATCAAGTGCTTTTTCATTAATTTTGGTCGGTTCAATCAGGCCTCTAACCAGATTGGCACCATAGCCTTTGGCGATGGCGCGATTGGTAAAATCGGCCTTCCACGCCGCGAACTTCTCGGCCTGTGTCATTTCGACGGTGACGGGTGCCGGGTTTGGTGTTTCAATTGTAACGGTCGTCGTCGAAGCGGGGAGGGTTTGGGCCGTTTCTGTTTGCGCTTCGGTCTGGGACGCGCAGGCACCGATCATGAAAAGGCTGAGACAGCTAAAACTAAGAAGTGATTTGCGAAGCATAGG
Organism: Hellea sp.; assembly: GCA_013002305.1. GTDB lineage: Bacteria > Pseudomonadota > Alphaproteobacteria > Caulobacterales > Maricaulaceae > JACOMS01. The sequence goes on from JABDKG010000034.1 coordinate 920, forward strand.
GTTGATTTACGACCTCCTGCAATCATCGTAAAGCTGATATGTCACTGGGATATTAATAGGCAGCTTTTCATTTGACTTTTGGGAATCATCGCCATATTAGGCCCTTCGAAATTAGCTTAGTTAAGAAAGTGCAAGACCATGAAAGTCCGCAGTTCTTTAAAATCACTGAAAAAGCGTCACCGCGACTGTCAGGTCGTGCGCCGCAAAGGACGTCTTTACGTCATCAATAAAACAGACCCGCGCTTTAAGGCCCGTCAAGGCTAGCCTGGTCTCGTATCGTGCCCCGCTGGGCGCGCTATACTGCATGTCGCCTCTTGCCAAAACTGGTCGGGGGCGTCAGTGTATTTGCACTTATGAAACGCATCTTTTTGACATGTCTGGCAGCTATGTTTGCAGCGCTTCCCGCGCAGGCACAAATCACAGATTTGCCAAATTTTGAGCTTCCCAATGTCTTTGAAGCGCCGGCTGACGAAACAAAGCCGGAAGATGAGCGCAAGGATTACGCGCATCTGCCGCCCAAGGCTGAAAAACAGGCCCGGCTGGACGATCTATTTATCAAGCTCCGAGACGAGACAGATGCCGATACCGCCAATTTGATCGCGGAAGAAATATGGGCCCATTGGCTCCAATCCGGGTCGGCCAGCGTTGACCTTTTGATCCGCCGCGCAACTGCAGCGGCGACCAATGGAAAAACAAAACTGGCCCGCCGTCTCTATGATCAGATTCTGGTGATTGAGCCAGACTATGCCGAGGCCTGGGCGCGCTCCGGCCGTTTGGCGCTGGATAATGGCGACTATAACCGCGCCGTCGTTGAAGTTTCGCAAGCGCTGGTCATCGAGCCGCGTCATTTCTATGCGCTTTGGACGCTCGGTAATATATTAGAAAGTCTGGAACGTCAGGACGAGGCGCTCGCCGTCTATTCGGAAGCGCATAAACTTTATCCGGCGCTGGAGATTGTCAAAAAACGCAAAGAATATCTTGAAACCCGTCTCCAGGGCGAAATTCTCTAATCCGGTAGGTGCTCCGCCAAAAAGCGCTTCACATTTCCGCCCATTATTTTTCGGATATCGGTTTCGCTGACGCCGCGATCTTTCAGCGCTTGGGTAATCGCTGCAAGCTCTGAAGTATCCAGCGCCGTATGGACCGAGCCGTCAAAGTCCGAGCCTAGCGCAACCGCGTCAACGCCCATCAACTTAACCGCGCCGAGAATCGCGTCGGCAATGCCCGCCGGGGTGATATCGCAAATCGCGCCGTCAAAATATCCGACCCCCATCAGACCGCCGCGGCGCGCAATTTCAACCAAATGCGCATCCGGTAGGTTGCGTTTTTGGGTGTTGGCGCAATCGCTGCGGATGCCGCCATGGGAGATGATAATCGGTTCTGGTGACAAGGCCAGTACATCAGTGACGACATTCTCGGAGGAGTGGGCAACATCGACAATAATATTCATGGCGTGCATCTTGAGCACGGCTTCGCGGCCAAAGGGGGTCAATCCGCCTTTGACCTCGCCGTGGAGCGACCCGCCAAGTTTGTTGTCGAAAAAGTGCTGCAGCCCCATCATCCGAAAGCCCTTATCATATAGGCGGTCAATGTTTTCAAGTTCACCTTCGAGCGGATGGGATCCTTCGGTCGCGAGAATAGCGAGAAGAGTCCCGTCCGCTTGGTTCAGATCTTTTTTAGTCCGGACAATCCGGAGATTATTTTTGCTATTGGCTTCGATCGTCTGGAGCCGATGGGCCTGAAAAGCGGCCCGCTCATAGATCGAATTCCAGGTTTTTATCGGCCATAACTGCGCCATGGCCAGCATTTTTATATCGTCAGGCGCACCGGCTGAGTTGCCATCAAAATTGAGGCCGCGCGGGGATTTGGTGACGGTGCTGAATATCTGGATGTCGACACCGCCGTCTCGCAGGCGCGGCAGATCAATATGTCCGCGCTTATGACGATGGACCGGATTACGGCGCCATAAAAGGGCATCGCCGTGAAGATCGGCTATGGTCAGGCTGTCATGAAGCTTCTGAACCTCATCAGAAATTTCATAAGGTGCATGCTCGGCGACAGAATTCATACCTGCATCGGTTGAAGGGACTAAAATTCCAAATATATAGATGATCGCCGCCATGAGGCCGGCGGCCACAATAATTCCCAACCAGGTGAGCGTTTTTCTCATAGGACCATTTTCCGGTTATTCCAGTTTTTCTGCATAAGCCATAAAACCATCCACAACAATCCCGCGCGCTTCATTGTGCCTTCCAGTCTCGGAATTTATGGTGCGCCAAATAGTTTTAAATCCAAGGACGAGATTATGGATAGTGTCGATAGTATGGGTCAAGCGACTCGCGAGAAGCTCAAACAAACGATTGCCCGCATCGAGCGGCTTGAGGCCGAAAAAGCAGAGCTTGCCGCCGATATTCGCGAAGTCTTCGCCGAAGCCAAATCCTTCGGGTTTGATACCAAAACTCTGCGCAAAGTCATTAGCGCGCGTAAGCTCGAAGCCCATGAACGGGCCGAGCAAGAGGCGCTGTTGGAACTTTATCTCGGTGCAATTGACGACTAGCCATGTTCTTGTTATGTTCACTGCGTGAGTGACTATGACAAACAACAATGGCAAGAGCAGCAAGCCGTTCGCGATGCCGCGCTTGAGAAACAGCGTGAGAAGTGGGCCAAAGCCAAGGCCCGCTCTGCGCGCAATGCTCAACGCAAAATCGCCCGCCTGTCACAAAAACTTTCGGAATCCGGCGATTTGACCGATTGGGAAGAAGAATTCGCCGGTTCTGTCAGTGAGCGGCTCGATAAATTCGGGTCCGCTTTTCAAGACCCGCAGCTTGGCCGTCCGGCCGATGCCTTGTCTTTTTCCCAGAAAAAAGTTGTGGCGGCGCTTAAGAAAAAAGCCAAAGAAAAAACCGGCAACCCAAAGGCCGAAGACTCTCAAAACGCCTATAAGCCGCGCTCCTCTTTTAAACCCAAAGGCGGGTTTAAGAATAAGAACTACAAACCCAATGTCCGGCAAATTGAAGAAGATTTGCCAGATGAGGCGCCCTCGACTAGGGAAGAGCCTTATATTCCAGAACCGGCGCAAGATCGAAAGCCGCCATTTCTGCGCCTTGTGAAGTAGAGAACATTATGACCATTCGAATGGAAACGGATCGCCTGATCCTGCGCGATATTGACATTGAGAAAGATCTCGAGGCCTGGACCGAAATGATGTCCGATGAAGAGACTGTTCGCTTTATCGGGGGTAAAACTATGAACAAGGCCGAGAGCTGGCGGGTCATGGCATCTATGATTGGTCATCAACTGATTCACGGTTACAGTTTTTATTCCGTTATTGAAAAAGCCACCGGTAAATTTGTGGGACGGATCGGTCACTGGTTTCCGGAAGGCTGGCCAGAGCCGGAGATCGGCTGGACCGTCCATCCGGCCCATACGCGCAAAGGATTTGCCAAAGAAGCGGGCGCAGCCTGTATTGATTACGCCTTTACGCAGCTAGGCTGGAAACGCACAATTCATGTGATTGCGGAAGACAATATTGCGTCGATTAAAACCGCCGAAGCAATCGGGTCCGAGCGCTTATATCACATTTCCCATTTGCCGCCATTTGGCGATGTCAATTGCTGGGCCTACGGGCAGGAAAAACCCTAAGCCCACCCCGAATCCCGAAGCTGTTTTTGATTGCTCCGGCTCACCGGTGCAGATTGACCGGAACGGAGTTTAATCGTCATTTTTCCATCTGATTTATCGACTGATTTTACGCCGCCTTCCGCGACCCACCACGATCTGTGCACGGACAGGCCTTTGATCGGCGCGGCTTCTTTGATAGCATCGCCAAGCCGCATCAATAGCAAATCATCGCCTCTCGATGTAATGACGCGCACATAGTGATCTTCGGCTGTAAGCGCATATATATCCGCGCTTCTCAGCGAGGGTTTGATCCGCTCTATGAGCGGCGCGCGGCTCGAGGCTAGTTGCGGTTTGCGATTGGCGGTTTCGGCCAGATGGGCAATCGAGGCGATGACAATAGAGATAATCCAGACAAAGAAAAAAAGATAAAGCGTGGCCAAGGGGCTGACCGATTGAAACCGGTATAAATTCAGTCCGATTAGGCAGGCCGTAACAGCAATCGAGGCTGTGATCGATTGCCCGAAGACAAGTTTCCAGCTGCTCGGTTCAATGCCCATCTTTTTGGCCAGCGGCACAAATGCGTAAGCGCCAAGTCCGCCAATAAAACTCAGCGATGTCCAGTAGATAAACCGGGTCAGAACCGGCAATGATAGTGTGTCATAGGGGCCTAAAATTGACAGAATGACGCCGGCAATCAGGGCAATGCCGAGGCCGGACATAGCCGATTTTTTCAAAATTTCCGGCAGTTCTACCTCCATTCACGCTTCGTGACTTGTAAGCGGCTTCATTTCACGCATCAAGCCATAGGGTTGGCGCATATCGGCTTTTATGACCGAAAAAATCTGATTTCATACAGGCGCAGGAGATGTTTTATGAATTTTGATTTGTTTTTTTCCGCCGGTCCGGCTGTGATTATCCATACAATTGTAGCCTTTGGGGCGTTGATATTGGGTACAATTATGTGGCTCCGAAAAAAAGGAACGCGCAGTCATAAAATGATCGGCCGGATATTCGTCATGTTTATGGCGGTCACCGCGATTAGTGCGCTCTTTATCACCGGCCTGAACGGTAAATATTGGAGCTGGATCCACTTGTTCGTGCCGCTGTCATTCTATGCAATTTGGGAGCTGTTTTACTATTTGCGCAAAGGCAATATCGTTAAACATCAAAAGGCCGTGAAAGGGCTGTTCTTTGGCGCGCTATTGATACCGGGTATCCTCGCCTTCCTTCCGGGACGGTTAATGTGGCATGTCGCCTTTGGCTGATAATCGCTTGTCAAAATCACCAACCGTTGACGTCGAAAGCGGTTATTCCGGCCGGTTCAATATCCGGCTATTCAACACCATATTTCGATTGGCGATTCTCGGGTCAGCTTCCAGATTGCCGTCCTCAAAGGTTGCGGGCTTTGCATAGGTTACAAACGAATCCGGCTGGGCGTCCGGCGCTGCCGGGCAATTGCCGGTCTCGAGATGGGTCAGCGCTGCTGCGTACATCGCTTCGCTACTGTCCCCGAGACTTTTGGTGAAATCGTCGGTAATTATGCAGCCATCGACCGGCTCGCCGGTTGTCGCCGCGCCTTCAAACGGTGAAAATCCATCCGCATAATCGCCAAAACCGACGTCATTTTCGCCTCTAAACTGGATGGTAAAATAGGTGATGCCGCAATTGTCAGTGGCGTAAAACCCGTACGGTTTACCGCAACTTGTTGTCCCGATCAAAACCACGTCGACATTAATCCCGACTAGCGCGTTGATCAGGGACTCGCTGGCTGAGCAGGTGCTCCCTGTCGACAGGATATAAACCTTATCCAGATTTAAGGTCGGTAAGGCGGTTCCGGTCGAGACCGAAAATCCCTGTCCGGTTGAATGGAACGGAGACGGCGAAATGCGCTCGCCGGTTACCGGGTTAAAGGTCGGATGCTGGTCATTGAAAACCAGCGTTTCAAATACGCGCCCATTCGTGTTGGACGGCCCGGCGACCATATAGCCGAGCTCTGAGGCGATATCGAGAAATCCGCCTCCATTATAACGCAGGTCCAACACCAGATGATCGACTCCCGCCTGCGCGAAATTCCGAACATTATTGAACAGAGCAGCTTCTGCGCCTGACGTGCCAAACGTATTGAACAGCATATATCCGACGGTTTCACCATTGCCGAGCGTATCCATCGTGGTCGTTAATACCGGATCAGAAGCGACAATATCCGATGTCATTGTGATCGTTGTCGTGGTTCCGCTTCCATTGTGGCGTACGAGAAATGTGTGAGATTCTCCATCGCTTTCAGGGAACAGTCCGGCGTTCAGCGTGTCGGCATCACCGGTGGCAACGCTTTCGCCGTCGACTTCTAAAATTTCAGTCCCGCGCGCAATACCCGCATTGCTTGCCGGAGAGTTATTTTCGACATAGGCAATGACAATCTCGCGATCGGGGGGTGTTCCGTTCAAAATACGGATGCGCGCGCCGTAACCGGCAGACGCGCCGCTACTGACGAGCTGTTCATATTCTTCAGTGTCATAGGTAAAATGAAACCGGTCTTTGGGCGCGCCTGAGGCGGTTGTGGCGTCGGTTCTAAGAATATCAAAATAGTCGAGCGGATGTGGGTAGGTCGTGCTGGCAGGATTAATATCCGTGATCTCATTATACCAGAGATAGGTTTCATTGCTCCAGGATCTGAGCCAGTGTTTTTCATGCAGGTAGGATCCGGCCACATCGTTTGTTCCGCTGCGCGGCATCTCGCAAAAATCTTTAAATGTACCGGCAGGTTCAAAGACGCCCTGTGTCCAGCTTATGCCGCTTCCGGTTTGGCCGCCCGGCGGCGCGGCAGGACTTCCGCTGCTACTGCCGCCGCAAGCGCTTAAGGCCAAGGCCAAAATTGATGTTCCAAGAATTGTTGCGCGTTTGATAGTCATGTTCTTCCTCGTTTGAGCAGAGAGTTAACAATGTTATCTCATACGGACAATGGCGGAATGCAGATGAATAGCGGCTGAGCGATCACAATTTTGTGCAGAACTTTCTTCAATGGCAAAATCGGGGATTATAACGATTGACGGTTGCGCAATAAAAACAGGGCCTTTATAGAAATCCATCGCACTTCCCGGTAGAGAATTCTGCCGATAAAAGTCTAGGATAATTGACGGATAAATTCTCATGAATATACACGAATATCAGGGCAAAGCTGTCCTTAAGGAAATCGGCGCGCCTGTTTCAAAAGGGATCGCCATTTTTGACGCTTCTGAGGCCAAGGCAGCCGCCGAGGAACTGGGCGGGCCGTTATGGGTCGTAAAATCGCAAATTCACGCCGGCGGACGCGGCAAAGGGACATTTATCGAAGACAGCGCCGGCGACAAAGGCGGCGTGCGTCTGGCCTGGTCTGTTGAGGACGTGGTCGAGAACGCGAAGCAAATGCTCGGCGCGCATCTGGTCACAGCGCAGACAGGCGAGGGCGGCAAACAGGTCAACCGTCTTTATATTGAGCATGGCTCGGATATCGAAAAAGAATTTTACCTCTCAATCATCATCAACCGCGAAACCTCTCGCGTGTCATTTATCGCCTCGACCGAAGGCGGTATGGATATTGAGCAAGTCGCGCACGACACACCGGAAAAAGTGATTGATTTTGATATTGATCCGGCGACAGGGTTTATGCCGCATCACGGCCGGACCTTGGCCCGCGCGCTAAACCTATCCGGTGATCTGGCGAAACAGGCCGGCAAGCTGGGCCGGACGCTTTATAACGGCTTCCTGGCCAAAGATATGAGCATGCTTGAGATCAATCCACTGATCGTCACCGAAGATCAGCGCCTGCATTGCCTTGATGCTAAAATCAGCTTTGATGAAAATGCTCTGTTCCGTCATCCGGACATTGAAGAGCTTCGCGACGAAACCGAGGAAGACGCCAAAGAAATTGAAGCCGGGAAATATGACCTGTCCTATGTGGCGCTCGACGGAAATATCGGCTGTATGGTCAATGGTGCAGGCCTTGCCATGTCGACCATGGATATCATCAAGCTTTACGGTAAAGAACCGGCGAACTTTCTGGATGTTGGCGGCGGCGCGACCGCCGAAAAGGTGACGGCGGCGTTTAAGATCATCACGTCCGACCCCAATGTCGAAGGCATATTGGTCAATATTTTCGGCGGCATTATGAAATGCGATGTTATCGCTAATGGTGTTGTTCAGGCGGTCAAGGATGTAGGTCTGAAAGTTCCTCTTGTTGTGCGCCTTGAAGGCACCAATGTCGAAAAAGGCAAGCAGATCATCAATGACAGCCCGCTTAATGTTATCGCCGCCGATGACCTTGATGACGCCGCGCAAAAAATTGTCGCGGCAGTAGATGCATGAGTAAAAAGCATTTAGAGATTTTGTCTTGGGAAACCTTGGTCGTTTTGGCAACTCGAAGAAATGCATACAGAGCTTAAGTCAGTTAAAGAATTAAAAGAAAAGAGGTAGTCCTCGAATGTCAGTACTTATCAATAAAGACACAAAAGTCATTACCCAGGGTATGACCGGCAAAACCGGAACATTTCATACCGAACAAGCGATCGCTTACGGCACCAAAATGGTTGCTGGTGTGACGCCGGGTAAAGGCGGCACGACCCATTTAGGCTTGCCGAACTTTAATACGGTTCATGAGGCCAAGCATGCGACCGGCGCAACCGCGTCTGTGGTTTATGTCCCGCCGCCCTTTGCAGCTGATTCAATTCTCGAAGCCATTGATGCTGAAATGGAACTGATCATTGCTATTACCGAAGGCATCCCGGTCCGCGATATGATCCCGGTTAAGCGCGCTCTTGTTGGGTCGAAATCCCGTCTTGTTGGTCCAAATTGTCCGGGCGTATTGACCCCCGATGAGTGCAAGATCGGCATTATGCCGGGCAAAATTTTCAAGAAAGGCACATGCGGCGTGGTTTCGCGCTCCGGTACGCTGACCTATGAAGCCGTGTTCCAGACAACTCAGGTTGGCCTCGGGCAAACAACGGCCATCGGTATTGGCGGTGATCCGATCAACGGCACCAACTTTATCGATTGCTTAGAGCTGTTTTTGAACGATGATGACACCAAACAGATCATCATGATCGGCGAAATCGGCGGCAGCGCAGAAGAAGAAGCGGCCGAATATCTCGCTCATATGGCCAAAAAAGGGAAATCCAAACCCACCGTCGGCTTTATCGCCGGACGGACTGCGCCTCCGGGCCGGACGATGGGCCATGCCGGCGCAATTGTCTCTGGCGGCAAGGGCGGCGCGGAGGATAAAATCGCGGCTATGGAAAAAGCCGGTATTCGTGTATCAAATTCTCCAGCCAAACTTGGTGTCACCATGATGGAATTGCTCAAGGGATAGGCCCTTTAGCGGGGCGCGCAGGAAAAACAATGTCCGAAAATACCCGTTCCGATCAAAATCAGGCAATGCTGGATACGCTGTTTCTGGATGGCGGCAATGCCGCCTATCTTGAGCAGATGCTGGCCAAATATATGGAAAATCCGTCCAGCGTTGATCCGAGTTGGCAGGACTATTTCCGGTCGATGGGCGAAGATCCGGGCATTGCCAAGAAAAATGCTGAAGGTCCGGTCTGGAAGCGCAACGACTGGCCGCGCGACGATCAAGGTGAACTGACCTCCGCGCTAACGATGGATTGGCCGCAAGAGCCTAAGCTTGAGAAAAAAATCCTGAACCAAATGCCCGGCGCGTCCGAAGAGGATGTGCGCCGCGCGACCAAAGACAGTTTGCGGGCATTGATGTTGATCCGGGCTTACCGGATCAGGGGACACCGGATCGCCGATCTTGACCCGCTCGGCCTGAAAGAGAAAAAACGCCATCCCGAGCTGGAATATTCAAGCTACGGATTTACCGAAGCCGATCTGGATCGCCCAATATTTATCGATGGTGTCATGGGGCTGGAGACGGCGTCCCTCCGGCAGATCACCGAAATTATGGAGCGGACCTATTGCTCGACCTTTGGCGTTCAGTTCATGCATGTCTCGAACCCGGAAGAGAAAAGCTGGATCCAGCAGCGCATCGAAGGCCCCGATAAGGAAATTTCCTTCACGCCCGAAGGCCGTAAATCGATCCTGAAAAAGGTTATCGAGGGCGAGGCCTTTGAGCAGCTTTTGCACAAACGATATCCGGGCACGAAGCGCTTTGGAATTGACGGCGCTGAGAGCCTGATCCCGGCGCTCGAGCAGATTATCAAACGCGGCGGACAACTCGGGCTGCAGGACATTAACTTCGGCATGCCGCATCGCGGACGCTTGAATATAATGGCCTCGGTGATGCAAAAACCCTATTCCGCGATCTTTCACGAGTTTTTAGGCGGCGTTGCCGAAGGCGGTGAAGACTTTGGGTCCGGGGACGTGAAATATCACCTTGGCGTTTCCGATGACCGGGAATTTGACGGCAACAAAGTGCACTTATCGCTTGCGCCAAATCCCTCCCACCTGGAGGTTGTCGCGCCGGTCGTGATCGGTAAAACCCGGGCTAAACAACAAATGGCATCCGGAACTTACAAGTCCCACAACCCGGAACAGGTGATGGCCGTAATTTTGCACGGCGATAGCGCCTTTGCCGGTCAGGGCGTCGTCATGGAAACCTTCCAGATGTCACAACTGGTCGGATATCGGACCGGCGGCACGCTGCATATTGTGGTCAATAACCAGATCGGCTTTACGACGACGCCGGACGAATATGCCACCGGCCAATATTGCTCGGATGTGGCCTTTATGATTGAAGCCCCGGTATTTCACGTCAATGGCAATGACCCCGAAGCGGTGGTTTACGCGGCGCGGGTCGCGACCGAATATCGCCAGAAATTTGGCAAAGATGTCGTCCTCGATCTGATTTGTTACCGCCGCTACGGCCATAATGAAGGCGATGATCCGTCCTTCACCCAGCCGATTATGTATAAAGTTATCCGCTCTTTGCCGTCTGTTGGCCGATTATATGCCGACAGGCTCAAAGCTAACGGCACGACATCCGAAGGCGAATATACCAAATGGGTCGACGAGTTTTATGCCTATCTGGACAGTGAATTTGATCTGGCCAAAAACTTCGAAACCAAAGAGCCGGCCTGGCTTCAGGGCGTCTGGACCGGTATTGAAAGATCCGGACAAGGCAAACGCTCCGGCGACACATCGGTCGATATTGATACGCTCAAAAATATTGGCGAAAAAATCACGCATATTCCGGATGGTTTTAATATTCACCGGACTTTGAAACGCATTATCCAGAGCCGGGCCGATAAAATCAAACAAGGCACTGACATTGATTGGGGGCTGGCCGAACATTTGGCGTTTGGGTCCCTTGTACTGGAAGGTCACCCGGTGCGCCTGTCCGGCCAAGACAGCGAGCGCGGAACTTTTTCGCAGCGACAGTCCAACTTTATCGATCAGGAAAATGGGACTAAATATACGCCGCTGAATAATCTGTCTGACAATCAGGAATATTATCAGGTTATGAACTCGCATCTTTCCGAAGAAGCGGTGCTGGGTTTTGAATATGGATTTTCAGGGGCAGCGCCCCATGCCCTGACGATCTGGGAAGCTCAATTTGGCGACTTCGCCAATGGCGCGCAGGTTATGGTCGACCAGTTCATCAGTTCGGCCGAACAAAAATGGCTGCGCATGTCAGGCCTCGTTATGCTTCTGCCGCACGGCTATGAAGGGCAGGGCCCGGAACATTCGTCGGCCCGTCTAGAGCGGTACCTACAAATGTGCGCTGAGGATAATATGCAGGTCGTAAACATCACGACGCCGTCAAATTATTTCCATGCGCTGCGCCGCCAAATCCACCGCAAATTTCGCAAGCCGCTGATTGTTATGAGCCCGAAAAGCCTGCTGCGCCATCCTTTATGTGTGTCGACCCTGAGCGAAATGGCGGAAGGGACTTTCTTCCACAGGGTGCTTTGGGATGACGCGCAATATAAGCCTGAAACCACCGAGATAAAACTTGTTGCCGATAGTAAAATAAGGCGGGTCGTCTTGTGTTCCGGCAAGATTTATTTTGAGCTGTTCAAAGAACGTGAGGAGCGCGGCATCAAAGATATTTACTTGCTGCGGGTTGAACAGCTCTACCCCTATCCGGATGACGCGATGGCAACCGAACTTAAGCGGTTTAAAAATGCCGATATGGTCTGGTGCCAAGAAGAGCCGAAGAATATGGGCAGCTGGGCCTTTATCGATCCCTTTATCGAAGAAACCCTCGCTGAAATTGGCGCGAAATCCACCCGTTCGCGGTATGTCGGGCGTCCGCCTGCGGCCTCGACGGCGACCGGAATTTCAACTAAGCATAAAAAAGAACAAAAGGCTGTTATCGACGCAGCCCTTGCGACATAGAGTAAGACCATGACTGATATTACCGTTCCAAATGTTGGCGAAAGCGTTTCCGAGGTCACGATCGCGACCTGGTTTAAAAAGGTCGGCGACGCCGTCAAGAAAGACGAAGCAATTGTCGAGCTTGAGACGGACAAGGCTGCGCAGGAACTGGTTGCGCCGGAAGATGGTGTATTATCCGAAATCGTCGTCGCCGAAGGCGAAAACGCAGCTGTGGGAGCTCTAATCGCGCGCCTCTCAGCGGGCGATGCATCTACAAAGGCAGAGCCAGAAAAATCAGCGTCCAAATCCGAACCGGCCGCAAAATCTGCGCCTAAGCCCGAGCCAAAGGCCGACGCGGCTCCCTCCGGCGGAACGCCGCTTAATATTGAGGTGCCGAATGTCGGGGAAAGCGTTTCCGAGGTGACCGTTGCCAACTGGATGAAAAAGCCCGGCGACGCGGTTGCCAAGGATGAAGCGATTGTCGAGCTTGAAACCGACAAGGCGGCTCAGGAACTGGTCGCGCCGGAATCGGGCGTACTTGAAAAGATACTGATCGGCGTTGGCGAAACCGCCAAGATCGGCGACACGCTGGCGGTGCTGCAAGTCGGCGCGAGCGGTGGCGACGTTGCCCCGGCTAAAGATGTCGTAACCGAAGCTACGCAGAACCAGCCTGTCGCTGCGGCGAACAGTGGCGGCTCCGGGAATATTGCGATGCCGTCCGCGCAGCGTGTCATCACAGAAAATAATCTCGATGCCGGCTCTATTCAGGGCACGGGCAAGGATGGCCGGATTACCAAAGGCGACGCGCTCAAAGCTAAAGATAGTCCGGCGCCGGCTCCTGCGCCTTCTCCTGCGCCTTCTCCTGCCCCAGCGCCCGCACCTGCTGCCGCCAAAGCGCCGCGCGCCGATCATCCGCGCGAAGAACGGGTGAGAATGACCCGTATTCGCCAGACGATCGCCCGCCGCCTCAAAGAGGCCCAGAACACCGCGGCTATGCTGACGACCTATAATGAAGCGGATATGACCGAGATCATGTCGCTGCGGAAAGAATATAAAGAAGCGTTCATTCAAAAACACGGCATCAAGCTCGGTTTTATGAGCTTTTTCATCAAAGCCTGTGTCCAGGCCCTAAAAGATGTTCCAAACGTCAACGCGGAAATCGACGGTACCGACATCATCTACAAAAACTATTATGATATCAGCGTTGCGGTCGGCACCGACAAAGGCTTGGTCGTACCCGTGCTGCGCGATTGCGATACATTATCTTTGGGCGGCATTGAAAAAGGCCTGTCTGCGCTGGCGACAAAAGCCCGCGAGGGTGCATTGTCGATGGCGGATATGAGCGGCGGAACCTTCACCGTGTCAAATGGCGGCGTTTACGGCTCTCTCATGAGCTCCCCAATATTGAACCCGCCGCAATCCGGCATTCTGGGCATGCATAAAATTGAAAAGCGGCCTGTTGTGGTCGACGATGAAATTGTCATTCGCCCGATGATGTATCTGGCGCTTTCCTATGACCACCGGATTGTTGACGGTAAAGAAGCGGTGACGTTTCTGGTGCGGGTCAAGGAATGTTTGGAAGACCCTGAACGCCTTCTTTTGGATATTTAATTTAGCGGCTTTACCGATTTCCTAGAAAAAGCTATTCTCTGCCCACATAAAAGGGGAGAGTTTTATGTCTGAACAAAAAACCATACCAACATTATTTTGGGCTGTTGCCGGCCTTTTCCTGCTTTGGAACGCTTTTGGCTGCTACATGTATGTCATGGAAATGACCATGTCAGACGAAGCTTACGCTGAAGGATTCGGCGAAGCCATGCTGGCGCTACGACCGACCATTCCAACTTGGGTCACGGGTACTTTTGCGATCGCCGTCTGGGTCGGGCTTTTGGGCGCGATTATGTTTTTGATGCGCAAGAAAGTCGCGTTCCCACTGTTTGTCTTGTCGCTTTTGTCAGCGATCGTGAGTTTTAGCTATGTCTTCATGAACAGTGAAGTTCAAGAGGCGTCAAAGATGCCGTTTTGGGTCATGCCTGTTATTGTCATCGGCATGGGAATCGTCGAAGTCATCGTGTCCAAGCGAAAAATCGCCAAAGGCATTCTGACCTAATGACAAAACCCCGCATTTTTGGTGTTGTGGCCGGTATTATTTTCGCGTTTATAACCATTGTCGCGGTGCAGCTCGTTTCGATGCAAATCTACCCTTTGCCGGATGGCGTTTCGATGCAGGATAAAGCGGCGATGAAAGAACATATAGCCGGCTTGCCGGATACAGCGATGTATCTGGTATTGCTGGGATATGTTCTGGCGGCTGTGTTTGGCGGGTGGGTATCAACCAAAATTTCGAAAGAAAAATATCTTCCGGCACTGATCATCGGGGGTCTGTTGGCCATAGGGTCCGTAATGAA
>JABDKG010000035.1 GCA_013002305.1 Hellea sp.
ACCATTCGCTTTCGCCACAATTCACCCGAAGATCTCGACAAGCGCATGAGCCGCGTCAAAGAGAAAAAGGGCGACTTTTTCGTGATCATCGAAGGGCTCTATTCGATGTTTGGCGATATCGCGCCGATCGACGAATTTCTCGACGTGACCCACAAACATGGCGGCTATCTCTATATTGACGAGGCGCATTCCTACGGCGTGTTCGGCGAAACCGGCTGCGGCCTTGCCGAAGCCCAGGGCGTGCTTGACCGGGTCGATTTCATCGCCGGGACATTTTCGAAAAGTCTTGCTTCCATCGGCGGCTTTTGTGTCTCCAAACATCCGGAATTTGAAATCGCCCGTAAAGTCATGCGGCCTTATCTGTTTACGGCGTCGCCGACCCCGTCCAATATCACGGCGGCCCTGACCGCCGTTGGCAAGATTAACTCGCCTATGGGCAAGCAGCTCAGAGACGATATCTGGGCCCGCGCCGAGCAGCTCCACGCCGGTCTTGATAAACTTGGTTACGATCTCTGCGCCGAGCCTAGCCCCGTCATCGCCGCCCGCCGCCCCAACGAGGTGATCTGCGCCATGGAATGGAATTGGCTCCTGGAAAACGGTCTCTACGTCAATCTAGCCGTCCCCCCCGGAACCCCCCAATCCAGCTCGCTATTGCGTATCTCTCTCTCCGCCGCCCACACTGAAGACGACGTCAACCAAATCATCGAAAAGTTCGCTCAGCTAAAGGATAAGCAGGCCGATTTGATGCAGGACTTTATGAAGTTGGCGGGTTAAGACAGAGCCCCGTCAGATCAAATGTCCCGCAGGCAGGACCGGATACGCCGTTTGGTCTTATCTCAAAAACCCGAACCTATCAAAAGCGCGCGCCTTGACACGCTCCTATCCGGTGAAACGCTGGACGGCTTGACTATTTTGCCGTGTTTGACAGGGAACGATTGCGGCGCCCAATGGTTAGTCGGTTAGAAAAACAATTAAAATTTATGGCATACTTGTTTCAAATCCCAAGAGGCGCCGCTTTCCTCGCCGGCCTCGTGATCGCCATTTTGTTGGCGCCGGCCGGCCTGGCGCAAAACGTAAAGGTCGACTTCACCCCGGCGCCGCCAGCAGTGATCCGCGAGGCTGTGATCGAGGCATTGCCCGATGATGCGCCGCCGGAAACGCCGTTGCAGGCCCGCCGGCAAGCCAAGCGCTCCAAGGCAATCGTCGAGAACACACTCAATGCTTTTGGCTATTACGCGCCCTTGATCAGCGTGTCTGTCGGGGAAATTGATGGGCAAGCCGTCCCTATGCTGGCGGTCGATTCCGGGCCGCTTTTTACCATCGGTCGCGCGGAGATTAATTATAGGGACGATCGCGCCCGTACCGAAGACCGGGCGCAATTATCTGACAGCCTGACTGTGCGGCCGGGCCAATCCGCCGTACCGGCCGAAATTATTGACGCGGAGCGGGTACTTGGCCTCAAGCTACGGGAGCTCGGCTATCCCTTTGGCGAGGTCATGGACCGGGATGTTATCGGCGACAAGGACACCGCGACCATCAGTGTCCGGTATAATGTGCAATCTGGCCCGAAAGTGCGGTTCGGCGCGGTGCAATATCCCGGCGGCAACATTCGCACCAAAGCCTCTTATCTGGCGCGCTTAAACCCGACAGAATCCGGCCGGCTTTATGATCCGGCCAAGCTCGCACTGTTTAACTCCCGGCTGGCCGAAACCCGGCTGTTTGATAAAAGTCTGGCCCGCCTGAGCCCGCAGCCCGTCAGTGTCTCGGAAGGCGGTGACGCAATTTACGACATTATTCTGGAGCTGGAAGAGCGGCCGAAGAACACCATCGCGCTTGGTGCTAATTATGGCACCAATGAAGGGTTTGGCGTCAATGCGGAACTCACCCGGCGAAATGCGACCCGGCGCGGAGATTTGCTGATCGCCGAGGCCAGGCTTGCCGAACGCGAGATCGGGGCCAATCTGATCTGGCGCCGCCCCAACGAGCTGGGTTACGGGAAAGGCCTGGTGCTGCTGGCAACATTGAAAGATGAAAATACGGATGCGTTTGACCAGCAACTTGCTAAATTCGGGGCCGGAATTGAAGTCATTCAAGGACCCCGGCTGAATTATTATTTCGGGGTCAACGCCCAATATATCAGAGAAGAAAGCCCGGACAGGCGCGAAGATTTCCAGACACTATCCGCCTATGCCGGTATCGGTATTGATCAATCGGACAGCCTGCTGGATCCGCGCAAAGGGTGGCGCGCCGAAGGCCGAATCATTCCAACTTACGCGTTCGGGGGTGGCAATGCCTTGCCTTATGCCCGGTCGGTGGTTCAGGGCCGCGCCTATTTTCCGTTCGGAGAGAGTGCCAGATTTGTAGCGGCCGGACGATTGCGCGCCGGAACTTTGGTCGGCGCGGCGGCGGAGCAAGTCCCGGCGGATGCGCGGTTTTACGCTGGAGGCGGGGGGAGCGTTCGCGGATATACCTATCAGGCGATTGGACCCTTTGACGAGGATGCCAACCCGCTCGGGGGCCGCTCTTTGCTCGACGGATCCGTTGAGGGTCGCTGGCGGTATAATGACAAAATCGGGATGGTCGGATTTCTGGATTTTGGCAATGTTTCCGATGCTGAATATCCGGAATTTGACAATCTGCGGATCGGCGCGGGTATTGGCGCGCGCTATATGACGCCGGCCGGGCCCTTGAGGCTGGATGTCGGCGTGCCCTTAAATCCCTCGGAACGGGATGAGAAATTCCAGATCTATATTTCTATCGGGCAGTCATTCTGATGGCAAAGTTAGACAATATAAAACCCCTCTGGCCCCGGCGGATCGTCATGGCACTGGTCGTTGCGGTGCTGTTTCTGCTCGCCCTTTATGTGGCGGCCCGCCTTTTTATGCGTAGCAGCTGGGGTCATAATTACGTTCAATCAAAAATCGAGGCGATGAGCCCGCTCGGACAATCCATCCGTCTGACGCATATTGACGGTGATCTTTTGGGGGATTTTCAGCTTGACCAGATTGAAATTTCTGATGGCCGGGGCGTTTGGGCCATCGCGCATAACGTGTCCGTTGATTGGTCGCCGGCCGCGCTTTTGAATGGCACTTTAGCGGTAAACGACCTTAAAATTCAGTCGGCGGATATATTTCGCCAACCGGACCTTGTCGAAACAGCCGGCGGGTCCAACAACCGTATAAAGCGTTACAATGTTGATAATTTTGATGTCCCGGCCTTAACCCTGCGCGAATTTTTCGCGGTTCAGACCATGGCAATCCGCGCAAGCGGCAAAGTCCGTCACGGCCCCGGCGGCGGCTTATTGGCGCTAAAGGCCCAATCGAACGGGTCTCAAGTTTTGGACCTTGCCGATATTGATCTGACGTGGTCTCCTGACAGTCTCCTCATGGGCGCGGCGGACATTACCGCAAAGCCCGGGGGATTGATCAAGTCGGCACTGGGTTTTCAAGGTCCGGAGACCTTGCGCGCCAAGCTTGGTACGCAGGGCATAGAGCGCGATCTTAAAACCGATATTAGCGCCCGTCTCGGGGCGCGCGATCTCTTGACCGGCGATATTGTGAAGTCCGGCGATATATTTACGATAAACGCGCGCGCCGAGCCCGGCCTTTTCCCTCAATTCGCGCCGATCGCCGGCTATCTTGGCGGCGAAACCAACATTGTCGCGACCTATGACAGTCAGGATCGGGACCGGCGGGTCCGCGGGTCAATCCGCGCGCCGAAGGTCGGCGCTGCCTTCACGGCAATGGCGGTGGATGGGGGATATGCATTTCCCCAATTTGATTTTACCCTGCAAAAGCCGTTCGAAAACCAGCCCGATAGTCCTATATTTGTCGAGACGGTTACACTGTCGGGCGAGGGCGCCTATTCGGAAACTTTCGAATTTACCGGGCGGGTCGAAGCCTCGGATTTGCGATATGGAAAATACCGTGTGGAATCGATTGCCGGCCCGGCCAAACTTGCACTTGATCAGGACATATTTCTATTTGATGCCAAGCTGATTGGCGCGGTTGGCGCGTCCGAACCGCTCGCCAGATGGACGGCCGATCAGCCGCAAATTGATCTTGTCGGCCGCTATAGTCTGGAAGATAGAAACTTTCTGTTTTCCAGCGCGGATATACGCATGCCCGGCCTCACACTGCGCGGCAGTGGTGACAGTTCACTTAACCGGAAAACATCGCAATTCTCGGGAAACTTCCAGCTTGGCAAAGGAACATTGCTGGACTCGCTCCCGGCTGATTTATCGGGCAAGTTTACTCTGAATATCAATCAAGGCAAGCTGGGCTTCACGGCAAACGGAAACGCAGGCAACTTTGATATATTGCCCCGGCCTGTGCCGCAATTGGCCGGCCCGAGCGTCTCATTTTCGACTTCGGGCGATGTCGAAAATGGCAATGGCATAAATTTTAGGAACTTTACGGCGACGGGTGATCGGTTGCAGGTTCGCGGAAATGTCCGGTATAATTTTGACAGCACTTTCAAGGCCGGCCTATCCTATCAGACGGGCGAGTTCACAATTGGACAGGTGACCGTCGAAACCGCCGATGGCACGGCGCAATTGTCGGGCCGGGCCGATGATTTTACCATTGACTCCGCCGGCACTAGTCCGGCCATGACGATCAGAGATTACACGGCCGAGAATGTCGAATATAGCATCAAAGGCGTTTACCGGAATGGCGGATTTCTCGGCGATATAAACGCGGCGGGCACCAGCAAAGGTGAGGCTGTTCTGGTCGATGTATCTCTGGCGTATCAACAGGGCGATTGGCAGGTCGAGCGTGGCCGGTTTGATTTTGGGAATTTAAATGTGGCCGGATCATTATCCGGCGAGCAGTCAGACCTTTCAACGCTGACAGGCCAGCTGAAACTATCCGGGGACCCGTCGCTTTACCTGCCGGCAGGCGCCATCGATTTGGACATTAATCTTACAGGCAGCTCGGTTGATATTGGCGGTAGCATTTCAGATATTGCAATGGGCCCGCTGACGGATGGCACGTTGACCATCTCGGCCAAGGGACCGCGCGAGGCGGTAAGCTATGATTTGCAGTTTGACAGCAATAGCCGGATCGCTTCTGTCGATCGGCCGCTTAGGCTAGACTTATCGGGCCTGGCAGATCTGACCCCGGATTTAAACTCCAGCGCGGCCACCACTTCCCTGAACGTTAAGGGTAATCTCGGGGATTATCGCTTTGAAAGCCAATCCCCTGTGATGCTGAGCCGGACCAGCGGCGGCATTGCGGCGCGCGGCGATGTTGAAGTTTTCGGCGGACAATTATCGTTTCATCTCGATCCCGCTAGCGACGCGCTTGTGATTGGCGTATCGAATTTGAGGGTCGCCAATATTATGAATCTGCGCGGACAGGCTGGACTGGAAGGCCGGGTGTCAGCAAATGCGGAATTTACGCTCAAGGGATCTGGATTTGATCTGCGGGCAACCGGCAAAATTATCGGCGCCCGGCAACCCGGCAGCGACTCAGAGCCTCTGGATTTGTCCTTCTCGGCACAAATTATCGACAATGTTTTGTCGGCCAACGCGGCGAGCCTGTCGGAGAGCCTGACCGGTGATGCGACGATAAAAGGCGTCGTCACAACATTAGCGAGCGCGCCATTTATCGTCTGGCCACTGGCCGAACCTCTGTCCGGAAAAATCCAGTTTCGCGGCGAGGTCGGGTCTGCCGCGGAACTGTTCTTGCCCCCGGCAACGCAAATTGACGGCCTACTCAATGTTGATTTGCTCTACACATTGCCGATTGAGGAAAATGGCGTCACGGGCTCGCTATCTCTGACGGGCGGGGCTGTAGAGCAGGGCGATATGGGATTAATATTAAATCAATTGTCTGCAAGAGCGACATTCTCCGGACGGACCATAAGACTGCAAAATCTGTCCGCTACCGGACCGAAAGGCGGAACTCTAACCGGCGGCGGCGAGATGGATATTGGCTTTGAAGATGGGAGCGCCGTTCAATTATCGGCAAATAATATCCGCCTGGTTGATCGGCGCGAAGGATATGCGGCTGTTAGCGGTGCACTGGAATTGCGCCATGACGGCGGCAGGCTAAAGCTGGGCGGGGATCTTATTGTCGATGACGCCAATGTCGACATTGACCGGTTTAGCCCCAATAAACGGCCAACGCTTGACGTTGACTTTTCCGGCGCGCAGGAACCAACATTTGAGCCCGAGAGGCGTAGCACTGAGTTAAATATCGGTATCACATCGCCCAGCCGTATAAAGCTTACGGGCCGCGGCGTCGATGCGTCCATGTCGCTGGATATGCGCGTGACCGGCGCGTTTTATGACCCCCAGCTAAGCGGGGAAGCGATTGTGACGCGGGGCAAGTTCAATTTTCTTGGCAAGCCTTTTGTGCTCGATGAAAGTCAGGTGGATTTCCGCGACGAGATCATGCAATCACGTTTGGATGTTGTGGCGATACGCGAGACATCGGACCTGACCGCGACGGTCAATGTCGTCGGAACGCTCGAGCGCCCGGAAATCCGGCTTTCCTCGGTTCCGACATTACCGGATGATGAAATCGTCTCCCGGATTTTGTTTGGCCGCTCGGCATCACAACTCACGACGATCGAGACGGCGCGCCTGGCGGCGGCACTGGCGCAATTATCGGGCGGCGGCGGATTTGACTTGCTCGGCGGGATTGAAAATGCACTGGGTCTCGACACGCTGGATTTCGGGCAATCGGATACGGGACAGACCCAATTAACGACCGGAAAATATTTATCCGATAATGTCTATGTCGAGGTCAGGGGATCCGCCGAAGGCACGCCGGGGCTGGCAATTGAATGGACCCCGCGCAGCAATATTGCCGTCGAGGCCGAAACGGCGCCCGGCGAAACTCAACGCGTTTCGGTGCAATGGCAAAAGGACTTTGATTAACGGATCAGACCTGCCCGCCCTCGGCAATGCGGGAAGACGGGGCGCATTTTAATCTTCAATGATCGGGAAATCTTCGTCGGTTAATATACGCTGGGCGTCGCCCTTCGCGTCATCGAACTGACCGTTTTTAACCGACCAGAAAAAGGCCTTGAGGCCTAAAAGGCCTAATCCAATGGCAATCGGTATCAACCAGAAAAGTGCTGTCATGACCGCATAGGCCTTAGCGCATTTAAGGTGACAATCATAGAGGATCCCGACATTGCCAGCGCGGCGATCAGCGGATTGACAAAGCCGAAGACGGCCAGCGGCACGGCGAT